>PNKD01000179.1 GCA_013822265.1 Leptothrix sp. (in: b-proteobacteria)
CGCGTCAACTCGCGCCTGGTCGAGTTCCGCGAACCCGGCACCGATGGCCTGCCCGGCGCGCTGAAGATGGTGTCCATCCTCGACGTGCTGAGCGACGGCATCTCGGCCGTCTACACCTTCTACGAGCCCGAGGCCAACACCAGCTACGGCACCTACAGCGTGATGTGGCAGATCGAGCAGACGCGGCTGCTCAAGCTGCCGCATGTCTACCTGGGCTACTGGATCGCGCAGAGCCCGAAGATGGCCTACAAGGCCCAGTTCAGGCCGCACCAGCTGCTGCTGGACGGCCGCTGGCAGCCGGCGCCCGAGGCCGGCGCCGCGACCGCAGGCTCAGCGGGCTGACCAGCGGTCGCGCGCCTCGTCGCGCACGGCCAGCCCGTCGCCCTGCAGCTTCAGCAGGTGGGCCAGCAGCGAGCGCTGCGCCACGCCGTGCAGGTGCGCCGGCGCGTCGTCGTAGACGGCCGCGACCAGCGCCTCGACCCCACCCGGGCCATGTTGGCGCAGCGCCGCCAGCACCTTGGCCTCGCGTCTGCGGCGGTGGGCGATCAGCGCCTGCAGCACGGCCTGCGGCTGCGCCACCAGGAAACCGTGGCCCGGGGCCAGCCAGTCCAGTGGCTCGTCCAGCAGCGCCTGCAGCGATTGCAGGTAGGCCGCCATGTCGCCGTCGGGCGGGTTGATGACCACCGTGCTGCCCTGCATCACGTGGTCGCCGGTGAACAGCAGCCGCTCTTGCTCGAGCAGGTAGCACAGGTGGTTGCTGGCGTGGCCGGGCGTGTGCAGCACGCGCAGCGTGGCGCCCGGGCCGGCGTCGATGCACTCGCCGTGCACGGGCTGGTGCGCGGGCTCGAAATCTTCGTCCTGCCAGGCCGCGAACGCCGCCACGCGCCCCCACACCGGCGCGCCGGTGGCCTGGGCCAGCGCCCGCGCGCCGGGCGAATGGTCGCGATGGGTGTGGGTGACGAGGATGCGCTCGACGTGCCCGCCGATCTCGTCCAGCGCGGCCAGCAGCGCCTGCAGGTGCGGTGCGCTCTCGGGGCCGGGGTCGATGACGGTCCAGCGCCCTTCGCCGCCCACCAGGTAGGTGTTGGTGCCGGGGCCGGTCATGGGGCCCGGGTTGGGCGCGGTGATGCGCGCCAGGCGCGGCGACAGCCGCACCACGCGTGCCGGCGCCAGCGTGGCGTGCACGTCGCCCCGACCCTCGGGGTCGAGGCGGCCGATCTCGGCATAGGGCAGCTCGTGCGGCATCACGACGCCGGGGCCGTGCGCCGTGAGCGCCCGCCGCGGCATGATGAGCGGCACCTCGCCACGTTCGCCTATGGCGTCCATCGCGGCCTGCGCGCTGCCGTAGCGTGAAAGCTCCGTCAGCACCACGCGGGTCACGGGCACCAGCTTGAGCCCGCGCCCGGCGTCCAGGGCCTGCGCCGGCGTCAGCCACATCAGCTCCAACGCCTCGCCGAGGTCGGCCTCGGCGTGCTGGCCCTCAGGCGCCCGCGCGGCGAAGAAACGGGTGTCGAAGCGCTTGGCCGTGCCCGGCGGCGTCAGCCAGTGGCTGTAGTAGGCCAGGCCCCGAAGATCGAGCTTCAGCCCGGTGGCGGCGCAGAGCTCGGCCACGCCGGCGCTGCCGGCCTGCAGGCGCTGGCGCCAGGCCATCAGCGCCGGCTGGTCGACGGGCCCGTCGGCCAGCAGCAGGCCGACTTCCTCGAAGGTCTCGCGCACGGCGGCCACGAGGTAGTCGAGGCCACCTTCGGCCAGGCCAAGCCGGAGGCTGACGCCGGCGTCGTCGGCGCCCAGGCAGCAGCCGTGGGCATCGCGGTCGCGCCTGTCGAGCACGCCGCCCGGAAAGACGGCGGCGCCGCTCCAACGGTCGCCGGGGCGTTCGGCGCGACGCAGCATCAGCACTTCGAGCCCGGCGGGTCCGTCGCGCAGCAGCAGCAGCGAAGCCGCCGCACGGGCGTCAGAGGCGAGCTGGTGGGGCGGCGCATCGGCCCGGGCGTGGCGGCTCATCGTGCACTCCCGGCGGCGCGCAGCGCAGCGATCTCGGCCGCGCCGAAGCCGGCGGCGGCCAGCACTTCGTCGGTGTGCTGGCCGATCTCGGGCGCCGGGCGCGGCGCTGCGGCGGTCGTGCGCCCGAAGCGCGGCGCCGGCGCCGGCTGCAGCATGCCGCCGACCTCGACGAAAGCCGCGCGCGCCTGCGCGTGGTGATGGCGCGGTGCCTCGTCGAAGGCCAGCACCGGGGCGAAACAGGCGTCGCTGCCTTCCAGCGCAGTGCACCACTCGTCGCGGGAACGCCGGCGCACGGCCTCGGCGATGGCCGTGCGCATCGCCGGCCACAGGCGGCGGTCGTACTGGCCGGGCACGAAACGCGCGTCGAGCGCCAGCGCTCGCGCCAGCGGCGCGAAGAACTTGGGCTCCAGCGGCGCCAGGCTGATCCAGCGGCCGTCGGCCGTCTCGTAGCAGTCGTAGAAGGGCGCGCCGCCGTCGAGCAGGTTCTCGCCGCGCGGCGCGGCCCACTGCCCGGCCGCCTGCAGGCCGTAGAACAGCGACGCCAGCGAGGCCGCACCGTCGACCATGGCGGCGTCGACCACCTGGCCGCGCCCCGAGCGCTGGCGCTCGAACAGCGCGGCCATGACGCCGAAGGCGAGGTAGAGGGCGCCGCCGCCGTAGTCGCCCACCAGGTTGAGCGGCGGCACGGGCTTGCCGCCGGCGCCGCCGATGGCGTGCAGCGCGCCGCTGAGCGCGATGTAGTTGAGGTCGTGGCCGGCCGCGCTGGCCAGCGGGCCGGTCTGGCCGAAGCCCGTCATGCGGCCGTAGACCAGGCCCGGGTTGCGCGCCTGGCACTCGGCCGGGCCGAGGCCGAGTTTCTCGGTGGCGCCGGGGCGCAGGCCCTCGATCAGCACGTCGGCGCCGGCGATCAGGCACAGCGCGGCGTCGCGGCCGGCGCCGGCCTTCAGGTCCAGCGCCACCGAGCGCCGGCCGCGCGCGTTGACGTCGTGGCGCGGCTGCTGCATCACGCCCAGGCCGCTGCCTTCGATGCGGTCTATGCGCACCACGTCGGCGCCCTGGTCGGCCAGCAGCATGCCGCACATCGGCACCGGGCCGATGCTGGCGAGTTCGATGATGCGCAGTCCTTGCAGCGGTCCCATGGCGTCCCTTGTCTGTCCCTTGTCTGTCGCTCCCGGCAGTGTGCCCCAAGGCCCGCCTGCCACGGCCCGGCTTGCTGGAGCGCAAGTCGGCGCGCCGCGCCGCTGCCGATAATTCGCCGCACGGCCGGCCCGCCTGCGGCGAGCGCCGTGACCCCAGCAAAGGCCGCGATGACAGACGAAGTGAAGGTGGAGGTCAGACGCAGCGGCCGCAGGTTCGAGGCCGAGGCCGTGCTCGACCTGGGTGCCGACGCGCAGACGATCTGGGACACCATCACCGACTACCCCGCGCTGCCGGCCTTCATGCCCGGCATCCGCAGCTGCCGCGTCAGCGAGCGCCACGCGCTGGCGGGTGGCGACGAGCGCCTGGTCGTCGAGCAGCAGGGCGAGTTCCGCTTCCTGATGTTCGCGCAGACCATGAAGGTGCTGCTGCACATCGAGCACCGCGCGCTGCGCGTGGCCGAAGCCAAGGCCGTGCGCTTCGACCTCGGCAGCATCTTCACGCGCAAGGCCATCGAGGTCTTCGAGGGCCGCTACGAGCTGACGCCGCTGAACACCGACGACAGGCCCCCGCGCACCCACCTCAGCTACACGGCGACCATCGGCCTGCGCCTGCCGCCACCGCCGTCGATAGGCAACCTCGCGGTACGCCAGAACCTCGTCGCGCAGCTCGAGGCGGTGGCGGGTGAAGTGGCGCGCCGCGCCGGCCGGCCCGGCGCCCGGCCGAGGATCGTGAAGTGAGCCGCCTCGCGTGGTGCGCGCTGCTGCTGACCGTGCTGACCGTGCTGACCGTGCCGATCGCCACCGCGGTGCCGGCCGCCGGCCCACCAACGGCCGGCGCACGCGTGAGGCCAGCGCCGGATGGCGCCTGCCCGCGCGACCAGCTCACGCTCCATGCCGGCGCCGCGCCGAACTACAGCCGCCGCGCCGGCCAGACGGAAGTGCAAATGCGCGCCGACTGGCCGCTGGGCAGCCGCAAGCCGGCTAACCCGAACTTCGGCCGCCGCCTGAACGTAACTCCGTGTCCGCGTTGATCTTTGTCGATCCGCGGGGTGCCGTTACTGGGTACAGGCGGGATTCAGTCCAAGCAGTTTGAAGGCCTTGTCCTGTAGCGGCGTGGGCCTAGTAGTGAGGGTGATCTTGGCCTGGGGATTGAGCGCCGTGTGCGTGATGTTGTAGGTCAAGGTGGCCAAGTCCTTGAGCAGGGTTCTGAAGCTGTGCAAAGGCAAGCCATCCTCGGCTCGCTTGCTCGCGTCCTTGGTCTTGGCCTGTTCCGATCGAACGGCCTTGGCCACGGCTGAAGCGCGGCTGGCGCTGGCCTCGTCGAGATACTCGTCATCGAACAGCATGGGCTTGAGGCGCTGGCGCATGTGCCACTCCACGTAGTACGCCAGCATGCACAGGAAGACATGCGCGCGCACGCGCTGCTCGTTGTAGTGGAAGACCGGTCGCACGTTCAGGTCGACCGTCTTCATCGAGCGGAAGGCCCGTTCCACATGGGCCAGGCTCTTGTACGCACCCACCGCCGCGTTCGCGTCGAGCTTGTCCTTGGACAGGCTGGTGCGGATCACGTACAGGCCGTCCAGCGCAGCCTCCGCAGCAATGGCGTCGTGCTTGCGGGTCCAGCTCAAGCTGGTGTCCGTGATCGTCAGCGCCAGGTGCTTGGCCATGTGGAAGTGTTCGATGACACGCCCCACACGCAGCGCGATGGCTTGCTCGCCGCGCAGCGGGTTGCGCGCGCGCTGCGTGGCCGCGGCGATCTTGGCCAGATCAGCCTCGGTAGCTGCCAGCAGGTCCAGCCGCTTGCGCGCGCGCTCCTCGGCCAGCAGCGGGTTGCGGCACACCACCAGCCGCTCGTCGGGGAAGTGCTGGCTGGTCAGCTCCAGCAGATTGCGCTCGTCGAACAGCGAAGGCTGGAAGGGGCCGTGCTCGGCCGCCAGTTGCGCGATCTGCGGCGCACGCAAGGAGCTGACCCAGTCCATGCCCTGAGGCTTGAGGACCTGCTCGATGCGCGCCGATGTCAGCATGCCGCGGTCGCCCGCCCAGGCGACTCGCTCGATGCCAAAGCGCTCCTTGAGCTTGACCACCTGGGCACCCACCGTGGCCGGGTCCGCGGTATTGCCCTTGAACACCTCCACCGAGATCGGGCAGCCCTCGGCGGTGCACACCAGGCCGAAGACGATCTGCGGGTCGTCGCGCTTGCCGTCGCGCGAATGCCCACGTGCGGCCAGCTTGCAGCAACGCCCAGTCAACCAAGTCGACGTCAGGTCGTACAGCACGAGCGTGCTGCCCAGCAAATGCTGGCGCGCCAAGCGCCGCTCGATGGCGGGCTGCGCCTCGTGCAGCCAGTCCAGTGCCCGGTACAGGTCGTCGGCGCTGCACTGGTCTACGCCCAGCACGCGCCCCAGCGAAGACGTGGCCGTGTCGTCATGCAGCATGCGGTGCGTGGCCAGCTTGGAGGCAGGCTCCAGCAGGCGGGCCACCAGCATGGCCTGCAGCACGGGCTGCAGATCCTGCGGGGCCGAGCCGAACCAAGCCGAAGAGCCTGAGCCACGAGCCGCGCCAAGCACGGCTGCCACGTGGCCATGCGGCAGGCTGCGCTCGACCGTGAAGACCGAATCGGCACTGGGTACGGCCACGCCACCACGCAAGAGCACCTTCAAGCCCTCGATCACCTCGGCGGACAGGCACGACAGGTTGGCCAAGGTGCGCTTGCGGACCTTGCCGTCCTCTCGGTAGGACTCGCGCAGGAGGACCGCGGGGGGAGAGTCGCGGTTGGGGACGGACTCGATGTACATGGCCATCGAAGATAACAGATTCGGCAGAGCAAATCAACAGAATATCGACATATTACATGGGTACACATCTGAGAAGGAAAAAGGCCGAAACCCGCATGAATACTGGGTTACGGCCAGATCAGGGGGTCAAAGTTCGGTTTAGTTGACGGCAAGTCGTCGCTCTGGCCAAGCATGAAGAATCCTTGGGGTTGGCAACCATCGAGCCAGTAGGCGGTCCATCCTCTCCCACGTGACCTGAGCCCGCTGGCTGCGCCGCGAGAGCGTGCGCCTCCACAGGTCGGCCACGTGATGTCGGAAGGTTCCTATTGCCCTTAGGTGAGTTGGCACCGCGTGGTATGCGTTGTAGCCCTGCACCACCTGCCTCAACCAGCGCCCCAGGTGGGCCACCGGCTGATGCATCCGCCTGCGTAATTCGGCCTTGATCTCCTGCAGCTTCCCGCGCATCCGGTCCGACCGGCTCTTGCGCTTGAGTTGGAAGCCCCCTGCCCGGCTTCGCCCGCAGATGAATACAAACCCCAAGAACTTGAACGTTTCTGGCTTGCCCAGCCCCTGCCGCTCTCGCCTGATCGCCGCAAAGCGCCCAAACTCCAGCAGCCGAGTCTTGAGCCCGTGCAGTTCCAGCCCAAACACCTCCAGCCGCCGTCGCAGTTCGTCCCAGAATCGCCTTGCATCAGCCTCGTGCTCAAAGCCCACCACAAAATCATCGGCATACCTCACCGTGACCATCTGGCCCTTGGCTTGTCGCTTCTGCCATTGCCTGGCCCACAGGTCGTACAAGTAGTGCAGGTACACGTTGGCCAGCAGCGGTGAGATCACCGCTCCCTGGGGCGTGCCCTGCTCGCCGACGCTGTACTTCCCGTCCTCCAGAACCCCCGCGCGCAGCCAGCGGCGCAACAGCCGTATGACTCGCCCGTCGCCTATCCGTTGCTCCATCATCTTGATCAACCATTCCTGATCAATCG
>PNKD01000180.1 GCA_013822265.1 Leptothrix sp. (in: b-proteobacteria)
ACGACGCCAACACCGAGCGCTACCGCAAGCTCGTCACCGAGATGAGCAAGGGCACGCAGTTCCTCTTCATCAGCCACAACAAGATCGCGATGGAGATGGCCGAACAGCTGATCGGCGTGACGATGCAGGAGCAGGGTGTCAGCCGCATCGTCGCCGTCGACATGGAAGCCGCGGTCGGCATGGCCGAAGTGGCGTGAGCCCATGGGCGGGCTGAGCCTCGGCACCGCGCTGGCGCTGTTCGGCGGCGTGGTGCTGCTGGCGCTGGCGCTGCACGGCTGGTGGTCGATGCGCCGCGCGGCACGTCGGGCATCGCCCGCGGCCGAACCCGCCGCCGACCGTGTCGAGCCGTCGATGGATGGCGCGCTGGCCGCGGTCGAGGCCGAGCCCGCTGCGCTGCGCCAGCCGCCGCGGCGCACGCCCCGGCTCGACGCGCTGATCGACGCCCTGGTGCCGCTGGCGCTGGACAGCCCCATCAGCGGCGACATGGCCTTGCAGCACCTGCCGCCGAGCCGGCGCGCCGGCGGCAAACCCTTCTACGTCGAGGGCCTGGACACCGAGACCGGCGCCTGGGAGACGCTGCAGCCCGGCCGCCGTTACGGCGAGCTGCTGGCCGGCGTGCAACTGGCCAGCCGCGGCGGCCCGCTGACCGAGATCGAGTACTCGGAGTTCGTGCAGAAGGTGCAGGACTACGCCGACGCCGTGGGCGCCAGCACCGACCCGCCCGACATGCTGGAGGTGGTGGCCCGCGCGCGTGAGCTCGACGCGCTGGCCAGCCCGCTGGACGTGCAGTTGACCGTCACGCTGCGCACCAACGGCGTGGCCTGGTCGGTGCCCTTCGTGCAGCAGGTGGCGGCGCGCCAGGGCCTGGTGCCGGGGGCGGTGCACGGCCGCATGGTGCTGCCTTCGGAAGAAGAGGGCGCGCCGCCGGTGCTGGTGCTGTCGGTCGATGCGCAAGCCGCGCTGGCGGCGATGGGCGACAACCCGCAGGCCGCCGCGGTACGCCAGTGCATGTTGACGCTGGACGTGCCGCAGACGCCGGCAACCACCGAGCCCTATCCGGCCTGGCACCTGATGGGCAAGCGGCTGGCCGACGATCTCGATGCCACGGCGGTGGACGACCACGGCGAAGCCATCTCGCTGCATGCCTTTGCCGCCATCGGCCAGGAGCTCGACGAGATCTACTCGCGCCTGGAGGCACTGGGCCTGGCCGCAGGCACGGCGGCGGCGCGGCGGCTGTTCAGTTGAGCGCCAGTCCGCCATTCCGACTCGCCGCCGCGGCCTCGGCACGGCGCTGCCGGCGCACGCAATGGCCGACGCCCAGGCGCGCGGGCTGACGGCGTTCTCGTGCCGGGCCACACCTTTGAGCGAGCCGCTGTTCACGCGCGCAGGCCTCGTGGTGCCGGAGCGGCCGCTGGCCGAGTTCGAGGGTGTGAGCTTTCGCCGCTGCCGCATGGCCACGCCGGCGCGTTGAACGGGCCGGCAGCTGCGGGACAATCCCGCCCATGGCCGACCAAGACCCCGCTGCACGTGCCGCCGAACTGCGCGCCCTGCTGCACCACCACGCCCACCGCTACCACGTGCTCGACGCGCCGGAGATACCCGACGCCGAGTACGACCGCCTGTTCGCCGAACTGCAGGCGCTGGAGGCTGCGCAGGCCGGGCTGCTGACGCCCGACTCGCCCACCCAGCGCGTCGGCGGGCGCGTGCTCGAGGGCTTCACGCCGGTGCGCCACGCCGTGCCCATGCTCAGCATCCGCACCGAGACCGACACGACCACGGCCGGTGCCCTGGCCTTCGACGAACGCGTGCGGCGCGAACTGGCCTTGCCGCCCGAGGCCCCGCCCGTGGAGTACAGCGCCGAGCTGAAGTTCGATGGCCTGGCCATCAACCTGCGCTACGAGGCCGGCGTGCTGGTGCAGGCGGCCACGCGCGGCGACGGCGAGACCGGCGAGGACGTGACGCAGAACATCCGCACGGTGGGCCAGATCCCTCTGCGCCTGCAGGACGGCGACGATGCCCTGCCCGAGGTGCTGGAAGTGCGCGGCGAGGTCTACATGCGCCGCGACGACTTCGAGCGCCTCAATCAGCGCCAGCGCGACAAGGGCGAGAAGACCTACATCAACCCGCGCAACACCGCCGCCGGCGCCGTGCGCCAGCTCGACCCGGCGATCACCGCGCAGCGCCCGCTGAGCTTTTTCGCCTACGGCCTGGGCGAGGTGCGGGGCTGGCGGCGGCCACCGACGCATGCCCTCACGCTGGACGCGCTGGCGGCCTTGGGCGTGCCGGTGTGCGCCGACCGCGCCGTGGTGCAGGGCGCCGAGGGCCTGTCGGTCTTCCACCAGGCCATGGGCACGCGGCGCGATCAGTTGCCCTTCGACATCGACGGCGTCGTCTACAAGGTCAACGACGTGGCGCTGCAGCAGCGCCTGGGTTTTGTCACGCGCGAGCCGCGCTGGGCCGTGGCGCACAAGTACCCGGCGCAGGAGCAGATGACGCGGTTGAACGCCATCGAGATTCAGGTCGGCCGCACCGGAAAGCTCACGCCGGTGGCCAAGCTGGAGCCGGTGTTCGTCGGCGGCACGACGGTCAGCAACGCCACGCTGCACAACGTCTTCGAGCTGCGCCGCAAGGGCGTGCGCGTGGGCGACTCGGTGATCGTGCGCCGCGCCGGCGACGTCATCCCCGAGGTCGTGGGCCGCGTGGGCGAAGGCGCGCGCGCGCCCTACGTGCCCAACTTCCGCATGCCGCGTGCCTGCCCGGTGTGCGGCAGCGCCGTGCTGCGCGAGCGCGGCGGCATCGACCACCGTTGCACCGGCGGGCTGTTCTGCGCCGCGCAGCGCAAGCAGGCGCTGCTGCACTTCGCCGGCCGCCGCGCCATGGACATCGAGGGCCTGGGCGACAAGCTCGTCGACCAGCTCGTCGACGGTGGGCTGATCCGCACCGTGCCCGAGCTGTACACGCTGGGCATGGCAAAGTTGAGCGCGCTGGAGCGCATGGCCGACAAGAGTGCCGCCAACCTGCTGGCCGGGCTGGACAAGAGCAAGGCCACGACGCTGGCGCGTTTTCTCTACGCTTTGGGCATACGCCATGTCGGCGAGACGACGGCCAAGGACCTGGCCAGGCACTTCGGCGGGCTCGACCGCCTGATGGCCGCGAGCGCCGAGCAGTTGCGCGAGGTGAACGACGTCGGCCCGGTGGTGGCGCAGAGCCTCCGCACCTTCTTCGACCAGCCGCACAACGTCGAAGTCGTCGAGCAGTTGCGCGCCGCCGGCATCACCTGGCCCGAGCACGATGGCGAAGCGCCCGACAAGGGCCCGCAGCCGCTGGCCGGCCAGACGCTGGTGCTGACGGGCACGCTGCCCACGCTGACGCGCGACGAGGCCAAGGCGCTGGTCGAGGCCGCAGGCGGCAAGGTGGCCGGCTCGGTGTCGAAGAAGACGAGTTGGGTCGTCGCAGGCGTTGAGGCCGGCAGCAAGCTCGACAAGGCGCGCGAACTGGGTGTGCCCGTGCTCGACGAGGCCGGCCTGCGGGCGTTGATCGATGGCCAGACCTGACGCGCCAGACGGCCCACCGGCGCGCCGCCTGGCGCTGCTGGGCGGCGAGAGCAGCGGCAAGACGACGCTGGCGATGGCGCTGGCCGACACCCTGCACACGGCCTGGGTGCCCGAGTACGGGCGCGAACTGTGGGAGCGGCTGCGCCACACGCTGGACGTGGCCGAACTGCTGCACGTGGCGCACCACCAGGTCGAGCTCGAAGACGCCGCGGCGGCGCAGCGCGGCGGCTGGGTGGTCTGCGACACGACGCCGCTGACGACGCTGCAGTACTGCCTGCACGACCACGGCCAGGCGCCGCCCGAACTGCAGGCGCTGGCCCGCCGGGCCTACGACCTGACGGTGGTCTGCGAGCCCGACTTCGACTTCGTGCAGGACGGCTGCCGGCGCGACGAGGGCTTCCGTGCCGAGCAGCACGCCTGGACGCTGATGCAGCTGCAGGCCCAGGGCGTGCCGTATCTCAGCGTCGGCGGCTCGGTGCCGGCGCGCGTGGCGCAGGTGCTGCGCGAGATCGAGACCCTCGAACCCGAAACCGACAGCGAGGCGATGCCGTCATGACCGTGCACGAGATCCTGAAGATGGGCGACCCGCGCCTGCTGCGCGTGGCGCAGCCGGTGCAGGCCTTCGACACCGCCGAGCTGCATGCGCTGGTGGCCGACATGTTCGAGACCATGGCCGCGGCCAATGGCGCCGGCCTGGCGGCGCCGCAGATCGGCGTCGACCTGCGGCTGGTGATCTTCGGCTGCACGCACAACGTGCGCTATCCGGACGCGCCACCGGTGCCCAGCACGGTGCTCATCAACCCCGTGATCAGGCCGTTGGACGACGAGCTCGTCGACGGCTGGGAGGGCTGCCTGTCGGTGCCCGGCCTGCGCGGCGTGGTGCCGCGCTTCAGCCGCATCGCCTACACCGGCTACGACGTGCAGGGCCGGCTGATCGAGCGCGAGGCCGAGGGCTTCCACGCCCGCGTCGTGCAGCACGAGTGCGACCACCTCGTCGGCCGCCTCTACCCCACGCGCATGAGCGACATGACGAAATTCGGCTACACCAGCGTGCTGTTCCCCGAACTCGACCCGGCGGCGGACGACTGAGGCTGCAGCCGGCTGGCACCGCTGGGATGCGGCCTGCAAGCCACCTTCCTTTACATCGCGCCGGTCATCGACATCGGCGTACCGCACGTTGACTCGCAATGAAGAACCTCCTTCGCTTCTCCGAGCGGGCCCTTCGACTGCCGATGACCGCTGCCTTGTGGGCCCTGGCCCTGCTGGCGATGCTGCTGGCGGCGCCGGTCCAGGCCCAGCAGGATCCGCCGGGCCGCGTCGGCCGGCTGGCCGATTTCAGCGGCGCGGTGTCGTGGTGGGACGACGACGCCGGCCAGTGGGCCGACGCCGACCGCAACCGGCCGCTCACCGGCGGCGACCGCCTCGCCACCGCGCGCGGTGCGCGCGCCGAGTTGCGTGTCGGCTCGACCGTGCTGCGGCTGGCCGGCGACAGCGAACTGGAGGTGCTGCGCTTGGACGACGAGCGCCTGGTGTTCCAGTTGCACAGCGGCAGCCTGGCGCTGCGCGTGCGCTCGCGCGAGGTGGCCGACGAGGTCGAGGTCGTCACCGCCGAGACGCGCTGCCTGCCGCAGCGCGAGGGCCACTACCGCATCGACCGCGACGACGACGTCACGCGGGCCGGCAGCTGGCGCGGCCTGCTGCGCTGCGGCGACGGCGCCGGGCTGCTGGTGGGCGAGGGCCAGCGCGCCGAGCTCTACCGCGTCGCGCGGCGCGACGGCAGCGGCGGCCTGCGCCAGGCCTGGATCGCGATGCCCGACGACCGCTTTGCCGACGGGGTGCTGGCCGAGGACGGCCGCGAGGTACGCCTGGCCGCCGAGCGCTACGTCTCGCCCGAGATGACCGGCGCCGAAGACCTCGACCGCTACGGCCGTTGGGAGCAGCACCCCGAGTACGGCGCGCTGTGGCTGCCCACGCAGGTGGCCGACGACTGGGCGCCCTACCGCTACGGCCGCTGGACCTGGGTCGCGCCCTGGGGCTGGACCTGGATAGACGACGCGCCCTGGGGTTTTGCGCCCTTCCACTACGGCCGCTGGGTGACCTGGCACGGGCGCTGGTACTGGGTGCCGGGCGCCTACGTGGCCCGCCCGGTCTATGCGCCGGCGCTGGTGGCCTGGATAGGCGGCAGCGGCTGGGGGGTGTCGGTGCAACTCGGCGGCCCCACCGTGGGCTGGGTGCCGTTGGCCCCGCGTGAGGTCTACCGGCCGCACTACCGCGTGTCGCCCGGCTACGTCGAGCGCGTCAACCCGACGCCCAAGTACCACTGGAACCACCCGCCGCGGCAGGTGCCCACCGGCCCCATCAGCTATGGCAACCAGGGCGTGCCCCGTGGCGTGACGGTGGTGCCGCGCGACGTGCTGGTACGGCGCCAGCCCGTGGCCCGCGGTGTGGTGGAACTGCCGCGCGATGCCCAACACGGCCCGCGCGCACCGGTGGCGGTGCTGCCGCCGCCGCCCGCGCCCGAGCGTGTGCGCACCGAGCGGCGGCCGCTGCCCGATCGTTCACCGGCGCGCGAGATGCTGGGCGGCCCGCAGCCGGTGCCGGGCGGCGCACAGCGCGGCCCCATGCCCGCGCCCGAGGCGGCACCCGAACCGCGCCCCGTGCGTGTGCCGCCCATCGTGCGTGACGAGAGGCCGGCAGAGCGGCGCGACGACGGCCGAGACGAGCGCCGAGACGAGCGCAGGGACGATCACAGGGGCGGCGCGCGCGACGTTGACGTGCGTGACCGGTGGCGAGACCCAGGTCGGGACTCGGGCCGGGACCAGGGCCGGGATCAGGGCCGGGACAGTGGCCGCCGCGCGCCACCTGCGGCTGTTGCACCGGCAGCGAACCCGGCGCCGGCCACAGCGCCGGCGCGGGCCCCCGAGGGGGCCGTGCCGCCGCAGCAACGCCGGCCGGAAGCGCCGCACGGCCCGCAGGTGCAGCCGCAGGACGGCCC
>PNKD01000181.1 GCA_013822265.1 Leptothrix sp. (in: b-proteobacteria)
AAGGTGCTGGCCGACGCGACCCGCCTGCACCAGGTGCTGCTGAACCTGTGCACCAACGCCTGGCAGGCCTTGCAGGGCCAGCCGGGCACCGTCACCGTGGGGCTGCAGGCGGTGACCTTCGGCGAAGAAGGTCCACCGCGGCCAGCGGGCCTGGCCGCGGGCCGCTACGCACGCCTCGGCGTGAGCGACAGCGGTTGCGGCATAGACGCCGCCACGCGCGAACGCCTGTTCGAACCCTTCTTCACGACACGCTCGGCGCAGGGCGGCACGGGTCTGGGCCTGAGCATGGTGCATGGCATCGTCTCCTCGCTGCACGGCGGCATCGCCGTGCACAGCAGCCCGGGCCAGGGCAGCCGCTTCGACGTCTACCTGCCGCTGCACGACCAGCCGGCCGCGCCGGCCAGCGCCGAGCCTGGCGCGGCCACCGATGCGCTGGCCGCGCCAGGCCGCGGCCAGCGCATCCTCTACTTCGACGACGACGAGGTGATGGCGCTGACGGTCGAACGCCTGCTCGAACGTGCCGGCTACACGCCCAGCTGCCACACCAGTGCCGAAGCCGGCCTGGCCGCGGTGCGCGAACAGCCCACGGCCTACGACCTGGTGGTCACCGACTTCCACATGCCCGAGGTCTCCGGGCTCGACGTCAGCCGGCGGTTGGCGAGCCTTCGCCCCGAACTGCCGGTGCTGATGATCTCGGGCTACATCTTCGACGAACTGCCGGCGCAGGCGCACCGCGCCGGCGTGCGCGAGCTGATACGCAAGCAGCATGTGCTCGAAGACCTCTTGCCCGCCATCGCGCGGGCCCTGAACGGCCGCTGAGGCTCAGCCCGGCAGCTCGAGCACGAAACAGCTGCCGCCGCCGCTGCGCGGCTCGCAGCGCACATGCCCGCCGTGACGCTCGGCGATCTGCCGCACCAGGCTCAGGCCGAGGCCGACACCGCCTTCGCGCTCGGCGTGGCCAGGCAGCCTGAAGAAGGCCTCGAAGATGCGCTCGCGGTAGGCCTCGGGCACGCCCGGGCCGCGGTCGTTGACACGCAGTTCGGCGCCACCGCCGGGCCGCGGTGCGACCAGCACCTCGATCTCACGGCCACCGTAGCGGCGGGCGTTCTCCACCAGGTTGCGCACCGCGCGGCGCAGCAGGCGTTCGTCGCCGTGCACCTGGACGTCGTCGCCCGTCACGGTGGCGCCGACACGCGCGGCCTCTTCGGCGGCCAGCGCCAGCAGGCCGACGGTCTCGCGCGGGGCCATCGGCGTGCTGGCGTCGAGGCGGCTGGCCAGCAGCACCTCTTCGACCAGCGCGTCGAGCTCGGCGATGTCGGTGTGGATCTCCCGGCGCAAGGCCTCGCGCTGCGCCGGCGCGGCGTCTTCGATCATGGCCACGGCCATCTTCAGCCGCGCCAGCGGCGAACGCAGTTCGTGGCTGGCGTTGGCCAGCAGGCTCTGGTGCGAGCGCAGCAGCGCCTCGATGCGTGCCGCGGCGCGGTTGAAGCTGGCGCCTACCGCGGCCACCTCGTCGCGACCGTCTTCGGCCACGCGCTGGTGCAGCGCACCGGCGCCGAAGGCCTCGACGCCCTGCTTGAGCGACTCGAGCCGGCGCGTCAGCCGCCGCACCACCGGCCAGGCGCCGCCGGCCACGGCCAGGAAGAGCACCACCAGCAACAGCAGCAGGCCCAGGCCGTCGGGCCACGCGCGCTGCGGTGGCCAGGGCGCGCGGGGCTCACCACCGCGCGCACCGCCGGGGCCGCGCATGGCATGCAGACGCGGCAACCACAGCGTGCGGCCGTCGTCGAAACGGATGGGCTGAACGCGGCCGCCGCCCATGCCGCCCATGCCGGGCATGCCGGCCATGCCGGTCATCCCCGCCATCGGGCCGGCCTCGGCGGCGCGGCGATTGAAGCTGTCCGAGGCCCCCAGGCGCTGGCCCTGGGCGTCGTCCAGCGCCATCGGCAGGCGCAGGCGCTGCGACCACTCTCGCAGCGCCGCCACTTGCTCGGCCGCGGGCGCGTCGGCCGCCGGCATGGCGCGCTGCAGCAGGTCGCCCCAGGCCTCGGCACGGTCGCGCATGGCGACCTGCATCGCTGCGCGCTGCTCCTCGCGCTGGCTCTCGAGGTGGTACTGCACGACCCAGCCCGAGACCACCGCGAACAGCGCCAGCGCGGCGACGACGGTGAGGTAGATGCGGAGGTAGAGCGAACGCATGGGCGGGTAGGCGCAGTGCAGCGTGCGATGGCCGGCGGCGCAGTTCGCGCTGCGGCGCCACGGCCGCTATGCGAGGTCTTGTTTCTTGGCGAACACGTAACCGGCGCCGCGCACCGTCAGCACACGCTTGGGGTTCTTCGGATCGTCCTCGATGACGGCACGGATGCGCGAGATGTGCACGTCGATGCTGCGGTCGAAGGCCTCCAGCGGGTGGCCCTTGAGCATGTCCATGATCTGGTCGCGCGACAGCACGCGCCCGGGTGCGCGCGCCAGCACCATGAGCAGCTCGAACTGGTGGCTGGTGAGGTCGCAGACCGCCCCGGCCAGCCGCGCCTGGCGTGCACCGAGGTCGACCTCGAGGCGGCCGAAGCGCAGCACCTCGTCTTCGCCGACATCGGGCGCGGCGCGGCGCAGCAGGGCCTTGACGCGTGCCAGCAGTTCACGCGGCTCGAAGGGCTTGGGCAAGTAGTCGTCGGCGCCGAGCTCGAGGCCGACGATGCGGTCCATGGGCTCGCCACGCGCCGTCAGCATCAGCAGCGGCAGGCGCCGCGTGCGCGGCTCGGCGCGCAGCTCGCGCGTGAAGTCCAGGCCGTCGCCGTCGGGCAGCATCAAGTCGAGCAACAGTGCGTCGTGCTGGGCGTGCCTGAGCTGCTCGCGCCCGGCCGCCAGCGTGGCCGCGGTGTCGACCTCGAAGCCGTTGTGGCGCAGGTAGCCGCCCACCATCTCGGTGAGGCGGGTGTCGTCGTCGATCAGGAGCAGGCGGCTCATCGGTCAGCGTGCGGGGTGGATGCAGTGGGCCGCGGCGGCGGCAGGGCCAGCATAACCGGGCCCGGCCGCCGCCGCGATGCCCGCCCCACCCCAGGCTTCAGCGGCCGGGTGCGCCGCCCAGCGCGGCACGCTCGCTGCGATGGCGCTGCATCATCTCGAAGCGCTGCGTCATGCGTTCGGCGATGAGCTTGCGCTGCTCGGCCGTCAGCACGGCCGCCATGTCCAGGCGCATCTGCAGCATGCGCTTGCTGGCCTGGTCATGGTGGGCCAGCATCTGCTGGCGCAGCGCCTCGGCCGCGCGCGCGTCGATCGTGGGCTGCGTGAAGATCGCGCGGCTCTGCGCGTGCAGCTGGCCGCTCGCTTCGCGCTGGGCGGCCATGTCGGCACGCGCCGCGTCGGCGATCTTCTGGATCTGGGCGCGTTGCTCCGGCGTGGCCTTGGCGAGGTCGAGCATGCGGCCCATGGCACGCGCGCCGTCTGGCCCCATTCCGCGCGCACCGTAGGGCCCCATCCCGAGGCCGCCGTCCGGGCCCATGCCGCCGCGCGGCCCGTGATGGTCCATGCCGGTGCCGCCGCAGGCCATCATGCCCGTGCCGGGGCCCATGCCAGCGCCCCCGGCCGGGCCGGTGCCGTCACCGCCGGCCGCGTGCGCGATGGGGGTCTGGGCGAACGTGGCCGCAAGGGCGACACAGGCGGTGGCCAGCGCCGCGCGCATGGGGTGGCGTGCCGGACTGAGAATCGAAGTGATTGTGCGGGTGTCCATCTGGCTCTTCCTGGTGGGTTGACGATGGAATGAATGCTGCGCGGCGCCGGTATCGGCCCTGTGCGCGCGGCGTAAAGATGTGTGTGTCAGCCCGCGGGCTCGACGCGCACCAGGCGGCGCTGCAGCGAGAAGCTGCCATGCGCGCTGCGCAAGTCCAGGCGCAGCAGCACGCCGCTGACGCGGTCGATGACGATGACGCCATCGACGCGCGTGCTGGCGTCGCCACGCAGCGCGTCGCCGAAGAGTTCGACGACGGCGGCGTCGAAGTGGCGGCCAGCCACGCTCTGCGGCCCCACCGCCACCACCTGGCCGCGCATGCGGGCGCGTGCCATCGGGTCGCCGACGACGCGGATCTCGCCCGCCGTCACGGCGCCCAGGCCCACGTCGGCACGCAACAGGCGCGGCCACAGCAGCGCGCCGTCGGGGGCCTGCACGATGTTGCCCGAGCGATCCTGCAGCCACAGGCCGTCGCCGTCGGCTGCCGCGCCCGCCGCCGCGCCGCGGTACTCGGTCTCGCCGCGGCGCAGCGCAGTCACCGCCAGTTTCCACTCGAGTGCCGGGCCGCGGGCGTCGGTGCGGTCTTCGTACACCAGCCGCTCGCCCACGGCGATGGGCAGCACGGCGGCAAGCGACGGCGACGGACCCTCGGGGGGCGGCGGGCAGCCCTTGTCGTGCGAAGCTCGCGCCAGCGCCTCGTAGCGGCCCTTCAGCCGCGCCAGGTCGGCGGCCTCCAGGCCATCGGGCCGCATCGCGAACAGCGCCGGCCAGAACACCATGACCCCCACCCCCAGCGCCAGTATGTTGTTGCCGACACGCTCGTCCACCGACCAGGCCACGTCGGTGGCGCGCTGCTGCACGCGGTCGCGCTCGTCGTCGATGCGCACGCAGTCCCAGGTCATGAACTCGGCCGGGTTGGCAGGCACCGGCGCGACGTCGACCGCGCGCGTGGCGCAGCCACCCAGGGCCGCGGCCAGCAGGGCCACCAGCGCTGTCGTCTTGAGCAGGGGGTGAAGTTCCATCGCGGCAACGATTGTGCGCCCGCGCCGGCGCCGGTGAGTCATGCATCCCGCAACGAAGGCTTGCACTGGGCCCAGCACCGCTGCCCCCTATGATCGATCGACGGCAGAACAGGACGACATCGAACCGTTCATAGCGCGCTGGGCGAACGCCAGCGGTACCGAACGCGCGAACTGCCAGCCGTTCATCACCGACCTGTGCGCCCTGCTGGGCGTGCCGCGGCCCGAGCCCGCCAACGACGACGTGGGCGAAGACGCCTACGTCTTCGAGCGCCGCGTCACCTTCGCGCACGGCGACGGCCAGCAGAGTTTCGGCTTCATCGACTGCTACAGGCGCGGCGCCTTCGTGCTCGAAGCCAAGCGGGTGAAGGCAGGCGCCGGCGCCAAGGTTTTCGACGACGCGCTGCTGCGCGCCCGCACCCAGGCCGAGAACTACGCCCGCGCCCTGCCCGCCGGCGAAGGCCGCCCGCCCTTCGTCGTGGTGGTGGACGTGGGCAACGTCATCGAGCTCTACGCCGAGTTCACGCGCAGCGGCGCCACCTACACGCCCTTCCCCGACCCGCGCAGCCACCGCCTGCCGCTGGCCCGCCTGCGCGAGCCGGCCGTGCGCCAGCGCCTGCGCACGCTGTGGCTCGACCCGATGGCGCTGGACCCCAGCCGCGTCAGCGCGCAGGTCACGCGCGACGTGGCGGCCAAGCTGGCGCTGCTGTCGCGCGACCTGGAAGCCGAGGGCCACGCGTCCGAACACGTGGCCGCCTTCCTCACGCGCTGCCTGTTCAGCATGTTCGCCGAAGACGTGGGCCTGCTGCCCAAGGCCGCCAACGGCGAAGGCGCCTTCGTGCACCTGCTGCGCCAGCACCGCGACGACTCCGAAGCCCTGCGCCACCTGCTGCGCGCGCTGTGGACCGACATGGACCGCGGCAGCTTCAGCGTGCCGCTGGCCAGACAGGTGCTGCGCTTCAACGGCAAGCTCTTCAAGGGCCACGGCGCCGACGCCTACGTGCTGCCGCTGAACAAGCGCCTCGTCAGCGGCCTGCTGGGCGCGGCCGAATCGAGCTGGCGCGAGGTGGAACCGGCCATCATCGGCACGCTGCTGGAACGCGCGCTCGACCCGAAGGAACCCCACGCGCTCGGTGCGCACTACACGCCGCGCGCCTACGTCGAACGGCTGGTGCTGCCCACCGTGGTGGAGCCGCTGCGCGCCGACTGGGCCAAGGCCCAGGCTGCGGCGCTGCTGCTGGCCACCGAGGCGCATGCGCTGGAAGGAAAGAAGCGCGACGACAGGATGGCCGAGGCGCGCGCCGAGGTGCGGCGTTTTCACCACCAGCTGTGCAGCACGCGCGTGCTCGACCCGGCCTGCGGCAGCGGCAACTTCCTCTACGTGACGCTGGAACACCTGAAGCGCCTGGAGGGCGAGGTCTTCAACCAGCTCGACGAACTGGGCGACACGCAGGGCAAGCTGGGGCTGGAAGGCGAGACGGTGACGCCGCAGCAGTTGCTGGGCATAGAGATCAACGAACGCGCGGCGGCGCTGGCCGAACTGGTGCTGTGGATAGGCTACCTGCAGTGGCACCTGCGCGCCACCGGCAGCGCCACCGTGGCCGAGCCCGTGATCCACGACTACGGCAACATCGAACACCGCGACGCCGTGCTGGCCTACGACGGGCAGGAGCCGATGCGCAGCGCCGATGGGCAGCTGCCTGTTGGCGCCGACCGAAAACTGAGCCACTTTTGAGGGTAGTGCCGACCCAAAACTGAGCCAGGTGAACAACCTGCCCTGCTGCCTTTTTGTGC
>PNKD01000182.1 GCA_013822265.1 Leptothrix sp. (in: b-proteobacteria)
TCAGCCGCAGCCTCTACGGCGCCGAGGTGGTGACGACCATCACCCCGCTGGAGCGCAACCGCGTCAACGTCACCTTCACGATGACCGAGGGCGACGCGGCGAAGATCGCCGACATCCGCATCGCCGGCGCCACCGTGTTCAGCGAGCGCACGCTGCTCGACCTCTTCGAGCTCACGCCCACGGGCTGGTTCACCTGGTACAGCAAGACCGACCGCTACTCGCGCACCAAGCTCAATGCCGACCTGGAGAAGCTGCGCGCCTACTACGTGAACCGGGGCTACCTCGAGTTCACGATCGAGTCCACGCAGGTCACGATCTCGCCCGACAAGCAGACGATCTCGGTGGCCATCTCGATCAAGGAAGGCCAGCCCTACACCGTGACCTCGGTGCGCCTGGAGGGCGACTACCTGGGCAAGGAAAACGAGTTCCAGGCCTTCGTGTTGCTGCGGCCGGGCCAGCCCTACCGCGGCGATGCGGTCACCGAGACCAGCAAGCGTTTCAGCGATCTCTTCGGCCTCTACGGCTACGCCTTCGCGCGTGTCGACACGCGGCCCGAGATCGACCGCGCCACCGGTCAGGTCTCGGTGGTCTTCACCGCCGAACCGCAGCGCCGCGTCTACGTGCGCCGCATCGACGTGGCCGGCAACACCCGCACGCGCGACGAGGTCGTGCGCCGCGAGTTCCGCCAGCTCGAGGGCGCCTGGTACGACGGCGGCCTCATCAAGCTCAGCAAGCAGCGCGTCGAGCGTCTGAGCTACTTCAAGGAAAACGTCGACATCGAGACCAAGGAGGTGCCGGGTGCGCCCGACCAGGTCGATCTCGTCGTCAACGTCGTCGAGAAGCCCACCGGCAACCTGCTCGTCGGCGCGGGTTATTCCAACGCCGAGAAGCTGACCTTCACCGCCTCGGTGAAGCAGGAAAACGCCTTCGGCTCCGGCAACTACCTGGGCATCGAGCTCAACACCAGCCGGTACAACCGCACGGTGGTGGTGAGCACGGTCGACCCCTACTGGACGGTTGACGGCATCTCGCGCGCCATCGACGTCTTCTACCGCACCAGCCGTCCCATCAACAGCCTGGGCGACACCTACAACCTCAAGACGCCCGGCGCCGCCGTGCGCTTCGGCATCCCGTTCTCCGAGTACGACACCGTCTTCCTCGGCCTGGGCTTCGAACGCACCGAGATCGGCGCCTCCACGGGCATCCCGCTGTCGTACCTGAACTACCGCACGCTCTACGGCAACAGGACCAACTCATTCCCGCTGACGCTGGGCTGGGCGCGCGATGCGCGCGATAGCGTGCTGGTGCCGACGGCGGGGCGCTACCAGCGGCTGAACGTCGAATGGGCCTTCGTCGGCGATGTGCGCTACCTGCGCACCAACGCCCAATACCAGGAGTTCTGGCCGCTGCCGCTGCGCATGTCGGTGGGCTTCAACGCCGAGATCGGAGTCGGCAAAGGCCTTGGCGGCAAGCCCTTTCCGGTGTTCAAGAACTTCTATGGCGGCGGCCTGGGCACCGTGCGGACATTCGAGCAGAATTCACTCGGTGTCATCGACCCCACCGGCGCCTACATCGGTGGTGCCAAGCGCCTGAACGCGAGCACCGAGCTGTACTTCCCGGTGCCGGGTACCGGCAACGACCGCTCGCTGCGCATCTTCGCCTTCGTCGACGCCGGCAACGTGTGGCGCGAGGACGAGGCCATCACGGCCGCGTCGATCCGCTCCTCTGCCGGCGCCGGCCTGTCCTGGATTTCGCCGGTCGGCCCCTTGAAACTGAGCTGGGGCAAGCCCTTGCGCGTGCAGCGCAACGATAGAATCCAGCGTTTCCAATTCCAGATCGGGACTGCGTTCTGATGAAGACGTTCGCCATGCGGGGTTTCTCCGCCGTTACCTTCTCTCGGTGGCTCGCCATCGCCTCGATTGCCGCTGTCGCCGCAGGCCCCGCCGTGGCGCAGGAACTGAAGATCGGCTACGTCAACAGCGAGAAGGTGCTGCGCGACGCGCTGCCGGCGCAAGCCGCGCAGAAGAAGCTCGAGGCCGAGTTCAGCAAGCGGGAGCGCGAGCTGAACGATGCGGCTGCCAAGCTCAAGGCCTCGGCCGACAAGCTCGAGAAGGACGCGCCGACGCTGTCGGAAAGCGAACGCACGCGGCGCCAGCGTGAGCTGGTCGAGCAAGACCGCGACCTGCAGCGCAAGCGTCGCGAGTTCCAGGAAGACCTGAACCAGCGCCGCAACGAAGAGCTGGCCGCCGTGGTCGAGCGCGCCAACCGCGCCATCCGCCAGATCTTCGAGACCGAGAAGTACGACCTCATCCTTCAGGAAGTGGTGTTCGCCAGCGCACGTGTCGACATCACCGACAAGGTGATCAAGATCCTGAACACGCCGGCTGCGGCGGGCAAGTAGAGCCCGCCCGCCAGGTCAGCCAGCCATGCTGGTGCAGCTTGGTGAACTGAGCCAGCGCCTCGGTGGCGAACTCATCGGCGATGCGCGGGCCACGGTGGCGCGCATCGGCCCGCTGGAGTCGGCCGACGCGGCGACGATCAGCTTCCTCGCCAACCCGCGATACCAGGCGCAACTGGCCACCACCGCCGCCGCCTGCGTCATCGTCGGCCCGGCGCTGCGCGACGCCGCAGCGGCCCGCGGCGCGGCCATCGTCTGCGCCGATCCCTACCTCGCCTTCGCCCGCCTGACCCAATGGTGGGCGGCGCAGACGCGCCGGTTGCCGACGCCGGGCGTGCACGCCAGCGCAGTGGTCGAGGTGGGGGCCTGGGTCGACCCGCTGGCGGCCATCGGGCCGCTGGCGTACATCGGTGCCGGCGCACGGGTGCTGGCCGGCGCGGTGGTCGGCGCGCAGGCGCATGTCGGCGCCGACGCCGTGGTCGGTGAGCGCACGGTGCTCAAGCCCCGCGTGGTGCTGGGCGACGCCTGCCGCATCGGCCAGCGAGGCCTCGTGCACAGCGGGGCCGTGATCGGCGCCGATGGTTTCGGCTTCGCGCCGACGAAGGACGAGCAGGGCAGCCGCTGGGAAAAGATCGAACAGCTCGGCGCCGTGGTCCTAGGCGACGACGTCGAGATCGGCGCCAACACCTGCATCGACCGCGGCGCGCTCGACGACACCGTGATCGACGACGGCGTCAAGCTCGACAACCTGGTGCAGATCGGCCACAACGTGCACATCGGCGCGCACAGCGCCTTTGCCGGCTGCGTCGGGGTGGCGGGCAGCGCGCGCATCGGCCGCCACTGCACGGCCGGCGGCGGCGCCATCATCCTGGGCCACCTCGAGATTTGCGACCACGTGCACATCACCGCCGCGACGGTGATCAGCCGCTCGATCCACAAGCCGGGCCAGTACAGCGGCATGTTCCCCTTCGACGACAATGCGTCCTGGGAAAAGAACGCCGCCACCCTGAGACAACTGCATACGCTGCGTGAACGGGTGCGAGCGCTGGAGAAGAAGACGTGAGCACGATGGACATCCAACAGATCCTGCGCAAGCTGCCGCACCGCTACCCCTTGCTGCTCGTCGACCGCGTGCTCGAGCTCGAGAAGGGCGTGCGCATCAAGGCGCTCAAGAACGTCACCATCAACGAGCCCTTCTTCGTGGGTCACTTTCCGGCGCGGCCGGTGATGCCGGGCGTGCTGATGCTCGAGGCGCTGGCGCAGGCCGCGGCCGTGCTGTCGTTCGAGTCGGCGCGTGTCGAACCCGGCGACGACACGGTGGTCTACTTCGCGGGCATCGACAACGCGCGCTTCAAACGTCCCGTCGGGCCCGGCGACCAGCTCATCCTGGAAGCCCGCATCGAACGCCAGAAGGCCGGCATCTACCGCTACAAGACGAAGGCCCTGGTCGACGGACATGTCGTCGCCGAGGCCGACCTGATGTGCACCATGCGCAAGGTGGCCCAGGCCGTGGCTGACGCCCCCTGAGATGGCGACGGTTCACGCCACCGCCATCGTCGACACGGGCGCCGAGCTGGCGGCCACGGTGACGGTGGGCCCCTATGCGGTGATCGGCGCCGGCGTGCAGGTCGGCGAGGGCACCCGCATCGGCGCGCATTGCGTGATCGAGGGCCCCACGGTCATCGGCCGCGACAACGTCATCCACGCCCACGCCGCGCTGGGCCTGGCGCCGCAGGACATGAAGTACCGCGGCGAGCCGACCCGGCTGCTCGTCGGCGACCGCAACACCATCTTCCACTTCTGCACCTTCAGCCGCGGCACGGCGCAGGACGAAGGCGTCACCCGCGTCGGCGACGACAACTGGATCATGGCCTACGTGCACATCGCGCACGACTCCCGTGTCGGCCACCACACCATCCTGGCCAACAACGCCACGCTGGCCGGCCACGTGCACGTCGACGACTGGGCCATCGTCGGCGGCCTGTCGGGCATCCACCAGTTCTGCAAGGTGGGTGCACACGTGATGCTGGGCTTTCAGAGCCATGTCTCGCAGGACGTGCCGCCTTTCATGACGGCGACGGGCAACCCCTTGTCGGTGGCCGGCTACAACGCCGAAGGCCTGCGCAGGCGCGGCTTCTCGCGCGAGCGCCTCGCGCTCGTCAAGCAGATGCACCGCCTGCTGTACCGCGAAGGCCTGACGCTGGACAAGGCCCGCGAAGCCATCGCGGCGCTGAAGGGCAGTGTCGACGGCGGCGACGCCGACATCCAGCGTCTGCTGGCCTTCGTCGCCGGCGCCACGCGCGGCATCGCGAGATGATGGCCTTCAGGCTTGTCGCTGCGCGCCTTCGCCAGCCCCCGAGGGGGCGCAGCCCCGCTTGGGGCGGCCCGGCGCTGGGCTGACACCCGCAATGCGCCTGGCCATGGTCGCCGGCGAGGCCTCGGGCGACCTGCTCGCCGGGCTGCTGTTGGGCGGGCTGAAGGCGCGCTGGCCCACACTGCAGACCCAGGGCATAGGTGGCCCGCGCATGGCCGAACACGGCTTCGAGGCCTGGTGGCCGCACGACAAGCTGGCCGTGCGCGGCTACGTCGAGGTGCTGCGCCACTACCGCGAGATCTCGGCCCTGCGCAACGCCCTGGCCGCACGGCTGCTGCAGCAGCCACCGGCGGCCTTCATCGGCGTCGACGCGCCCGACTTCAACCTCGGCCTCGAGACCCGGCTCAAGGCCGCCGGCATCAAGACCGTGCACTTCGTCTGCCCGTCGATCTGGGCCTGGCGCGGCGGCCGTGCGAAGAAGATGGCGGCCAGCTGTGACCATGTGCTGTGCCTGTTCCCGTTCGAGCCGGCGCTGCTGCAGGCCCACGGTGTTGCGGCGACTTTCGTCGGCCATCCTTTGGCCGACGCGATCCCGCTGCAGCCCCCGCGCGCCGCGAGCCGCGTGGCGCTGGGACTGGCCGAAGCCGACGCCGTGGTGGCGGTGTTGCCGGGCAGCCGGCGTTCGGAGATCCAGTACATCGCGCCGGTGTTCCTGCAGGCCGTGGCGCTGCTGCATCGCCAGCGGCCGGCGCTGCGTTTTGTGCTGCCGCTGGCGCCGGGGCTGCGGCAGCAGGTCGAGCCCCTGGTGGCGGCACACGCCCCGGGCGTGCCGCTGCAACTGCTCGACGGTCAGTCGCACGCCGCACTGGCCGCTTGCGACGTGACGCTGATCGCCAGTGGCACCGCCACGCTGGAGGCGGCGCTGTTCAAGCGGCCCATGGTCATCGGCTACCGCATGCACGCGCTGAGCTGGCAGTTGATGAAACGCATGCGCTACCAGCCCTGGGTCGGCCTACCCAACATCCTGTGCCGCGACTTTGTCGTGCCCGAGCTCATCCAGGGCGACTGCCAGGCCGGCGCACTGGCCGCCGCCACGATGCGCTGGCTCGACGATGGCGCCGGCGCCGCCGCCGTGGCGCGGCGTTTCGAAAGCCTGCACCACGAGCTGCGCCGCGACACCGCGCGCTGTGCCACCGATGCCATCGCGCAAGTCATTTCGGCTTGAGCAGCTGGGCCCGGGTTGGGGCCTGCCCGGCCTGGTGGCGGGCGTCGACGAGGCCGGCCGCGGGCCGCTGGCCGGGCCGGTGGTGGCCGCGGCGGTGATCCTCGATCCGCGCCAGCCCATCCGCGGCCTGGGTGACTCCAAGGCGCTGAGCGCGCGGCGCCGCGAGGCCCTGTTCGACGAGATCCGCGCCAGCGCGCTGTGCTGCGCCATCGCCAGCGCCAGCGCCGAAGAGATCGACCAGCTGAACATCCTGCAGGCCACGCTGCTGGCGATGCGCCGCGCCGTCGAGTCGCTGCGCCTGCTGCCGCACCGTGTCGTCGTCGACGGCAACCGCGTGCCGGCCTTGAAGATGCCGGTGGCGGCCGTGGTCAAGGGCGATGCGCTGGTGCCGGCGATCTCGGCGGCTTCCATCCTGGCCAAAGTGCAGCGCGACCGACTGTGCCTGGACCTGCACGCGCAGCACCCGCAGTACGGTTTCGACGCCCACAAGGGTTACCCCACGGCCGAGCACCTGGCCGCGTTGCGGCAGCACGGCGCCTGCCCGGCGCATCGCCGCAGC
>PNKD01000183.1 GCA_013822265.1 Leptothrix sp. (in: b-proteobacteria)
GAGGGCGATCAGGCGATACCCGACCTCCAGGCCCAGCGTGTCCACCGGCGTGAGGTCGTCCCAGCTGGCCTCGGCGTTGGGCTGCGGCTGGGCTTCGACGCCGGCGGTGTTGCGCTGGCCCTCGTCGTCGGCGCGCTGGCGCTGCCTCATCAGCTGCCAGCTCAGCGTGCCCAGCCCGCCCGCCACGAGCAGGAAGACGAGATGCGGCATGCCCGGCACCAGCCCCAGCAGCGCCACCACGCCGGCGGCCACGCCCAGGGCCTGCGGCGAATCGAAGACCTGGCCGCGGATCTGCGTGCCGATGTCCTGTTCCTTGCCCACGCGCGAGACCACCATGGCGCTGGCCACGCTGATCAGCAGCGCCGGGATCTGCGCCACCAGCGCGTCGCCCACGGCCAGCGTGACGTAGCTGCTGGCCGCACCCGCAGCGTCCATGTCGTGCATCGCCATGCCGATGATGAAACCGCCGACGATGGTGATGAACAGGATCAGCAGCCCGGCCATCGCGTCGCCGCGCACGAACTTGCTCGCGCCGTCCATGGAGCCGAAGAAGTCGGCCTCCTCGGCCACCTCGGCGCGGCGCTGGCGCGCCATCTTCTCGTCGATCAGGCCGGCGTTGAGGTCGGCGTCGATGGCCATCTGCTTGCCGGGCATCGCGTCCAGCGCGAAACGTGCGCCGACCTCGGCGATGCGCTCGGCCCCCTTGGTCACGACGACGAAGTTGATGACCACGAGGATGGCGAAGACGATCAGGCCGACGGCGAAGTTGCCGCCGATGAGAAAGTGGCCGAAGGCCTCGATCACCTGCCCGGCGGCACCGGGGCCGGTGTGGCCTTCCATCAGCACGACACGGGTGGAGGCGACGTTCAGCGACAGGCGCAGCAGCGTCGTCACCAGCAGCACGGTGGGCAGGGCCGCGAAGTCCAGCGGCTTGACCATCTGCGCGCTGACCATCATCACCGTCAGCGCCAGCGCGATGTTGAAGGTGAACAGCAGGTCCAGCACAAAGGCCGGCAGCGGCAACACCATCATGGACAGCATCATCACCACGAAGGTGGGCAGCACCAGCCCCTTGACGACGGCGCTCTGCTTGGGCCCGAACCAGGCGTTCAGGCGGGCGACGAGGGCGTTCACAGTTCAGGCTCCCGGCGCGGTGCGGCGGGGGCCGCGGCGCGCTTCTTGTTGCGGCCGCCGGCGGCGTCGTAGGCGGGGTTGAGCGGGTCGAGATCGGCCGGCACTTCGGGCATGGGCGCGGCGGCGGCGGCCATGCGGCCGCTGGCGGCGGCGTCGCGCAGCTGGTAGACCCAGGCCAGCACTTGCGCCACGGCGCTGAACAGGCGCGCCGGGATCTCCTGGTCGACCTCGGTGTGGGCGTAGAGGGCACGCGCCAGCGGCGGCGATTGCAGCACCGGCACCTTGGCGTCGCGCGCCAGGTCACGGATCTTGAAGGCCAGCAGGTCGGCGCCCTTGGCCACCACACGCGGCGCGGCCATCTTGCTGTCGTCGTACTTCAGCGCCACCGCGAAGTGGGTCGGGTTCATGACCACCAGGTCGGCCAGCGGCACGGCGGCCAACATGCGGCGGTTGGCCATCTCGCGCATCTTGGCGCGGATGCGGCCCTTGACCTCGGCGTTGCCCTCGGTCTCCTTGTGCTCCTGCTTCACTTCGACGGCCGACATCTTGAGCCGGCGCTGCAGCATCCGGCGCTGCAGCGGCACGTCGACCAGCGCGAAGGCGGCGAGCACGCCGCACAGCAGCAGCAGGCCGCTGTGCAGCAGGCCGGCGCTCTCAGTGAGCGCCGTGGGCAGCGGCATGGCCAGCAGTTCGGCGTGGTTCATCCAGTGGTGCCAGAGGAAGTAGGCGCCGGCGCCGCCCAGCAGCAAGGCCAGGAAGCTGGCCTTCAGCGTCTGCGTCATCTGGTCGACCGAAAACACGCGCCCCAGCCCCGTCAGCGGGTTGAACTTGTCGAACTTGGGCTCCATGGCCTTCCAGGTGAAGTTCCACCCGCCGGCGAGCAGGCCGCTGGCCAGTGCCACCAGCAGCGTCACCGCGAACAGCGGCCCCAGCACGGCCAGCAGGCGCATCGTCAGGTTGCCGAAACGCTCGAGCATCTGCGCCGGCTCGGCGACCATGGCGGCATCGAAACGCAGGCCCTCGGCCAGCATGCGGTTCAGCCATTCGTTGAGCAGCGGCGCCGTGGCCGCCAGCAGCGCCACCGCGCCGCCCAGCGCGCCGAAGTGCCCGAGGTCGCGTGAACGCGCAACCTGGCCGTCCTTGCGCGCCTTGTCGATCTTGCGCTGTGTGGCGGGTAGGTTGCGGTCTTGGGCTGATTCGGACATGGTGCGGGGTGCGCCGACGGGGAGCCCCGTGATGGTGCCGCCGCCCCGCCAGGACTTGAGGGCGATAAGCCGGGGAAAGACCGCCGTGTTCGCCCTAACGCCGGCGCGCCGGCGCGCCGACGCGCCGGCCCACCTCCCGGCCCCCGGCTCCATGTGCGACGCTCAGCGCGCCTGCAGGCTGCGTGCAAGTGCGCTGAACGCACCGCGCCGCGGCCGGCGCGACACTGAAGGCCCCGCACCCGACCGAGCCCAGCCGATGAACCGCCCTGCCCCGCGCCTGCCCAGCTACTTCATCTCACACGGCGGCGGTCCATGGCCCTGGATGCCGGAGATGCGCCAGGCGATGGCACCGTTGGCCACGGCGCTGCAGGGCATCGCGCGCGCGATCGGCACCCGACCGGCCGCCGTGCTGAGCATCTCGGGCCACTGGGAGGCGCCGCGCTTCACGGCCATGGCGGCGGCAAGACCCGGCATGGTCTACGACTACCACGGCTTTCCCGAGCACACCTACCGCGTGCAGTACCCCGCGCCGGGCGCTCCGGCGCTGGCGCAGCGCATCGAGCGCCTGCTGGCGGATGCCGGCATCGATGCGGCGCGGGACACGACCCGGGGCTACGACCACGGCAGCTTCGCGCCGCTGGCGGTGATGTACCCCGAGGCCGACGTGCCGGTGCTGCAGCTGTCGCTGCAGCAGGGCTACGACGTCGCCGGGCACCTGGCCGCGGGCCGCGCCCTGGCGCCGCTGCGCGACGAGGGCGTGCTCATCCTGGGCAGCGGGCTGAGCTTCCACAACCTGCGGCTGCGCGGCCCGGCGGCCCGGGCGCCGTCCAAGGCCTTCGACGACTGGCTGCACGCCACGCTGGAGGGCAGCCCCCCTGCCGAACGCCAGGCGCGCCTGCTGCAATGGGACGGCGCGCCCGCCGCGCGCATCGCCCACCCGCGAGAAGACCACCTGCTGCCGCTGATGGTGGCGCTGGGCGCGGCCGAACTCGAGGCCGCGACCACCGTGCACCACGAGGAAGACGCCTGGCCGGGCTGGACGGTGTCGAGCTGGAGATTCGGCAGCCCCCAGGCCCGCTGACGCTCCCTGCACCAAAGGGTGACGTGCGCCAACGGCCCGCCCAAGCCGGTGCCGTGGCGGCACGCTGGATGCAACGCCACCCGTCTTTGGCGGGCCGGGGGGGGGTCAGAACCCCAGGCTGGCCAGCAGGTCGTCGACCTCGCCCTGGTTGGTGACGACGTCGGTGCGGCCTTCGGGGTTGACCACCGGGCCGTGCAGCACGCTGGGGTCGACCTTCTCGCGCTGGCCGGGCGGCACGACGCTGACGAGCAGTTTGACGAGCGTGTCCTCGAGGTCGTTGGCCAGGCCGACAACCTTGGCCACCACCTGGCCGGTGAGGTCGTGGAAGTCCTGCGCCATCATGATGTCGGTGAGGTGGTTGTCGACACGCCCGGTGCGGTTGGCGACGTCCTCGACGAAGTTCATCAATGCGCCGCTGGCCACGGCCTTGACCGGGTCGGCGACGATCGCCGCCGCCATGTCGCGCGTGGCGGCGTTCAGCGACGCATGCTCGGCCTTGGCGTCATCGACCGAGTTCAGCACCTTGTTGGCGGCGTCGGCGGTCTTCTGCGCTATGTAGGTCAGGCGGCTGCGCGCGTCGGGCAGGCCGTCGGTGGCCAGCTGCAGCTTGGGCATGACGCCCAGTTGATGCATGGTGTCGTGCAGCAGCCGCGTGATCGAGCCGATCTGCTGGAACACGGCCGGCGAGACGACGAGCTCTGCCGAGGGCTGCATGGTGGCGATATCTTCCATCTTCATCTTGTTCTCCCGATGACCTGTCAGGCTGTCGCTGCGAGCTTTTGCAGGATCTTCTGCACCTTCTCTTCCAGCGTGGCCTTCGTAAAGGGCTTGACGATGTAGCCCGCGGCACCGCTTTGCGCTGCCAGCACGATGTCTTCCTTGCGCGCCTCGGCGGTGACCATCAGCACCGGGATGTGCCGCAGCCCGTCTTCGGCCTTGATCGCCTTGAGCAGGTCGAAGCCGTTCATGTTGGGCATGTTGATGTCGCTGACGACGAAGTCGAACTTCTGCGCCTTCAGCATGGCCAGCGCGACGACGCCGTCTTCGGCTTCGTCGACGTTGTTGCAGCCCATCTCCTTGAGCAGGCCGCGCACGATGCGGCGCATGGTCGAGAAGTCGTCGACGACGAGGAACTTCAGATCGGTGGGCGTACTCATGGACGGGAAACCTCGGTTGGACGACTTCAGGACTTATCGGTGCACCGTTGCCGGACTTGAGGGCCGTGGCAGCTCGGTGGGGGGCGCCGCGGCGGGGCCCGGCACGCCGGCGCCGAGCTCTTCGTCGGTCAGCGCCGGCGTGGTGCGGAACAACGCCTCCTCGGCCTCGCGGGTCATCACGACGATGCTGATGCGGCGGTTGGCGGGGGCGGCCGGATCGCGCCGATCGAAGGGGTTGCTGGCGGCCAGTCCCTGGACACGCAGCACCTGATCTTCGGGCAGCCCGCCACCCACGAGCTCGCGGCGCGACGCGTTGGCGCGGTCGGCGCTGAGTTCCCAGTTGCTGTAGCCGCGCTGCTCGCCGTTGCCGAAGGGCAAGGCGTCGGTGTGGCCCTCGAGCGTGAGGCGGTTCGGCACCTCGCCGAGCACCTTGCCCAGTTCGCGCAGCACCTCTCGCATCGCAGGCTGCACCTGGGCGCTGCCGCTGGTGAACATGGGCCTGCCTTCGGCGTCGACGATCTGGATGCGCAGGCCGTCGCGCGTCATCTCCAGCAGGATCTGCGACGACAGCCCGGCGATCTTGGGGTTGGCCGCGATGGCCTTCTCGAGCTTGCGCTGGGTGTCTTCGAGCCGGGAAATCTCGGCGCGCATCTGCTCGGCCTTGAGCTGATGCACGTTGATGGTGGACTTGACGGCCTCCATGTCGCCGCGCTTGACCTGGCCGGTGCTGCGCGTGAGATCCTCACCGCCGCCCTTGACGACGTGAGACGAATCCCCCGAGCCGCTGCCGCCGTTGAGCAGCGCCAGCTTCAGCGGCGTTCCGAAGTAGTCGGCGATGCCCTTCTTGTCGCCCTCGGTGGTGCTGCCCAGCAGCCACATCAGCAGGAAGAAGGCCATCATGGCCGTCACGAAGTCGGCGTAGGCGATCTTCCAGGCACCGCCGTGAACGGCATGGCCGCCCTTCTTGACGCGCTTGATGATGATCGGCTGGAGCTTCTTCGCATCGCCCGCCATGGTCAGCTCCCCGTCACGCCGCTGCCGCGCACCGGCCGACCCGGCGGCAGCCACAGCTGCAGGCTGAAGGCTCTGCGCCGCGCGGCCAGCGGCGAACCGGCGAGCGCGGCGATGCCGCCCTCAAGCCGACGCGGCGGAACCGGCTTTGCCGCGCCGCTCGCGGCGCCCCCCTGGGGGGGCGTCATTTCTTGCCTTTCACGTGGCCTTCGAGCTCGGTGAAGCTGGGGCGGTCGCCCGAATACAGCACCTTGCGGCCGAACTCGATGGCCACCTGCGGCGCGTAGCCCTGCATGCTGGCCAGCAGCGTGGTCTTGATGCACTGCAGCTCCTTGCTGCCATCGTCGACCTTCTGCTCCAGCAGGCCCGCCAGCGGCTCGGCAAAGCCGTAGGCCAGAAAGATGCCCAGGAAGGTGCCCACCAGCGCCGATCCGATCATGCCGCCCAGCACCGCCGGTGGCTGGCCCACCGAGCCCATGGTGTTCACCACGCCCAGCACGGCCGCCACGATGCCGAAGGCCGGCAGCGCACCGGCCATGCGCTGGATGGCGGCGACGGCGGCGTGCTCTTCCTGGTGGTGGGTGTCGATCTCGCTGTCCATCAGGCTTTCGATCTCGTGGGCGTTGAGGTTGCCCGAGACCATCATGCGCAGGTAGTCCGTGACGAACTCGGAGACATGGTGGTCGTTGCCGACGTTGGGGTACTTCTGGAACAGCGGGCTGTTGTGCGGGTCCTCGACGTCCTTCTCGATCGACATCAG
>PNKD01000184.1 GCA_013822265.1 Leptothrix sp. (in: b-proteobacteria)
TGCGGGTCTCGCTTCGAAGCGGCGACATCAGTTCGATCGGCGACGTTCGGATGTTAGGTTCGACGGCCCGACGCAAGGCGCGCCAGATCCCCCGTGAACCAGGGGACCGCCACCACGAAGACCTTGCCGACCGGTCGTATTGCACTGTGCCGGTGCGGTCCTCTTTGCGGGTCCGGTGCGGCGAGCACGGCGCCGCCATGCACGCCACCCGCCCGGCGCCGACACAATCGCCCCATGCTGCTGGGCGTCGACTTCACCTGCGCGCCCACGCGGCGCAAACCCATCACCGTGGCGCGCGGCCACGTGGTCGGCGCCGTGCTGCGCCTGGACGGGCTCGAGGCGCTGCCCACGCTGGCCGATTTCGAGACCCTGATTGCCGAGCCCGGCCCGTGGCTGGGCGCCTTCGACTTCCCGTTCGGGCTGCCGCGGCCCTTCGTCGACCACCACGCGCTGGGCGGCAGCACCGCCGAGGTGATCACGGAACTGCAGCGCCGCTGCGGCAGCCGCATGGGCTTTCGCGCGCTGGTCGACGCCTGGGGCAACGCCCGCCCGGCGGGCCAGCGGCTGGTGCACCGCGCCACCGATGGCGCGCTGCCCGGCATCAGCAGCACCAGCCCGCTGCAGACACGCTACGTGCCGGTGGGCTTCATGTACTACGAGGGCCTGTCGCGGCTGGTGCAGGCCGGCGTGAGCCTGCCGCGCCTGCACGCGGGTGATGCGCAGCGCGTGGCGCTCGAGGGCTACCCCGCCCTGCTGGCCTTTGAACTCGCGGGCCGGCGCTCGTACAAGAACAGCAGCGAGCCCGACCGCCTGATCACGCGCAAGGACATCGTCGAGCGGCTGGAGCAGGGCCGCACGCGGCTGGGGCTGCGCCTGAAGCTCACGCACGCGCAGCGCGACGCGCTCGTCGACGACGCCGGCGGCGACCGCCTCGACGCCGCGCTGTGCCTGGTGCAGGCGGCCTGGGCGTCGACGCGGCCCGGCCACGGCCTGCCGGCCGAGGTCGATGCCGTCGAGGGCTGGATTGCCAGCGCCTGAACCGCGCCAGCGCCACAGCCCCGCAGCGCCGGTCTTGCCGCGCGCGCTGGCCGCCGACGCCGCGCGTGCGCTGCAGGCGCCGCTGGCCGAGCCGGCGCCGGCCTGGCAGGTCGGTACGCGCACCGGCGACACGCCGGCGGCCGAGCGCGCGCGGCAAGACCGGCGGCTGCCCCAGGCGCCGGTGAGCACGCCCGAGTCGCTGAGCCTGATGTTGACGCGAGAAGCCGCGCGCAGCGAGCTCGGCGCCGTGCACACCGTTGCCGTCGAGGAAGGGCACGAGCTGATCGAGCTGTACGCCGAACTGACCACCACGCGTGCCTACTGCGGCCTCAGGCGTGCCGAGTTCGACTGGGCGCTGGCCTTCGTCGAGCGCGGCGGCGACAGCCTCGCGGCCTACCCCGAGTACCACCGCGTGCAGCGCATCGACGGCGCCTCGTGCGTGCCCGACCGCGGCATCGCTCGCCGCCACCGGCTGCAGGTGGGCACCATCGTCAGCGACGCGGCGATGGCGGTGAAGCGGCTCACGGGCAGCACGCTGGGCCACGTCGAGGAAGGTTTCATCGCGCGCCTGGACAAGGGTGACCACTTCGTCTTCGGTGGCCGCGTGCTCGAGTACGTGCGCACGCAGGACCTGGCCGCCTACGTGCGCGCGGGCCGCAGCAAGAAGGGCGTGGTGCCGGCCTGGGCCGGCGGCAAGACGGCGCTGGGCAGCGAACTGGCCGCCGCCGTCTGGGCATTGCTGGACGACGCGGCTGGGCCGCTGACCGACGGCGCGGCGGCGCTCGACTTCGCCGACCCCGAGATGCAGGCCGCGCGCCCCATGCTGCCGGCGCAGGCGCGGCGGTCGTGGCTGCCGCAGCGCGGCCGGCTGCTCGTCGAGCGCTGGCGCTCGCGCGAAGGCCATCACCTCTTCGCCTGTCCGTTTGCCTGCCGCAGCGTGCACATCGGGCTGGCACGGGCTCGAGATCCTCTCGGCGCGTCCGCTGGTGCTGGACGAAGGCGCGGCGGCCACGCTGTTCACCACCGACGCCCTGCGCGCCGACGTGCTGGCCAGCCTGAACCTGGGTGAACTGGCGCAGCGGCGCATTCGCGAGATCGCGCGTGCCGCCGGCCTGGTGTTCAGCGGCTACCCGGGTGCGCGCAAGAGCATGCGCCAGCATGCCCCGGCAGACGCCGCGGCCGACACCCCAAGCGACCCCCGAGCCGACCCTGAGTTGTCGCGTCGGGCCGCCTACACTGGCGCCTGCTCTCTGCCGGAGGATGCCTCATGCCTGCCGTAGCTTCGTCTCCCTCGCCATCGCATCGGCCGCCCCTGCGGCATGCGGCGGCGCTGTGCACCCTCTGGCTGGCCGGTTGCGGCGCCGAGGTTGCCGGCACGGCCGCCGCCGTCGGCAAGCTGCAGGCTGAGAAGGCCAGCCAGGCCATGGCGCAGCACAAGCAGATCGTCGAGGGCATGAAGCAGGCGCAGGACGCCGGCCTGCAGCGCGCCGCCGACGCCGCGGCCAGCGCCGGTCAATGACGGGCCGAGGCCCGCACGGCCCCGGCCTGGCCGACGCAATCCATCCACGCGGCAGGGCCGGCGAGCCCGGCACGCTCTAGCATCCGCCCCATGTCAACCGCCCTTCGCCTCGCCTTCGGACTCGTGATGCTGGCCGCATCGGCCGCCGCCATGGCGGCGCCGCGCGCGCGGCCCGCGCCGCTGCACGGCGTGGTGACGCAGGTCACCGACGGCGACACCGTGCGCTTCACGCCCGCGGGACAGCCCGCCATCGTGGTGCGCCTGGCCGACATCGACGCGCCCGAGATCTGCCAGCCCTGGGGCCCCGAGGCCCGCCGCGCCCTTGGCGAACTGGCGCTGAACAAGGCGGCCACGCTGCGCACGACCGGCCGCGACGGCTACGGCCGTACCGTGGGCGTGCTGACGGTTGACGACGTCAACGTGGGCCAGCGGCTGGTCGAGAACGGCCACGCCTGGAGCACCCGCACGCGCAACGACGCCGGCCCGATGGTCAAGCACGAGCGCATGGCCAAGGCGCTGAACCGCGGCCTGCACGAGGGCGGCGCGGCCATCAAGCCCAGCGACTTCAGACGCCGCAACGGGCCTTGCCTGGCGCAGAAGCCGGGCTGAAGGGGCACGCCGGCACTCAGTGCGGCAAGGCCATCGCGCAGGCGTGCGCGCTGGACCAGGCCCACTGGAAGTTGTAGCCGCCGAGCCAGCCGGTCACGTCGGCCACCTCGCCGATGAAGTACAGCCCCGGCTGCCGGGACTCCATCGTGCGCGATGACAGCTCGCGCGTGTCGACGCCGCCCAGCGTCACCTCGGCCTTGCGGTAGCCCTCGGTGCCCACGGGCACGAGCGCCCAGCGCGCCAGCCGCTCGGCCAGCCGCGCCAGCGCCTTGTTCGAGGCCTCGGCCACCGGGCGCTGCCACTCGGCGTCCTGCTGCACCCAGGCGTCGGCCAGCCTGGCGGGCACCAGACCGGCCAGCTCGTTGGCGATCAGGCGGCGCGAGGTCGCCTTGGCCTGGGTCAGCGCGGCCAGCAAGTCGGTGCCGGGCGCCAGGTCCAGGGTGATGGCCGCGCCCGGCTGCCAGTAGCTCGAGATCTGCAGCACGGCCGGCCCCGACAGGCCGCGGTGCGTGAACAGCAGGTCTTCGACGAAGGCGCCGCGCGCACGCCCGGCGCCAGTGCTGATGCCCACCGGCAAGGCCAGCCCGGCCAGGCCGGCGTAGGGCGCCCAGCCGGCGCCGTCGAAGACCAGCGGCACCAGGCCCGGGCGCGTGTCGACGAGGCGCAGGCCGAACTGCCGCGCCACACGATGACCGAAATCGGTGGCGCCGATCTTGGGAATCGACAGGCCGCCGGTGGCGACGACGATCGCGCGGCTGCGCACGCTGCCGCGATCGGTGTCCAGCGTGTAGAGCGCGTCGGCATGGTGGCGAATCGCCGTCACCTTGCAGGGCTGCCAGCGCTGCACGCCACCGGCGTCGGCCTCGCGCAGCAGCATCTGGATCAGGTCTTCGGCAGAGCGGTCGCAGAACAGCTGGCCCTTGTGCTTTTCGTGGAAGGCGATGCCGTGGCGCGCGACCAGGGCGATGAAGTCGGCCGGCGTGTAGCGCGACAGGGCCGAGCGGCAGAAGTCCGGGTTGGCGCTGATGAAGTGCTTGTGCGGCGCCTGCGGGTCGAGGTCGCGGTTGCCGAAGTTGGCGCGGCCGCCGCCCGAGATGCGGATCTTCTCGGCCACCTTCTCGCTGTGGTCGAGCAGCAGCACACGCAGGCCGCGCTGGCCGGTGATGCCGGCACAGAACAGCCCCGCGGCGCCGGCGCCGACGATCACCACGTCCCACGGTGGGCCGGGGCGGTTCATCGGCGCTTGGCCGTGCAGGCCGCAGGCAGTGGGGCGCACGGGGCGCGCAAGGTCAGGCGGCGCGGCAGTGGGCTGTTGGATTCGGGCATCGCGCGAGTGTGCCTTGGCGCAGGCCTGTGCCGTCCGGGCCGGCATGCGCCGGCGCGGGCGCGATTTGGCCCGGTCACCTCATCGCGCCGCGCCGGCCCGGCCTCGTGATGAAGACTGACCCCACTCCCCGGACCACCAAGCTCACGACCTGCCCGGGGACTCCAGGCATCGGGCACGGGAACTTCCAGGGATGACCTGCCTCCATCCCCTGATGAGTTGCCGGTGTTGCACTTGCCGCATGCGCGCTGCCACGGCATCAGCCGCGCTCGCCGCCGCGCGGCGTTGCGCGGCGAGCGGCCAGACCTCTCGCGGCAAGGCGGCTGTCGAATTCCTGGCGCTCGTGCTGCTGGCCGGCGCGGTAGGGGCCCCGCTGCCGGGCGCTGCGGCCGAGCTGGACTTGCTCGCCGTCGGCATGCGTGCACGCGTGGGCGAGAAACGCGTGCTCGGCGAAGCTCAACCCGAGTCCTTCAGAGCCTACGACTTGAGCGCCCAGTTCCGCCTGCCGTGGCAGCACGCGTGGCCGTCGGGCTGGCACTTGGGCAGCCGGCTCATCACCACCGCCGGGCTCATGCGCGGCGCTGGCAAGACAGCGCTCGTCGTCTCGGCCACGCCGGTCGCGGTTCTCTCCAGCGCCAGCGCGCGCACCTCGGTCGACATCGGCCTCGGGCTGGCGCTGCTGAGCGAACACCGCTTCGCCCAGCAGGACTACGGCGGGCCGCTGCAGGGCACCCTGACATTCGGCGTGACGTTGCCGCTGGGGCGCCAGCTGGGCTTGGGTTATCGTTTCGTGCACTACTCCGACGCCGGCGCCTATGGCCGCGGCACGATAGGTGCAGACTTCCACATGATCGAACTCGTGCACCGCTTCTGAAGCCTCGATCCTGATGGACCGGGCGCCCCGCAGACGCCGTTGCACGCTGGCACTGGCGGCCCACCGCAGGCCGGCCGCGGGTGGGTTGAGCGCAGTCATGCGTCGGTTGGCCAGGCGTCGCCCGGCTCGCGGTGCCGGCCGAATCCCGGATACCGGACCAGCGCGCTGCGGCTTTTGGAGATCGGCCGCAACAGGTTCAAACTGGGCCGCATGACTTCCTTCAGCACCAGCCACAGCAGTGCCCGCCGGCCGCGCCGGCCCGGCGATGTCCGTCATGACCCCGATGCCGTCGACGCGGGCGTGTTGCTCGACGACCGGCATCCGGTGGCCAGGCGCGGCAGCGCCCACGGCGCACCGGTGGTGTGCCAGGAACTGCTGCTGCTGCGGGCCGGCGTCGACTGCCCGGAGTGCGGCGAGCGCACGCCGGTCTTCGCGATGATGGGCCTGCCCGAGTTCGAGGTCGAGAACGCACCGACGACGCTGCTGCGACGCATCTCGACGCTGCCCGCCGCCGTCGACAAGGCGGTGCGCGAGTTCGGCAAGGGCCGCTGGCGGCGCGATCACAGCGCCAAGGCGGATGGCGCGCATTGGCACAGCCATTGCGCGCGCTGCGCCGCACGCCTGGACGAGAGTTTCACGTTGAGCCCGGACGGCCCGTTCCGCCCCAGGCGCTACAAGGAGCGCATGGCCATCAAGGTGGCGCGCCTGCCCGGCCCGTTCGTGCTCGAGGGCGCGCAGCGCCAGCCCAGCCTGCCGATGCTCGACTGGCTCGAGTGGCTGAACCAGCGCGAGGCCAAGGCGCGCGCCATGGCGCCGCGTGCCATGCGCACGGGCCAGCGCGCGCTCTGA
>PNKD01000185.1 GCA_013822265.1 Leptothrix sp. (in: b-proteobacteria)
AGTCCCCAGTGCTTTGGCGACGATCTCGGTGCGGTCGTAGACCGGCTTGAGCTCGACACCCTTGGGCAGTGCGGCCTGCGCGACGGCCAGCTTGGCCTTGGTCGCTTCGACCACCTTCGAGGCGTTTTCGTTGATGCGGGCCAGCGACATGCCGAGCACCGTTTCCTTGCCGTTGCGCGTGACGGCACCAAAGCGCACTGCCGGCGCCTCTTTGATGTCGCCCACGTCGCGCATGTACACCGGTGAGCCGTTACGTTCGGCGAGGACGATAGAGGCGATGTCGGCGGCGTTGCTGACCAGACCCAGGCCGCGCACCAGGTACTGCTCGACGCCGATGTTCAGGTACTGGCCGCCGACCTGCTTGTTGTTGGCAGTCAGACGTTCCATCACCTCCTTGAACGACAGGCCGTACTTGACCAGCTTGCGCGGATCGATCTGCACCTGAAACTGCTTCTCGTGGCCGCCCCACGAGGTCACGTCGTCGACGCCCGGTGCGGTGCGCAGGATCAGCCGCACGGTCCAGTCGTGAAGCGTACGCAGGTCCATCGCGCTGAGCTTCTTGTCGGCGTCCTCTATCGTGTACCAGAACACCTGGCCCAGACCCGAGCTGTTGGGCCCGAGCTCCGGCTCGCCGTAGCCTGCGGGCAGGCGCCCCTTGACCTCCTGAAGTTTCTCGCCCACCAGGCGGCGGGCGAAGTAGATGTCGACGTCGTCGTTGAAGTAGACGGCAACGTACGACAGGCCGAACAGCGACACCGAACGCACGACCTGCACGTTCGCCAGACCCGCCATGGCACCTTCGATCGGCACCGTCAGCAGCCGCTCGATGTCCTCGGCGGCCACGCCGGGTGACTCGGTGTAGATGTTGACCTGCGCCGGGGTCACATCGGGAAAGGCATCCACCGGCACCTGGCGAAACGCCAGCACGCCGAAGGCAATCAGGACCGCGGTGGCGACCAGCACCAGCACTTTGTAGCGAAGTGCGGCATCGACAATGGCATTCAGCATGATGTGTCCGTGTTCTCAATGTCCGTGGCCGATTTGCGACTTCAGCTTGCGTGCCTTGAGCGCATACGTGCCCTCGGTGACCACCTGGTCACCGGCTTTGACACCCGACTTCAGTACCGTGCGGCCGCCGATGCGTTCGCCGGGCTCCACCTCGCGCGCCTCGTACGCGCCTTGCGCGAACACGAAGACGCTCGGCTTGCCCTCCAGCAGCACGATGGCCGCGTCGGGCAGCGTGATGACGTCGCGCTTGTCGCCTGCGGCTTCGATGGTGGCCGTGGCAAACATCTCCGGCTTCAACCGGCCATCGGCGTTGGCAACCTCGATGCGGGCCGCAACCGTGCGTGTTTCCTTGTCCAGCGCAGCGCCGATGTGGCTGACGCGCCCGCTGAAAGTTTCGCCGGGGTAGGCGGGTACGGTCACCTTCGCGTTGGCGCCCATGCGGACCTTTGCCAAGGCCGCTTCGGGGAGGTTCGCCAGAATCCACACCCGGCTCAGGTCGGCAATGGTGAACATCGGCGCGCTCGGGCTGGCCAGTTCACCGAGCGTCACCTTCTTTTCGATGATGGTGCCGGCGATGGGCGCCGTGACGGCGAAGCCGGCCACGTTGCCACCACTGGCCGTGGCGCTTCCACCCAGCAGCCGCAAGCGGTGGGACGCGGCGCGCAGGGCGGCGTCGGCCTTGTCACGGTCGGTCTGGGCGCGCAGGAAGTCCTTGCGCGAAATGATCTCCTCTGCGCTCAGCGATTCGGCTCGTTTGAAGTTGGCGTTGGCAATGTGCAGTTCCGCCTGTGCCTGCATCAATGCCCCATGCGCTTCACCGACTTCGACGCTGTCCAAAGAAGCCAGCGCTTGTCCGGCGCGAACCCGGTCACCCAGCTTGGCCGGGGCGGACGTGATACGCCCTTCGATGCGCGGCGCGACGCGGGTCAGGCGGTCCTGGTCGGGGAAGATGGTGGCGGTGACGACCACGGTCTCGCCCAGGGCCTGGGCTTTCATCGCCTCGACCTTGATGCCGGCACGTTCGGCCTCTTCGCTCGTCAGCGTCAGCTCGCTTTCGCCTTCGGCGTGTTCGCCCTTCTCTGCGGCCGCGCTGGCCGGCTTCGCCGCCGCCGCGGCAGCAGCAGCGGGCGGGTCACCTTTTCCGCAGGCGGCCAGGCCCACAGCGATGGCCAGTGCCAGCGCCAATGCGCGCAAACGCGGCCCGCGGCCGTTCTCGACGTACAGCGTGTTCATCGTGCAGATCCTTCCAGCGACCAGCCGGCCGCGATTTCAAGTTCGATTCGGGTCGCGTGGTACTCGACCAGCGCGTCGTTGAGCTCGCGTTCGGCGTCGAGCGCCTGGCGGTTGATCACCAACTGGTCGAGCAGTCCGATCTGGCCCGCCTGGCGCGACCTGGCGGCCAGTTGCTGGTTGTCCAGCGATGCCGGCAGCAGGGCTTGTTGCAGGCGCCGAACGCGCTCGCGCTGGCTGTTCAGGCGCAGCCACAAGCGGCGTACTTGCGCCTCCTGCTCGCGGATGAGCGCGGCGCGCTCGACCTGCGACGTGGCCAGATCGGTGAGCGCCTGACCGACACCGGCCTGGTTGCGCTTGAACAAGGGCAGCGGCACCGACAGCGTCAAGGTCGTGATCCGGTCGCGCGCCGTGCCGGGCCCGTCGCGGCCGACGTTTAGGCCCACGGTCACATCGGGCAGTCGGTTGGCACGCTGGAGATCGAGCCGGGCCCGAGCCGCGGTCTCGCGCGCCGCCGCGGCGCGAAGGCTCGAGCGGGCCTGCGCCGAGGTCACGAGTTGGTCAAGCGCATACGGCATCGGCCCGCCTGTGGTCATGGCCAGGTCGCCGCTGACTTCGGGCAGCGTGGCAGGGGCCAGTTGCAGTGCGCTGGCCAGGTCGGCACGTGCGTCCAGCCATTGCTCACGCGCCACGCCCAAGGCGTTGCGCGCACGCTCGGCTTCAACCAGCGCCACGTTGGCATCCAGCCGCGTGTCCTCGCCGGCAGCACGACGCTTTGCGATCGCCTGCGCGGTGCTGTCGAAGAGGTCTGCCGAACGCTGTTCGATCTGAATGCGTCGTTGCGCCGCGAGCACGGCCTGGAAACGCAGTGCGGCCTCGCCGCGCACCTGCCGTCGTGCGTCGTCTATCTCGGCGTCAAGCGCTTCCAGCGCTGCGGCTGCAGACTGACGCCGCAGCGATTGCTGGCCGCCAATTTCAAAGGGCTGTGCGATGCCCATGGCCCAGCCCTTGCTGCGTTCGTCGGGCGCTGGGTTCACACGTGTGCGCAGGTCGCTGCGCTGCAGGCTCAACTCGGGGTTGTTGGCGAGCAGCGTCGAGGCTTCTCGCCTGGCGCCCTCGGCGGCTGCAAGCTGCGCTTCGCGCAACCTGATCGCCGGGCTCGCGGCCTCGGCGAGGCGCATGGCCTCGGCAAGCGTGAGTGGAACGGCTGCTAGGGAAGCCGCAGGTGTCTGCGCGCCTGCAAGGGCGTGTGCGGCAGCCAGCACACAGGCAGCTGCCAAAAAGCGAAATCGCATCGAATCATCCTTCTGGTCTCACGACAGAAGCGATTCGGGGCGATGTGGAGATGTCGTCGGTCAGTCCGCGAATAGAGCCATCACCACGCCGCCGCCGAGTCGCGCGGCAGGGGCGGGATGAGCTCGATCCGGGCGCTGGGGGCCCGTGGGAATGTGGGAGTCGTACCGTGGTTCCGGGTGAACCACGGTGTTGCCATCAGGCAGCGCTTGCACCGCAGGGGTGGCCACGGGCATGAACGCGGGGCAGCCCAGATGGCAGCTCGCGCACTCGGCGTGGAACGCGCCGCTGTCGTCGTCGTCAGCAGCATCGTCGGTGGGCGAGACAACCTCGCCGCCGGCCTGATGTTTGTGCTCATGGTGCCCGAAGTGCTTCTTGGCAGGGACACCGGTTTCGTGCGCGCAGTACGGCGCCGCCGAGCCCCAGGTCAACTGGAACGGCACGACGAGCAGCAGGAATACAAACACCCAACGACGCATGATGCAGATTCTAGACCGGCGGTGCCGTCCCCGGCCCATAGTCCCGGCGTGGCAAACCGCGCCTTTTTTGTGTTTGAGCGTCTGTCGCCACGCGCGGCGCCGGCGCTGGCGGCCCAACGCGCATCGAACGCATGGAGGGGCCGCACCAGGGCGAAGGCGTCGCGCCGGCCGTCGCTGTGGCCGGCCCGGCTGTAGCTCGCCGAGGGCCGGGTGTCGAAGGCGCGTTCGCCGACGATCCGGCACTCGTTGTCGCTGCCATCGACGTTCTTCGATCGGCCCAGACCAGCAGCGCCAGGGCGATGCTAGCCGGCATGGCGTGCACCCGGCGCCCCCAGCGGCCATTACCACGGGCGAGCGCCAGCAACGCGAACGACGGTAGCACCCAGGCCAGCGCCGCAAGGTCGTAGCGCCGGCCGATGTCGAGCACGGCCGGCAGCCCCCGCGGCAGCAGCAGCGCCCAGTCTCCGCCTAAGCCGATGAGCCTCAAGCGCATCAGCGAGCTGACCGCCACGGTCGAGACATCTTGGCAGAGCTGCCGGCTCGCGCAGCGCCACCTGGTGGCGCCGGCCAGCGCCCCATGGCGGGCAAGGCGCGGCCCCGCGCGGCGCGCCGCTTGCGGCGTGAGTGACTCGCGCGTCCTGCCATGGCAGCGCGCGCGAAGCCGGAAATTTCACGCGCAGCAGGTCGACAGCCATGGGGCTGAGCCCGTTGTCAGAGGTAGTTCACCCTCTATGGCATGCGAGGACTGCCGATGCCAAAGTCTACCGATGGGGCCGTCGAGTTCGGACCTGTCGCGCGACCAAAGGCGAGTGCCATGCGAAAGAAAAAAGGGGCGACACCTCAACGCGTCGCCCCGTTTCGTTTGGGATCTACAACTGCGCTATCTCACCTGCGTGACCGCTGTTGCCGTGTTGTTGCTGGCGCTGCTTTCCTGCGTGGTCGTTCGCACGCTGACAGTATTGGTGTAGCTGCCGGTGAGGCGCGGCTGCACCAAGATGCTGACCCTGGCGCTAGCCCCGCTGGCGAGCGTTCCCAGATTGCAGTTCACGGTCGACGTGCCGCTGCAACTGCCCTGACTGCTGCTTGCCGACACGAACGTCATGGTGGATGGCAGGCTGTCGGTGACACTGACGCTGCTGGCGCTGCCCGGGCCGGCGTTTTGTACCGTGATGGTGTACGTCAGGTTGCTGCGGCGCCGCACCGGGTCCGGACTGTCTGTCATGGACACGCTCAGATCCGCTTTTACGATTGGCGCGCTGGCGGAATTGGTGTAAGTCGCATTGTTGTTCAGCGGGTTCACGTCAACCTCGCTGCTGGAGACGCTGGCGGTGTTCAGCAGCGTGCCCGTGCTGGTAACCGTTGCCGTTATCTGGGCGCTGGCGCTGGCCCCGGCCGCCATCGTGCCCAGTACACACGCAACGGTACTTGAACCACTGCGATAGCCCTGCGAGGTGGTCGCTGCGACAAACCTCACCCCGACGGGCAGGGTATTCGTCAAGGAGGCACCGGTGGCGGTCTGCGTGCCGCTGTTGGTGACGGTCAACGAATAGGTTATGGACTGTCCCTGAACGACGAAAACCGGTGCACCGGTCATCACGATACCCATGTCCACGCCCGGGATCGTCGGCGCGATCTTCCTGTTTCCTGCGATGATTTGTCCGGCGTCGTTGATGCCGGTGGCCGATGCGGAAGACAGGCCGAGGACCGGGTTCAGATCGGTGATCACGCCATGTTCCCAGAGCACGGCGTGGTTCACGCCGTTGATCTTCTGGGTGGCAACGACCTGGCCGACGTTGTTCATTGCCCGTTGGTGGCCGCCGCCCAGGCTGAGGCCCGCAATGGTGAATTGCGTGGTATCGATGCCGGGGCCGATCTGGGTCATCACGCCGTTGCTCCAGCGGAAGGGTCGCGCCATCGTAGCCTGCTACGGACAGGCCGACCACGTCGCCCGCGTCGTTGATGTTCATTGCATAGCTGTGGGTATCGCCGAGCAGGGTGCCCAGATCGGCAATGACGCCGCTTCGCCACAGCACCGCATGTATCGCACCATCCGCCGTCTTCGCGTTACCGGCAATCACACCCTGGTTGTTGATGACGATGGCAGAACTCTCGCTGCCGCCGGGCAAGTACCCGAGTTCGACAGCCTGACCCGCATCCCAGAAGTACGCATGCTGCGTAGTCGGCCCTGCAAAATCCGTTTG
>PNKD01000186.1 GCA_013822265.1 Leptothrix sp. (in: b-proteobacteria)
GACTCCGTGCTGGCGGTAGACGAGGCCGGCGTGGTGCTCGACCGCACCGTCTTCTACGCGCTGGGCGGTGGCCAGGCCGGAGACACCGGCACGCTGACCAGCGAAGCCGGCGCCGTGCTGGCCATCGCCGACACACGCAAGCACCCGGCGCGCGCCGGCGACATCGCCCATGTGCCGGCGGCCGGCAGCGAGCTCGCGGCCTTCGCGCCCGGCACGCGTGTCGTCGCGCGCATCGACGCCGCGCGGCGCCAGGCGCACCGCCGCTTCCACACCGCCACGCACTTGCTGTGCGCGCTGGTGCCGCACCCGGTGGACGGTTGCAGCATCACCGCGGGCTACGCGCGGCTCGACTTCCACATGAGCGAGGCGCTGGACAAGGCCGATCTCAGCGCCGGCATCGCGCGCCTGGTGGCCGAGGCGCGCCCGGTGCGCCACCGCTGGATCAGCGAGGCCGAGCTCGACGCCAACCCGCAGCTGGTGCGCAGCATGAGCGTGACGCCGCCGCGCGGCCTGGGCCGCATCCGCGTGCTCGAGATCGAGGGCGTTGACCTGCAGCCCTGCGGCGGCACGCACGTGGCGAACACCGCCGAGATCGGCGCCGTCGTCGTCACCAAGATCGAGAAGAAGAGCGCGATGACCCGCCGAGTCGTGCTCGGCTTTGCCCAGCCCTCGGCACCATCGCATTCCCAAGATTCCCCCCACGGAACCGGCTCCGCCGGGCCGTAGGGGGACACCCCCCTCGGGGGGCTTCGTCCGGACTCGAGCAGTCCGGTGGACTGCTCGAGCCTGACGAAGGGCCGGGTCAGTGACCCGGCGCGGCCTGCAAGGCAGCGAGCGCTAGCGAGCTTGGGGGCCCAACCTCACGGGTTGCGGAAGTCGTCGTGACAGGCCTTGCAGGCGTCGGCGGCCTTGCCGAAGGCGGCCTTCAGGCCGTCGGCGGTCTTGGCGGCGGCGGCCAGCTTGACCACCTCGTCCTGCATCTTCTTCGCCGCGGCGTCGAACTTGGCCCTTTCGCTCCAGACGTTGGCCTTGGGCGTGCCCTTCTCGGTGCCGGCCGTGCCTTCGACGAAACCCGCGAAGGGCAGTGTCGACATGGCCACCACGACCTGCAGGTTGGCGGCCGCTGCGCCCGCGTCGAAGGGGACGCGGCCCTGGGCCATCGCGCCCACGCGGCCGAAGTGGGCCGCCATCACCGTGTAGGCGGCCTTGCGGTACTTCACCGCGTCTTCGGGCTTCTGGAACTGGGCGGCAGCGGGCAGGGCGGTGGCCAGTGCGGCGCTGAAGGCGCAGGCGGCAAGAAGTCGGTGCATGTGAAGGGGCTCCTGACGATGGGGTGGTGGAACAGGTTTGCCGGGCGGCAGGGGCGCCGCGCCGCCGGCAGCGCCGCAGTGTACGGAGCAGCGCGGCAGCGCGTGCGGCTCCGGCAATGACCGGCCTGCGGTGTCGGGTTGCCGTGCGGGCCGGGCCCTGCGACGCGGCAGCCGACTCGCGGTATGGTTGCAGCCACTCCACCCAAGGCCCACCGCATATGCCCGAAACCCCCGTCGCCACCGTCCGAGTCTGGGATCTGCCCACACGGTTGTTCCATTGGGGGCTGGCGCTGGTCGTCACCGGCTCGGTGATCAGCGCCAAGATCGGCGGCGACGCGATGGTCTGGCACTTCCGCCTCGGCTTCCTCGTGCTCACGCTGCTGGCCTTCCGCATCCTGTGGGGCCTGGTGGGCGGGCACTGGTCGCGCTTCGCCCGCTTCGTCTACGCGCCGTCCACGCTGCTGCGTTACCTGCGTGGCGATGCCGCGCCGCAAGAGGGGCTGGAGGTCGGCCACAGCCCCACCGGGGCGCTGTCGGTGTTTGCCCTGCTGGGCGTGCTGCTGGTGCAGGTCGCCACCGGGCTGGTGGCCGACGACGAGATCTCCCACCTCGGGCCGCTGAACCGCTTCGTCGCCAGCGACACCGCGCTGGCCGCCACCTCCTGGCACAAGAACTGGGGCCAGTGGATGGTGCTGGCGCTCGTGGCGCTGCACCTGGCGGCCATCGCCTTCTACCTGCTGAAGAAGAACACCAACCTCGTGGCACCCATGCTGCACGGCGACAAGACCCTGCCCGCGGCCACGCCGGCCAGCGCCGACGGCCTGCCGCAACGCGCGCTGGCACTGCTGCTGGTGGCGCTGTGCGCGGGCCTGGCCTACTGGGTGGCGCAGCAGGGCTGAGGCCGTGGACGAACCCGCCGCCGCACCTGGCCCGGCCATCGAGCTGCTCGATGCCGAGGGCGCGCCGCTGATCGAGGCCACGCGCGCGCTGTTCCGCGAGTACGCCGAGGCACTGGCCGTCGACCTGTGTTTCCAGAACTTCGACGCCGAGGTCGACGGCCTGCCCGGCGACTACGCCGCGCCCGGCGGCGCGCTGCTGGTGGCGCTGGTCGACGGCCAGCCCGCGGGCTGCGTGGCGCTGCGGCCGCTGCCCGATGTCGACTACCCCAACGCCTGCGAGATGAAGCGGCTCTACGTGCGCCGCGCCTTCAGGCGCTTCGGCCTCGGCCGGCGGCTGGCGCAGGAGTTGATGGACCGCGCAACGCAGGCCGGCTACAGCACGCTGCTGCTCGACACGCTGGACGAGATGGAGGCGGCGCGCGGCCTGTACGCGTCGCTGGGCTTCGAGGACATCCCCCCCTACTACTTCAACCCGGTGCCCGGCGCGCACTACCTGAAGGCCGAACTCGACGCCCCGGGAACGCGCTGGTAGGCGCAGCGCGACAGGCCGGCCGCGGGCCCGTGGCGGCCACGCCGCGGCCATGCGGCATCATCGGGCCTGACCACCCGAAAGCCGACGGAGACGATCATCACCAAGCCCCTCGAATTGCGTGCCGGCGAACTGCGCCTGGCGTTGCGCCCCGACCTCGGCGGCAGCATTGCCGGCCTCTGGCTGGCCGACGTGCCCGTTCTGCGCAGCACCGAAGCCGCCGACCTGGGCAGCTCGCGCCTGTCGGGCTGCTACCCGCTGGCGCCGTATGCCAACCGCCTGGGCTACCGCCGCTTCCGCTGGCAGGGGCACGACCACAGCACCGCGGCCAACTTCGACGACAACCCGCACTCGGTGCACGGTGTGGCCTGGCAGCGGCCGTGGACGGTGCTGTCCAGCAGCGCCAACGAGGCCGAACTGTCCTACGCCCACGAGCCCGATGCGCACTGGCCCTTCGCGTTCGAGGCGCGCCAGCGTTTCGTGCTCACGCCCGACGCGCTGGAGGTGCATCTGGCCTTCACCAACCGCGCCGCGCAATCGCAGCCGGTGGGCCTGGGCTGGCACCCGTACTTCCCGAAGCGCCCGCGCAGCCGGCTGCACATCGAGCTGTCGGAGCGCTGGGACAACGACGCCAGCGGTCTGCCCACGCGCCGCGTGCCGCAGCCCGGCATCGACGCCGACCTCACCCACCTCGCCTTCGACAACTGCTTCGAGGGCTGGCGCGGGCCGGCGCGCATCCGCGACGAAAAGCTGTCGCTGCGCCTGAGCTCGTCGCTGCCCTACCTGGTGGTCTTCACGCCCGACACCAAACCCTACTACTGCGTCGAGCCGGTCAGCCATGTCAGCAATGCCATCCACATGTCCGACCCCGCGGCGCACGGCCTGCGCGCCGTCGAGCCCCAGGCCACGCTCGATGCCTGGATGAAGCTGGAGATCGCGCACGCATGAGGCCGGCACCGCAATGAGCAGCGACTGGGCCGCGCTGCCGGTGCCGCCGGCCCTGCTCGGCGAATCGCCGTTCTGGCACCCCGACGAGGCGGCGCTGTACTGGTGCGACATCCCGGGCCGGGCGCTGCACCGCTGGGTGCCGGCCGGCGCGGCGCACACCTGCTGGCCCATCGAGAGCGAACCCGGCTGCTGCGCGCCGCTGCCCGGCGGCGACCTGCTGCTGGCCTGCCGCGACGGGCTGTTCCGCTTCAGCCCGCGCAGCGGCCGGCGCCGGCCGCTGGCTGCGCCGCCCTACGACCCGGCGCACGAGCGCTTCAACGACGGCAAGGCCGACCCGCAGGGCCGCTTCTGGGTGGGCACGATCTACGAACCGCGCACGCCGCCCAACGCGGCGCTGTGGCGCTGGGCCGGCGGCAAGCTGGACCGCATGGCCGGCGACATCACGGTCAGCAACGGCCTGGCCTTCAGCCCCGACGGCCGCACGATGTACCGCAGCGACACCACCTCGCACCGCGTGTTTGCGCTCGACTTCGACGGCAGCGACGGCAGCCTGTCGCGCCAGCGGCTGTTCGCCGAGTTCCCGCCCAAGCCGGCGGGCCAGTATCCGGCGACCTACGGCGGCCGCCCCGACGGCGCCGCGGTCGACGCCGAGGGCGCCTACTGGTGCGCGATGTTCGAGGGCCAGCGGCTGCTGCGCTTCGCGCCCGACGGCCGTCTGCTGCAAGCGCTGGCGCTGCCGGTGCGCTGCCCCACGATGCCGTGTTTCGGCGGGTCCGACCTGCGCACGCTGTTCGTCACCAGCGCGCGCCAAAACCGCCCGGCCGACGAACTGGCGGCGCAGCCGCTGGCCGGCGGCGTGCTGAGCCTGCGTGTGGACGTGCCGGGCCTGCCGGTGCACTTCGCCCGGGGCTGAACCCGGTTTCTGGAGCGTCACCATGAGCACCGCCCATCCCCGCGCCGAACTGCTGGCGCGCCTGCAGCAGCCCCGCGAGTGGGACCTGGCCATCATCGGCGGCGGTTGTGTCGGCATGGGCGTGGCGCTGGACGCCGCGGCGCGCGGTTTCAGCGTGCTGCTGGTCGAGTCGCACGACTTCGCCGAGGGCACCTCGTCGCGCGCCACCAAGCTGGCGCACGGCGGCGTGCGCTACCTGGCGCAGGGCGACATCGGCCTCGTGCGCGAGGCGCTGCACGAGCGCTCGGCCATCCTCGCCAACGCGCCGCACGTGGCGCAGCGCCTGCCCTTTGTGATGCCCGGCTACCACTGGTGGGAGCGCGGCTTCTACGGCATCGGCCTGAAGATGTACGACGCGCTGGCCGGCCGCCAGGGCCTGGGCGCCACCGAGTGGCTGAGCAGCGCGCGCACGCGCGAGCTGCTGCCGGGCGTCAACCCGCACGGCCTGTGGGGCGGCGTGCGTTACTGGGACGGCCAGTTCGACGACGCCCGCCTGGTGCTGCTGCTGGCGCGCACGGCCATGGAAAGCGGCGCGCTGGTGCTCAACCACTGCGCCGCCACCGGCCTGCTGCGCGAGCGCGGCCACGTGCGTGGCCTGCACCTGCGCGACGAGGAGAGCGGCGTCACGACGACGGTGCGCGCGCACTGCGTGGTCAACGCCACGGGCGTGTGGGTCGACGCCGTGCGCGGCATGGACCGCGACGAAGTGCAGCCCGCCCGCGCACCCATGCTGGCGCCCAGCCAGGGCGTGCACCTCGTCGTCGACCGCGCCTTCATGCCCGGCGACCACGCGCTGCTGGTGCCCAAGACGGCCGACGGGCGCGTGCTGTTCGCCGTGCCCTGGCTGGGCAAGACCATCCTGGGCACCACCGACACGCCGCGCCACGACCTCGCGCGCGAGCCCACGCCGTTTGCCGAAGAGGTGAAGTTCATCCTCGGCGAATCGGCGCGCTACCTGGCCCGGGCGCCGCAGCGCGGCGACGTGCGCTCGGTGTGGGTCGGGCTGCGCCCGCTGGTCAAGCCCGCGGGCGACGATGCCGGCAACACCAAGGCGATCTCGCGCGAGCACACCGTGCTGATCGGCAAGTCGGGCCTGGTGACGGTGACCGGCGGCAAGTGGACGACCTACCGCGCGATGGCCGAAGACGTGCTCGCCCGCGCCATGGCGCGCGGCCTGCTGCCGCGCCGGCCGGGCGGCGTGACGGTGCGGCTGCCACTGGTGGGCGCGGCGCCGGGGCGGCCGATGTCGGCGCCGCCGGGTGAGCACCTCTACGGCAGCGAGGCGGCGCTGCTGCGCACGCTGCCGGGCGCCGACCGCTGGCTGTGGCGCGACGCCGAAACCGGGCAGGCGGCGCTGAGCGAGGCCATGGTGCGCTTTGCAGCGCGCTACGAGCTGGCGCGCAGCGTCGGCGACGTGCTGGCGCGGCGCTGCCGCCTGCTCTTTCTCGACGCCGCCGAGGCCGGCCGGCAGGCCGATGCGGTGGCCGAGATCCTGGCCGACGAACTCGGCAGGCCGGTCGACACCGCGGCCTTCAAGGCGCTGGCGG
>PNKD01000187.1 GCA_013822265.1 Leptothrix sp. (in: b-proteobacteria)
CCGGCGCCGCTGGCGCGGAAGGTGTCGATGCGCAGATCGGCCGGGTTGAGCTGCACCTCTTCGGCCTCGTCGGGCTCGGGCATCACCGCCACCGTGCACGCGCTGGTGTGGATGCGGCCCTGGCTTTCGGTGGCCGGCACGCGCTGCACCCGGTGGCCGCCGCTCTCGAAGCGCAGCTGGCCGTAGACGCGCTCGCCCTCGATGCGCAGCACCAGCTCCTTGTAGCCGCCGAGCTCGGCGTCGCTCTGGCTCATGATCTCGGTGCGCCAGCCCTGGCGCTCGCAGTAGCGCAGGTACATGCGCGCCAGGTCACCGGCGAACAGCGCCGACTCGTCGCCGCCGGTGCCGGCGCGGATCTCCAGGAAGGCCGGCCGCTCGTCGTCGGGGTCCTTGGGGATCAGCGCGGCCTGCAGCTCGGCGTGCAGGCGCTCGAGGTCGGCGCCGGCGGCGGCGATCTCTTCCTGGGCCATCTCGGCCATCTCGGGGTCGGACTGCATCTCGTGCGCTGCCGCCAGGTCGGCTTCGCGCTGCTGGAAGCGCCGGTAGCGCTCGACGATGGCGCCCACCTCGGCCTGCTCGCGCGACAGGCTGCGCCAGCGCTTGATGTCGCCGGCCACGGCGGGGTCGGCCAGCGTGGCGTCGAGTTCGGCCAGGCGCAGCGCCAGGCGGTCGAATTGTTCGCGCAGGGTGAGGTTCATAAGGGCAGGGCGTGGCCAGGGCGCCGCACACGTGCGCGGCGAATGCGGGGGGACGGCGCTAACGCCCGCGTTCGCCGCCGGGGCCACCGGCGCTGCCGCCGCGTATGCCCTGGCGCAGGAACAGGCGCGAGACGGTGTCGGCCAGGTGCTGGCGCTGTTCGCCTTCGGCGGCGTGCAGTTCGGCCAAGGTGCCGTGCAGCATCTTGTTGGTGAGCCCCCGGGCCAGCGCCTCGAGCACCTGCTCGGGCGACTCGCCGCGGGCCAGCGCGCGGCGCGCGCGCGCCATCTCGATGGCGCCCCAGTCGTCGGCCTGGCGGTTCAGTGCCTGGATCAGCGGCACCGCGGCGCGCTGGTCGAGCCAGTGCGCGAAGCTCTGCACGCCGGCGTCGATGATGGCCTCGGCCTGCTCGACGGCAGCCTGGCGCTTCTCGCCGGCGGTCTGCACCAGCGTCGACAGGTCGTCCACGGTGTAGAGGTAGACGTCGTCGAGCTGGGCGATCTCGGGCTCAATGTCGCGCGGCACGGCCAGGTCGACCATGAACATCGGGCGGTGGCGGCGCGCCTTGAGTGCGCTCTCGACCGCGCCCAAGCCGATGATGGGCAGCGTGCTGGCGGTGCACGAGACCACGGCATCGAACTCGTGCAACCGGGCCGGGATGTCGGACAGGCGCAGCGCCTCGCCACCGAAACGCGTGGCCAGGCGTTCACCACGTTCGAGCGTGCGGTTGGCCAGGGCGATGGACTTGGGGTTCTTGGCCTCGAAGTGCGTGGCCACCAGCTCGATCATCTCGCCAGCGCCGACGAACAGCACCTTGACCTTCTGCAGGTCTTCGAAGAGCTGGCCGGCGAGCCGCACCGCGGCCGCGGCCATGCTGATGCTGTGGGCGCCGATCTCGGTGGAGGTGCGCACCTCCTTGGCGACCGCGAACGAGCGCTGGAACAGCTGATGCAGCGTGGTGCCCAGCGTGCCGGCCTCGTCGGCCAGGCGCACCGCCTGCTTCATCTGGCCCAGGATCTGCGGCTCGCCCAGCACCATGCTGTCCAGACCCGCGGCCACGCGGAAGGCATGGCGGGCCGCCAGCCGGTCTTCCATCACGTAACTGTGCGTCAGCAACTGGCCGCCGGTGATGCCGCCTTGTTCGGCCAGCCAGTCGACCGCCGGCCTGACCAGTTCGCTGACCTTCTCGGCCGGTGCCGCGACGTAGAGCTCGGTGCGGTTGCACGTCGACACCAGCGCCGCTTCGGGCACGGCCATGCGCAGCCGCTCGCGCAGCCCGTGCAGGGCCGGCGCCATCTGCTCGGGCGCAAAAGCCAGCCGGCCACGCAGGTCGAGCGGCGCGGTGGTGTGGTTCAGGCCGAGGGCGAAGACGCTCAATTCAGGATTCCAGAAGCGGGCCTGCGACACTAAGCGCGTGGGCGACCCACGGGGCTTGACTGATGTCAAGCCGAGGTCGAACCCGGCAAACAGGACACATGATGGGACCGTTGGACGCGATCTGGCACCTGGGCAACCTCTTCCTGCCGGCGCTGGCGCTGGGCGCCTTGGCCGCGGCGCTGGCCAAGCTGGCCTGGCGCCGCGAGCTGGCGCCGGTGCGCTGGCGCCGGCTGGCGCTGCCGGCGGCCACGGCCAGTGCGCTGGTCACGGTAGCCGGGCTGGTGGCCTTCGGGCGCGACGGCAGGATGCTCACGTATGCCGGCATGGTGGGTGCCTGCGCTCTCACGCTGTGGTGGCAGGCATTCGGGCCGGGCCGGCGCTGACCAGATCGGCCACCACCGGCACGCCGCGCAGCGAGTGCGGCAGCGCCTCGGTGATGGTGACGTCGATCATCTGCCCCACCAGCCGCGCCGCGTGGGGGCCGCCGTCGAAGTTGACGATGCGGTTGCATTCGGTGCGGCCCATCAGTTCGGACGCACCGTTGCCCGCCTTGTCGGCCTTGCCGCTGTTGCGCGACGACCCTTCGACGAGGATGCGCTGCACCGTGCCGACGCGGCTGGCGCTGATGCGCTTGACGTTCTCTTCGATCGTGGCCTGCAGGTGGCGCAGACGCTTGAGCTTCACGTCCTGCGGCGTAGCGTCGGCCAGCGCCGCGGCGGGCGTGCCCGGGCGCTTGCTGAAGACGAAGCTGAAGCTGCTGTCGTAGCCCACGTCCTCGATGAGTTTCATCATGCGGCCGAAGTCTTCCTCGGTCTCGCCGGGGAAGCCGACGATGAAGTCGCTGCTCAGGCTGATGTCGGGGCGCACCGCACGCAGCTTGCGGATGGTGCTCTTGTATTCCATCGCGGTGTAGCCGCGCTTCATCGCCGACAGCATGCGGTCGCTGCCATGCTGCACCGGCAGGTGCAGGTGGCTCACCAGCTTGGGCACGCGGGCGTAGACGTCGATCAGGCGCTGCGTGAACTCGTTGGGGTGGCTGGTGGTGAAGCGGATGCGGGCGATGCCGGGGATCTCGGCCACCAGTTCGATGAGTAGCGCGAAGTCGGCGAAGTCGGCGTCGTCGCCGTCGTCGCCGCCTTCGCTCGTTTCGGCGTCGTGCATGCGGCCGCGGTAGGCGTTGACGTTCTGCCCCAGCAGCGTCACTTCCTTGACGCCCTGCGCGGCCAGGCCGGCCACCTCGGTGAGCACGTCGTCCAGCGGGCGGTGCACCTCTTCGCCGCGCGTGTAGGGCACGACGCAGTAGCTGCAGTACTTGCTGCAGCCTTCCATGATCGAGACGAAGGCGCTGGCGCCGTCGACCCGCGCCGGCGGCAGGTGGTCGAACTTCTCGATCTCGGGGAAGCTGATGTCGACCTGCGGTCGGCGTTCGGCCGTGCGCGCCGCGATCATCTGCGGCAGCCGGTGCAGCGTCTGCGGACCGAAGACGAGATCGACGTAGGGCGCGCGCTCGATGATGGCCGCGCCTTCCTGGCTGGCCACGCAGCCGCCGACGCCGATCAGCACGCCCTTGGCCTTCAGGTGCTTGACGCGGCCGAGGTCGCTGAACACCTTCTCCTGCGCCTTCTCGCGCACCGAGCAGGTGTTGAACAGCACCAGGTCGGCCTGCTCGACGTCGTCGGTCTTCTCGTAACCCTGTGCGGCGCCCAGCACGTCGGCCATCTTGTCCGAGTCGTACTCGTTCATCTGGCAGCCGAAGGTGCGGATGAAGACCTTCTTCATGGCCGGCTCCAGCTCTGCGCCGACGCATCGAAGGCCCAGGCCGCGGCCTGCTCGGGCGTGGTGGGCCAGGGCTGGCGGGCCTGCTCGGCGGCGGTCAGCACCCAGACCTGCAGCAGGTGGCCGCTGAGGTCGAGCGTGTAGTTCACGACCAGGCTCTGGCCGACGACGGCACCCGACATCAGCAGCAGGTTGTCGGCGCCGCGCAGGCGCGCGCCGGGCGCCAACCGCGCCGGCTGACGGTTCAGCAGCACCTCGGGGGGCTGGGTGACGATCAGTTCACCGCGCAGCGTCTGCGCCGTGAAGGGTCGTACGGTCTGCGCCGTGGCGGGCAGGGCGGTGGCCAGCAGAGCGGCCAGAGCGACACAGCGAAGCATGGTGTGTATCCAGGGGCTGTGGAACAAAGCAAAACGGCCCGAAGTGGAGACCTCGGGCCGCGGATTCTGGTGGCGCTTCAGGGAAGCGCCACCAAATCTAATCTCTCAGAAGTCGAAGATCAACAAAATCGACGACTTACGAAGCTGCTTCCCGGTCGAGCAGGAGTGAAAAGCGGCACCCCAAAGTGTACCCCTTTCCGCCGGGCCGACTTTGAAGGCTCAGGGCCCCTCGCAGCACTGGGCGCTGTCCACCGCGGCGATCGATCCGATGCGTCTCCCCGGGGCGAGGGACAGGCTTTTCAACGGTGACGATGAGTTCGCCTACGAACTGTCTTCGCCGACGATCAAACGCCGCCGGTGGTCGACCTTCGCGAACGTAGTCGCCACGGCATCGTGCAGGTCTCGGATTGCCTTTGGGTTCCGTGTGCGGCGGCCACGCTTCCGAGCCCTTCAACAAGGCCACTCCAAGGCATGTCGCGCTCCGCTTCGTGGCAAGGCCGGAGCAAGGCGTTCGGGCTGTTGCTGGCTGTGCTCCAGTTGGCTCAGTTCAGCTGAATCATGATTGACCGGCTGTGCCGGTGGTCGATCTGCCTGCAAAAGGACCGTTAGGAGGCTGGAGTGTCGTCCAAGGTTCAAGGAGAGGTACCGGGGCCGAGGTCGATGTGCGTGGCTCAGACTGAACGCGCAGTCATGGGACACAGGCTTTGCGGTGAGCTGCTGGACCGGTTTGGAAGACACAGTCTCTTGGCATCGCAGCAGAAGGCACTTCGATGCCGAAGGTACTGTTTCGGCGGCGGCTTAGTCGTCAGCGATGCGCGGCGAGGATGCTGGCGCGTCAACGATTCGACAACGGCAACGATCGTTTCTCGGAAGGAAACAGTTCCAGTCGTTGAGCATTCGAGTCAAGCCGCTTTGGCCGGGCAGAGGGGCGAAAGGCGGCTTCGACTTCCAACGCGCCGATTTCGTCGCCTTGAAAGCTACAATCGTTTCTGTGAAAGCGACATCAGCTTCTGCATCGGATTTGCTTTTTCCGGCCCAGTACCGGCGGCGGGCGCTCGCCTTGTTGTTCTTGAGCCCAGAGCGTCGCCTCCATGTCCGTGAGATCTCGCGCCTGACCGACGCTTCACCCGGCGCCATGGCCAAGGAGCTCGACCAGCTGCACCGTGCCGGTCTGCTGGTGAAGCACAAAGTGGGCAATCAAGTGCAGTTTTCCGCCAACGAACAGCACCCGGTCTTCCCGGAACTCAGCGGCCTGTTGCGCAAGACCGTTGGCCTGGCCGATGTGCTCGTCGGCGCTCTGGCCAGCGTTGCCGACCAGATCCAGGTTGCCTTCGTCTTCGGATCCATGGCCCGCGCGACCGAGCACGCCGGCAGCGAGATCGACATCATCGCCATCGGTGACATCGACTTCGCAGGCATCGTCAACGCCCTGTACCCGGCCCAGGACGCCCTGCGGCGCGAAGTCAACCCGAAAGTCTTCACCGCCGTCGAGTGGCGGGCCAAGCTGGCATCGCAGTCAGGCTTCCTCGTTGACGTGCTGAACAAACCAAAGATCTTTCTGATCGGGACACAAGATGACCTCGACCTTCTTGGCCAACCTCGCGAAGATCGGGCAGCTTGACGCCGTGCCGGCGTCGCCGGAACTGGTGCAGCGAATCCTGGCCGCCGCCCGGCAGTAGCTGAAGGATGCGCACATAGAACAGGCCAGCAATGAAACCCGCTTTGACT
>PNKD01000188.1 GCA_013822265.1 Leptothrix sp. (in: b-proteobacteria)
CTGGTGCCCGACCTCGAGGGCCTGACCAAGCAGGCCGCGCTGCGGCTGCAGGCCATCCAGGACATGGAAGAGCTGGGCAGCGGCTTCTACCTGGCGATGCACGACCTGGAGATCCGCGGCGCCGGCGAGGTGCTCGGCGAGAACCAAAGCGGCAACATGATGGAGGTCGGCTTCCAGCTCTACAACGACATGCTGAGCGAAGCCGTGCGCAGCATGAAGGCCGGCCACCACCCCGACATCCCCGACCTGCTGAACCCGATGGCCAGCACGACCGAGATCAACCTGCATGCCCCGGCACTGCTGCCCGACGCCTACTGCGGCGACGTGCACACGCGACTGAACCTCTACAAGCGCCTGGCCTCGGCCGAACGCCCGGAGCAGATCGACGGCCTGCTCGAGGAGATCATCGACCGCTTCGGCAAGCTGCCCACGCAGGGCCAGACGCTGTTCGACACCCACCGCCTGCGCGTGCTGGCCAAGCCCTACGGCGTGGCCAAGATCGACGCCGGCCCCAAGCTGATGAGCGTGACCTTCAGGCCCAAGGCGCCGATCGATCCGCAGCGCATCATCGAACTGGTGCAGAAGAACCGCGTCATCAAGCTTGCCGGCAACGACAAGCTGCGCATCGAGCGCGAGATCGGCGCCCCGGCCGACCGCGCGCACTACATGCGCGACCTGCTCAAGCACCTGGGCCGGCCGCTGAAGGTGGGGGCGTGATGGCCACCGAGATCGCACCCGGCCTGTTCATCCGCGGCTTCACGCCGCCGTTGCGCCTGGCCCACTTCAAGCTCGTGGCCTTCGACATGGACTCGACGCTGATCAACATCGAGTGCATCGACGAGATCGCACGTGTCGCCGGCCGCTACGACGAGGTCGCCGCGATCACCGAGGCCGCGATGCGCGGCGAGATCGCCGACTACAAGGAGAGCCTGCGCCGCCGCGTGGCGCTGCTGGCCGGCCTGCCGGAAGCGGCGCTGGAGCAGGTCTACGCCGAGCGCCTGCGGCTGAACCCGGGCGTCGAGACCTTCGTGCAGGCCTGCCGCGACGCGGGGCTGAAGACGCTGCTCGTCAGCGGCGGCTTCACCACCTTCAGCGAGCGCGTGCGCAGCCGCCTGCAGCTCGACTTCGCGCGCGCCAACACGCTGGGCATCTCGCACGGCCGGCTCACCGGCACGCTGCTCGAACGGCCCTGGGGCGACATCGTCGATGGCGCCGAGAAGAAACGCGTGCTGCTCGAGGTGGCCGAGCTGTTGGGCATCCCGCCGACCCAGGCCATCGCCGTGGGCGACGGTGCCAACGACCTGCCGATGATGAACGCCGCCGGCCTGTCCATCGCCTACCACCCCAAGCCCGCGGTGCGCGAGCAGGCCATGCTGTCCATCGTCGACGGCGGCATGGACCGCGCACTGACGGTGCTGCAGGCCTGAGCGGGCCGCGCCGCGGCGGCGCGCCCTTCAGCGCCCTTCGGCTTTGAACACCAGCCGCACGCGGTGCACGGCCGGGCCGCTCATGGGCTCGAAGCGCCACTGCTCCAGCGCCGCGGTGATGAAGCGCTGCCAGCTGCGCGGCACCGGGGGCAGCAGGCGCACGGCTTCGACGCTGCCGTCGGCGCGCAGGTTCAGCTCAGCCTCGACCTCGGTGGTGTTGGCCTCCAGCGCCAGCAGGCGTGGCGGAATCGCCGGCTCGGGCAGGCTCAGCGCCTTGGGAACGGCGCGCAGCAGTTCGGGCACGGTGCGCGCCGTCACCAACGCCGGCAAAGAGACGGCTGTGGCCGCCGGCGCGGCGGCGGCGAGCGGCGCGACCTCGGTGACGCCGAGCGCGGCCGGCGTGGACTCCAGCACCAGCGCCGGTGGCGGGGCCGTGGCAGCCTCGGCGGGCCGCTGTGCCGCCACGACGGCTGCGGGCACCGCCGCCGAAGACGAGATCACGGCAGGCGCGGCAGAGCCGGCAGGCGCCGGCGGCGCATCGGTCTCGCCGCGGCGGCGGATCTTCGCCGCCTGCTGGATCGCCTTCAGCGGCCCGGCCGCGGCACGTTTGGCGCGCTCCATCGCCGCGTCGGCTTCGGCGCTCTCCGACTTCGAGGTCTGGCCCGAGGCTGCGGCGGCCCATGTCAGCAACACGGCAAGAGCGATCGATCGGCTGTGCACGGGGGGTCTCCGGGACGAGAGGCGGCGGGTGGCCGCTGTCCGATGCCGGGGTGCCGGATGACGGCACGCCGGCGGCGATGAGCGCATTCTAGGGACGCGTGGCGGGGCCAGGTCCACCATCCGGCGCGCGAAGATGTAGCGCCAGGAAACGTTCGAGTCGCTGCGCGAAGTCGACGCGCGTCTCGGTGCGCCGCCAGGCATGGCCCTCGCCTGCGTAGACCACGTATTCCGGCTCGCGGCCCGCGGCCTGCAGTGCCTCTCGCAACCTCGTGCCGTGCTCCAGCGGCACACGGCGGTCGCGTTCGCCATAGGCCAGCAGCAGTGGCGCCTTCAGCTGCGCCACCTGCGCCACGGGCGACACGGCACTCAGCGAGGCGGCATCCGTCACCGGGTCGCCCAGCAGCACAGGCAGCGTGTACAGGCGCACTTCGTCGACGAGGTCGCTCTCCCAGGTCGACTTGAACAGCAGCGCGGGCTCGGCCACCGCCACCCAGGCCGCGCCACAGCGGTAGACCTCGGGGTGGCGCACCAGCCCCATCAGCGTGGCGTAGCCGCCATAGCTGGCGCCAGCGATGCACACCCGTGCGGGGTCGACGAGCTGCCGCGCCGCGGCCCAGGCCACGGCGTCGGCCAGGTCGTCCTGCATGGCGCGGCCCCATTGTTTCCAGCCGGCGCGGAAGTGCGCCGCGCCATAGCCCGTGCTGCCGCGGAACTCGGGCGCCAGCACGACATAGCCACGCGACGCCAGGAACTGCGCCATCGGCTCCCAGGCCCACTGGCCGCCGCGCACCCAGGGCCCGCCGTGCACCAGCACGACCGCCGGGCGCGGGCCGGACGCCGGGCCGGCCGGCGTGGTCACCCACAGCGGGATGCCGCGGCCGTCGCGTGCGGCATAACGGTGGAAGTCAACGGCAGCCATCTGTGGCGCCCCCACGCCCTTGCGCCGCTGGCCCATGCGCAGCCAGAGCTCGGGCGCGTCGGGGTCGCCGCGCCAGAGCCAGAACTCGCCCGGCTCGCGATCCGACCACGAGGCCACCAGCAGTGCGCCGGCGGCCTCGCCGCAACGGTGGCAGGCCAGGCGGTTCACGCGGCCCGGCAGGCGGCGGTCGACGGCTTCCTGCACGGCCTTCATGCGCGGGTCCAGCCACACCGTCTGCTCGGTGTCGGTGTCCACGCGCACACCGAGGAAACGGCCGCTCTCGGCATCGAGCAGCACGCTGCCGGCAAAGTCGAAGCCCGGCGTGCTGACCAGCGGCTCGGGCTCGGGCCGGCCGGTGGTGAAGTCGAAACGCCTGAGCACGGCCTCGCCGGACGGACCGTCGGGCGTGGTCACGTACAGCCGCCCCTCGGCGTCGACCTGGCGTGGCGTCCAGGGCGCGCGCAGGGCATCGAACCGGCCGATCTCGACCCAGCTCTCTGCCGTCTCGGCGTCGGGCTGTGCGCGCCAGTAGACATGCTGTCGCCCTTCCAGCCGTGCGGTGGCCACACGCGGCCGGCCCTGGGCGTCGAACAGCCACTCGGTGACGCGTGCCGGCATGCCCAAGGCCAGGGAGCGCACGTGGCCGGTGACCACATTCAAGCGTTTCGGCACCAGGGTCACCGGCTCGCCCCAGCCGTCGACTTGCCACTCGCCCACCACGACCTCGTCGCCGCCGCCGGACGGCACCTTCAGCAGCACGTGCGACAGGCTCAGCCTGCGCTCGCCTGGCCTGCGCCCGGCGGTGACGAAGTCGCGCCGCATCTCCACCAACTGGCGCAGCTCGCTGCCATCGCGCCTGACGCTGAACAGGCCGGGGGCAAACCGCGGGTCGCCGCCGCCGCGCTCCAGGTCGACGGTGTCGTAGACCAGCCGTTCGTCGTTGACCCACTCGAAGCGGCGGATGTCGGTGTCGGGGAAGTGCGCCACGACGGACGGCGGCGTGCCACGCTCCAGCGCAAAGACGGCCAGCGCAAAGCGGCCATTGCCCATGCCCACTGTGGCGGCCATCCAGCGACCGCCGGGCGACAGGCGCGCCGTCTGGATGTCGGGGTTGCGAAAGAACAGCTCGGCAGCCGGCAGTGCCGCGTGCGACAGCGTTGCCGGTGGTGGCCCTGCAGGCGCCGCCCGGGGCGCCTCGGCGGCGGCCAGGCCGATGCCGCCCAGGCCCGTTGCGCCCAACCAGGCGCACATCACCAGCCACCTGCCGATCTCGGCCGCCATCGCTGCTCCCCGGCCCAAGGTGCGGGCCCGTGGCGATTCTGCCTCCGGCTACTTGAAGCCGGCGCGGTCGAGCATCTGCTGCACGAGCGCGGTGTTGGCGCCGACCTTCGCGATGGGCACGGTCTCGGCCTTGAAGCGGCCCAGCGACGCCAGCGCGTCGTTCACGGGCACCGTGGGCACGATGGGGTACTCGTTGTTGCCGTCGGCGAAGTAGCGCTGGGCGCTGTCGCTGGTCAGGTACTCGAGGAAGGCCACTGCCGCGTCGCGGTTCTTCGCGTTGCGCGCCACGGCGCCGCCGGCGATGTTGACGTGCGTACCCCAACTGTCCTGGTTCGGGAAGATCACGCCTACCTTCTCGGCCAGCGCGCGGTCTTCGGGCTTGGCCGATCGCAGCAGCCGCGCGTAGTAGTAGCTGTTGCTCAGCGCCACGCCGCACTCGCCGCTGGCCACGCCCTTGATCTGGTCGGTGTCGCCGCCCTTGGGGGGCCGCGCCATGTTGGCCACCAGGCCCTTGAGCCAGGTCTCGGTGGCCGGTGCGCCCAGGTGCTCGACCATGCTGCCGAACAGGCTCAGGTTGTAGGGGTGCGAGCCGCTGCGCACGCAGAACTGGCCCTTGAGCGCCGGCGCCGCCAGCTTCTCGTAGCTGTCGACATCCGCCGCCTTCAACCGGCTCTTGTCGTAGACCACGAGCCGCGCACGTGTCGACAAGCCGAACCACTGCGCGCCCTGCGCCGCGACGCCACCGCGAAAGTGCGTCGGCACACGCTTGTCGAGCACGGCCGACTTGACGGGCTGGAACAGCCCCTCCTGCTCGCCGCGCCAAAGCCGCGCGGCGTCGACGAGCAGGATCACGTCGGCCGGGCTGGCCGTGCCCTCGGCCTTCAGCCGCGCCAGGATGCCGGCGTCGTCGGCCTCGACGCGGTTGATGCGGATGCCGGTGGCCTTGGTGAAGTCGGCGTACAGCGCCTCGTCGGTCTGGTAGTGGCGCGCCGAGTAGAGGTTCAGTTCACGCTGCTGCGCCGTGGCGGCGCCAGGTGCGAGCAGGGCCGACAGGGCCAGGGCGGCCAGCGCGGTGCGTGAACGGGCGCGGGTCCAGGCGCGGGTGTTGGGGCGGCGGCGCAGCACGCGGCCGGGGGGCGTGCGGCCTGCGCGGGACAGCTTGTCGGAGGGAGTGCGGAGGGTCAACACGTGGCGCTCGGTCTGTAGTGACGGACAGTCGCAGTATATTGGTATTGAGAATCACTGTCATTCGCATATGCAATGACTTTCCATCATAGGGTTCAAGCCACCGGCTTCCAGCCGGTCAGCTTTAGCTCCAACATGTGCCGTAGGAGGTGCGGCACATGGACTACAGGT
>PNKD01000189.1 GCA_013822265.1 Leptothrix sp. (in: b-proteobacteria)
ACGGCGTCGAGGGTGTGATCTACACCGACATCGGCCGCGACGGCATGCTCACCGGCATCAACATCGACGCCACGGTGAAGCTGGCACGCGCGCTGACCATCCCGGTCTGGGCCTCGGGCGGGCTGTCGAACATGGCCGACGTCGAAGGCCTGTGCGCCGTCGAAGCCGATGGCGTGGCCGGCGTGATCTGCGGCCGCAGCATCTACACCGGCGCGCTGGACTTCACGGCCGCGCAGCGGCGCGCCGACGAACTGGCCTGACGCTGGAAGGCGCCGGGCCCAGGTTCTGGGGCGCGCGCATGCCGGCCCGATAATCCGCGCCATGCTCGCCAAACGCATCATTCCCTGCCTGGACGTCACCGGTGGCCGCGTCGTCAAGGGCGTCAACTTCGTCGCGCTGCGCGATGCCGGCGACCCGGTGGAGATCGCCGCGCGCTACAACGAGCAGGGCGCCGACGAACTCACCTTCCTCGACATCACCGCCACCAGCGACGGCCGCGACCTCATCCTGCACATCGTCGAGGCCGTCGCCTCGCAGGTCTTCATCCCGCTCACCGTGGGTGGCGGCGTGCGTTCGGTGGACGACGTTCGGCGCTTGCTCAATGCCGGCGCCGACAAGGTCAGCTTCAACTCGGCCGCGGTGGCCAACCCGCAGGTCATTCGCGACGCATCGGACAAGTACGGTGCGCAGTGCATCGTGGTGGCGATAGACGCGAAACGCCGTGCCGGCGACGATCTGGCCGCAAAGGGCCCGGGCTGGGATGTCTACACCCACGGCGGGCGCAAGAACACGCATCTCGATGCCCTGGCCTGGGCACGGCAGATGGCCGAGCACGGCGCCGGCGAGATCCTGCTCACCAGCATGGACCGCGACGGCACCAAGATCGGCTTCGACCTCGCACTCACGCGGGCGGTGTCCGACGCGGTGCCGGTGCCGGTGATCGCTTCGGGCGGGGTCGGTGCGCTCGAGCACCTGTGCGAGGGCATACGCATCGGTGGCGCCGACGCGGTGCTGGCCGCCAGCATCTTCCACTACGGCGAATTCACGGTGGGCCAGGCGAAGGCGCTGATGGCGCGCGACGGCATCCCGGTGCGCCTGTGAGAGAAAAGCCCGGCGCGCACGGCCGCGACCCCAAGTCCACGCGCCCGGTCATCAAGCCGGCGACGCAGCACCTCGGCGAGGTCCGGCTCATCGGCGGCCTCTACCGCGGGCGCAAGCTCCCGGTGGCCGACCGCCCGGAGCTGCGCCCCACGCCCGACCGGGTTCGCGAGACGCTGTTCAACTGGCTGGGGCAGGACCTCTGCGGCTGGCGCGTGCTCGACGCCTTTGCCGGCAGCGGAGCGCTGGGCTTCGAGGCGGCGTCGCGGGGCGCGGCCGAGGTGCTGCTGCTGGAAGCCGACGCCGGGCTCGCGGCCAGCCTGCGCGCCAGCCGCGAGCGCCTGGGCGCTGCGGCGCTGAAGGTCGAGCGCGCCGAGGCCCTGCGATGGATGGCCGGCGCGGCGCCACAGCGCTTCGAACTCGTGCTGCTCGACCCGCCGTTCGACGCCGGGCTGGGCGCTGCGGCGGTGGCGGCCGCGGCACGCCTGGTGGTGCCCGGCGGCTTCGTCTACCTCGAAGGGCCGGCGCCGCTGGCCGACCCGCCTGCCGGCCTGGTGCTGCACCGCAGCCTGCGCGCCGGTGCCGTGCATGCGCAGCTCTTCGTGGCCGGCGAGTGAACGCACGGGGCAGCCCAGCGAGCGCGTCTACACTGCCCGAGCCCCTGACCTGCATGCTTGCTGCCTGAAGGAAAGCGACGTGACCCTCAAAGCACCGCTCACTGCCATCTACCCGGGCACCTTCGACCCCATGACCCTGGGGCACGAAGACCTGATGCGCCGTGCCGCCAGCCTCTTCGACCGCCTGCTGCTGGCGGTGGCGGCGGGCCATCACAAGCGCACGATGTTCACGCTGCAGGAGCGGCTGGACATCGCCGCCGAGATCGCCGCGCCTTACCCGAACGTCGAGGTCATACCCTTTCGCGGGCTGCTGCGCGACTTCGTCGTCGGTGCCGGCGGCAAGGTCGTGGTGCGCGGGCTGCGCGCCGTCAGCGACTTCGAGTACGAGTTCCAGATGGCCGGCATGAACCGCCAGCTGATGCCCGAAGTGGAAACCGTGTTCATGACGCCCAGCGACCAGTACCAGTTCGTCAGCGGCACCTTCGTGCGCGAGATTGCCAGCCTTGGCGGTGATGTCTCCAACTTCGTGGCACCGTCGGTGCTGCGCCGGCTCAGAGAGCGCGTCAACCAGAACAGCGATTAGGACGAAGCCGATGCCGTGCCCGCGGGCCCGGTGGCAGCAGCGACATGGCCCTTTGGATCACCGACGAGTGCATCAACTGCGATGTCTGCGAGCCCGAGTGCCCCAACGAGGCGATCTCGATGGGCGTGGAGATCTACGAGATCGACCCCGGGCGTTGCACCGAGTGCGTGGGCCACTTCGACGAGCCGCAGTGCGTGCAGGTCTGCCCGGTGAGCTGCATTCCGGTCAACCCTTCGCACGTCGAGACGGCGGAGCAGTTGCTCGCCAAGTTCCAGCGCCTTCAGGGGCCGCCTGCTGAAGCCGGTTCGGCCGGTCCTTGACCCGCAGCCGCGCGTGCTGCTTCACCTTGGCGCTCTCGGCCTGCGGTCCCAGCGACGCCAGGCCGTTGCCGCGCTGCGCGGCCTCCTGAGCCAGCCGTTCGCGGTGCAGGCGTCGCGCCAGGGCCTGTTCCTGCCGCGCCCGGGCCTGGGCGGCTTCGATGTCGGCCGCCGGCCGCGCTTCGGCCAGCGCCATGGCGCGGCCGTCGGGGCAGGGCTGGTCGGAAAAGCTGCGGCCATCGGGGCCGCAGCGCCAAACGCCTTGCGCCGCAGTCACCATGGGCAGGCTCAGCGCCAACACGGCCAGCGCGGCCGACAGCGGGGTCTTCATGGGTCGTCTCCTGGTTCGGGTGGGGGCAGGGTGGCAGGGGCCTGGACTTCAGGCGACCGGGGTTGCCGCGGCGGCTTGGGGCGCGGCGGCTGGGCGTGGATGAGCGCCAGGGCGTGGTCCATTTCGCCGGCCAGCAGCGCATCGACGGCCTTCAGGCTCTGGGCTATGGCCTTGTCTATCGCCTCGCGCTGATCGGGCGCGGGCTTCTTCAGCACGTAGTTCACCACCTCGGCCTTCACGCCCGGGTGGCCTATGCCCAGGCGCAGGCGCCAGAAGTCCAGCGTGCCCAGCATGCCGTGGATGTCCTTCAGGCCGTTGTGCCCGGCCGCGCTGCCGCCGAACTTGAGCTTGGCCTGGCCCGGCAGCAGGTCGAGTTCGTCGTGCACGACGAGAACCTGCCTGGGCTCGATCTTGAAGAAGCGCGCCAGCGGTGCCACCGAGGCGCCCGAGCGGTTCATGAAGGTCATCGGCTTGAGCAGCCAGACCGGGTCGGCGCCGGGGCGGTTCACGCGCGCCGCCAGGCCCTGGTAGGCGCGCTCGGGCTGCAGCCTGACGCCCAGCCGATCGGCGAGCTCGTCCACCCACCAGAAACCGGCGTTGTGGCGTGTGGTCTCGTATTCAGGGCCGGGGTTGCCCAGGCCGACGAAGAGTCGAATCATGGCGAAGGATTATTGGCGTCGCGGGAAAGAAAAAGGCCCCACCGGAGTGGGGCCTGCAGAAGGGGGCCAGGAAGGGGGTGAGCCCTTATCCGCCGCGACCCTTCTGCTGCTTCTCTTCCTTGCGCGGCTTGGCGCCCTTGCCCTTTTCGGGCGCGACCACCGCCGTCACGGGCGCTTCTTCCTCGACGCGCGGCAGCGTCACGGCCACGATCACCGGGTTCTGCGTGCCGTGCTTGACGGCCTTGATGCCCTCGGGCAGATTGAGGTCGCTGGCATGCAGGCTGGTGCCCTTGACCAGGCCCGACAGGTCGATGGTCACGAACTCGGGCAGCTGCGAAGCCAGGCACTCGATCTCGAGGTCGGTGCGCACGTGGCTCACCAGGCACTTGTCGGTCTTCACGGCCACCGAGGTCTCTTCACCCTCGAAGTGCAGCGGCACCTTCTTGCGCAGGCGCGTGGTCTCGTCGACGCGCTGGAAGTCGATGTGCAGCACCATCGGCTTGTAGGCGTGCATCTGGAAGTCGCGCAGCAGCACCTTCTCGACCTTGCCGCCGAGCTCCATCTCGAGGATGGACGAGTGGAAGGCCTCTTTCTTCAGCGCGAAGAACAGGGCGTTGTGATCGACCTCGATCATCGCCGGCGTGCCGGCACCGTAGACGATGCCGGGCACCTTGGCGGCGGCGCGCAGGCGGCGGCTCGCTCCGGTCCCCTGCAGCGTACGCTCGAAAGCTGTGAATTTCATGTGAACTCCATGTGGATGAGGCGCCCGCGACCAGGCGCCTGAAAAAAGGCCGGCGCGGCGCGCCGACCCGGGTCTTGCCGATCAGAAATTGCTGTTCTGCTCGGCAAAGAGGGAGGTGACCGACTCGCCGTCGGATATGCGGCGGATGGTCTCGGCAAACAGGAAGGCCACCGAGAGCTGGCGTACCTTGGGGCAGGCCAGGGCGGCGTCGGACAGCGCGATGGAGTTGGTGACGACGACCTCGTCGATGTGCGAGGCGCTGATGCGGTCGACCGCCGGGCCCGAGAACACCGGGTGCGTGCAGTAGGCGTAGACGCTCAGCGCGCCGCGGACCTTCAGCACCTCGGCGGCCTTCACCAGCGTGCCGGCGGTGTCGATCATGTCGTCCATGATCACGCAGTTGCGGCCCTCGATCTCGCCGATGACGTGCATCACCTCGGACACGTTGGCTGACGAACGGCGCTTGTCGATGATGGCCAGGTCGCAGCCCAGTTGCTTGGCCAAGGCACGTGCGCGCACCACGCCGCCGACGTCGGGCGAGACGACCACGAGGTTGGGATAGTCCTTGCCCCTCAGGTCGGACAGCAGCACCGGGCTGGCGTAGATGTTGTCGACCGGGATGTCGAAGAAGCCCTGGATCTGGTCGGCGTGCAGGTCCATCGTGAGCAGCCGCTCGACACCCACGGTCTCGAGCAGGTTGGCCACCACCTTGGCGCTGATGGGCACGCGCATGCTGCGCGGCCGGCGGTCTTGCCGGGCGTAGCCGAAATAGGGGATCACGGCGGTGATGCGGCGGGCACTGGCCCGCTTCAGCGCATCGACCATGATCAGCAGTTCCATCAGGTTCTCGTTCGTGGGCGCGCACGTGGGCTGCATCACGAAGACGTCGCGGGCGCGAACGTTCTGGCGGATCTCGACCGTCACCTCACCGTCCGAGAAGCGGCCTACCGACGCCTTGCCCAGGTCGACGCCGAGGTGGTTGGCGATCTCCTGCGCGAGCACCGGATTGGCGTTGCCGGTGAACAGCACGGTGTTGAACAGCACGGTGGACCTTTCCCGTCGGGGATGCCGCAGAGCCCCTGGAATGGGGTGCTCCTGCGTCAGCAGAAGATTTGGCAGGGGAGGAAGGACTCGAACCCTCGCATGTCGGAATCAAAATCCGATGCCTTGACCAACTTGGCGACTCCCCTACACAGGTGG
>PNKD01000190.1 GCA_013822265.1 Leptothrix sp. (in: b-proteobacteria)
GAAATGAATTGCGATGCCGTGGCGAAGGCGACGCAAGTGGATGGCGTCTATTCGGCCGATCCGCAGAAGGACCCATCGGCCACCCGCTACACCAAGATCTCCTTCGACGAGGCCATGGCCAAGAATCTCGGCATCATGGATGCCACCGCCTTCGCGCTGTGCCGCGACCAGAAGCTGCCGATCAAGGTCTTCAGCATCGTCAAGGCCGGTGCCCTCAAGCGCGTGGTGCTGGGTGAAGACGAAGGCACGCTGGTCCACGTTTGAGGAGTTCCCTCGGTCATGAGCATCCAGGACATCAAGAACATCGCCGAAGGCAAGATGGGTAAGTCCGTCGAAGCCTTCAAGCACGAACTGCACAAGATCCGCACCGGCCGCGCCCACCCGGGCCTGCTCGACCAGGTGCACGTCGACTACTACGGCTCGATGGTGCCCATCAGCCAGGTCGCCAACGTGACGCTGCTCGACGCGCGCACGATCGGCGTGCAGCCCTGGGAGAAGGGCATGGGCCCGAAGATCGAACGCGCCATCCGCGAGTCCGACCTCGGTCTCAACCCGGCTTCGCAGGGTGAACTGCTGCGCGTGCCCATGCCCGCGCTGACCGAAGAGCGCCGCAAGGAGCTCACCAAGGTCGTGCGTCACGCCGGCGAGGAAGCCAAGATCGCCGTGCGCGCCGTGCGCCGCGAGGCCAACGAGCACCTGAAGAGGCTGCTCAAGGACAAGGAAGTGCCCGAGGACGAAGAGCGCCGCGCGCAGGACGAGGTGCAGCGCATGACCGACCGCACCATCGCCGAGATCGACCGCCTGGTGCAGGGCAAGGAAGCGGAAGTGATGGCCGTCTGAACGTGCCCTCCGACTGCGCCTCGTCCATGCCCAACCTCTCGCTGGCCGCCTCGGCAACCTCGGTGAACCCGTCGACGAGCGATGACACGCTGCTCGCCGTGCCCCGGCACGTGGCGCTGGTGATGGACGGCAACGGCCGCTGGGCGCGCCAGCGTTTCATGCCGCGCTTCTTCGGCCACAAGCAGGGCGTCGACGCGCTGGTGCGGGCCGTGAACGCCTTCGCCGATCGCGGCGTGCAGTACCTCACCGTGTTCGCGTTCTCGTCGGAGAACTGGAAGCGGCCGACCGAAGAGGTGTCGGGCCTGATGAGCCTGGTGCTGGTCGCGGTGTCGAAGTACCTCACCAAGCTGGCCGGCGACGGCGTGCGCATCCGCATCGTCGGCGACCGCTCGACGGTCTCCGACAAGCTGCGCAAAGCCTGGGAGCATGCCGAAGCGCTGACCAAGGACAACCACCGCATCACGCTCAGCGTGGCTTTCAACTACGGTGGCCGCTGGGACGTGGTGCAGGCCTGCCGCCGGGCGGTGGCCGAGGGCCTGCGGCCCGAGCAGATCGACGAGACCTGGCTGGCCAGTCACATGGCCTTGAGCTTCGCGCCCGACCCCGACCTGTTCATCCGCACGGGCGGCGAGATGCGCATCAGCAATTTCCTGCTCTGGCAGACGGCCTACTCCGAACTCTTCTTCACCGAGTGCCTGTGGCCGGACTTCGGCAGCGCCGAAATCGACGCCGCGCTCACGGCCTATGCGCAGCGGGATCGCCGCTTCGGCTCGATCCGGCCACCCCAGGTCGTGCCCGAAGGCACCTGAGCGGGATGCTGCTGCAGCGTGTCATCACGGCCCTCGTGCTCGTGGCCTTGTTGCTGGGCACGCTCGCGGCACCCAGCCCCTGGCCGTTCGCGCTGCTGACCCTGGCGCTGCTGTCGGCCGCCGGCTGGGAATGGGGCCGCCTCAACCAGGCCGAGCAGGCGGCTGCGCTGAGCATGGGCTTCGTCATCGCGCTTGGCGGAGCCGCCGCGATGGCCGCCGGATGGACCAGCAAGGCGCCCGCGGCGCTGTGGTGGGGCAGCCTGGCGCTGTGGCTCGTCGCGGGCGCTGTCGCGCTGCGCAGCGGGCCGTCTGCCTGGCCTAAGCTGCCGCGTGCCGCGCGCTGGTTGCTGGGCCTGCTGGCGTTGTGGGCGGCTTGGCTGGCGCTGGCGCAGGCGCACGCCATCGGCATCAACTACATGCTCTCCGTGCTGTGCCTGGTTTGGATGGCCGACGTTGCGGCCTATTTCGGCGGCCGCGCGTTGGGCCGGCGCAAGCTCGCGCCCAGCATCAGCCCGGGCAAGAGCTGGGAAGGCGTGTGGTCGGGCATGGCCGGCGTGGTGCTGCTGGCGCTGTTGTGGATCTGGATCGACGGCCGCTTCGCCGTCGGCGGCCCCAGCCTCTACACACGTCTGCACGGCGCGCTGGGCGCCGCCGGCCTGGCGCTGGGCCTGGTGCTGCTGAGCGGCCTGAGCGTCGTCGGCGACCTCGTCGAGTCGCTCGTCAAGCGCGCCGCCGGTGCCAAGGACAGCAGCCGCCTGCTGCCCGGCCACGGCGGCGTGCTCGACCGCGTCGACGCGCTGGTGCCGGTGCTGCCCGCGGCGCTGGCGCTCACGGCCCTGGCGGGCTGGCGATGAGCGCGCCGCGCCAGCGCCTGGCCATCCTCGGCTCCACCGGCTCGGTGGGCACGAGCACGCTCGACGTCGTGGCCCGTCATCCCGATCGTTTCGACGTCGTCGGCCTGAGTTCGTACCAGCGTGTCGAGCTGCTGGTGCAGCAGTGCCTGCAGTTCAGGCCGCGGGTGGCCGTGGTGCCGACGCCCGGGCGCGCGGCCGAGGTGCAGGCCGCGCTGCGCGCCGCGGGCAGCGCCACCGAGGTGCAGGCCGGCGCGCCGGCACTGTGTGATCTGGCCGCGGCCGACGACGTCGACTGCGTGATGGCGTCCATCGTCGGCTCCGCCGGCCTGCCGCCCTGCATGGCGGCGGCACGCGCCGGCAAGCGGCTGCTGCTGGCCAACAAGGAGGCGCTGGTCGTCGGCGGTGCGCTCTTCATGCGCGCCGTCGCCGAGGGCGGCGCCACCTTGTTGCCCATAGACAGCGAACACTCCGCGATCTTCCAGTGCCTGCCCGAGGACCGCAGCACCTGGGCGCGGCGCATCGACCACATCGTGCTCACCGCCAGCGGCGGCCCCTTCCGGCATCGTGATCCCGACACCCTGCACGGCGTGACGCCGGCACAGGCCGTGGCGCACCCGAACTGGGTCATGGGACGCAAGATCTCGGTCGACTCGGCGACCATGATGAACAAGGCGCTCGAGGTCATCGAGGCGCGCTGGCTCTTCGACCTCGCGCCCGGGAACATACGCGTCGTCGTCCATCCTCAGAGCATCATCCATTCGATGGTCGTGTGCCGCGACGGCAGCGTGCTGGCGCAGCTGGGCACGCCCGACATGAAGGTGCCGATCGCCTACGGGCTCTCGTTCCCCGAGCGCATCGAATCCGGCGCGCCGCGACTCGACTTCCTGCAGATGGCCCAGGGCCTGACTTTCGAGCCGCCCGACCCACGCCGCTTCCCCGGGCTGCAACTGGCCTGGGATGCGCTGCGTGCGCCCGCCGGCAGCACCGCCGTGCTGAACGCCGCCAACGAAGTCGCCGTCGACGCCTTTCTCGACGGAACGATTGCATTCACGGCGATTCACACGCTGAACGCCCGCACCATCGACCGACTGGAGCCCCGCCTGAGCGCCGACCACGACCTGGATGACCTGATCGAACTCGACACGCGCGCCCGCGCCATGGCAAGGCAACTCATGAAGGAACTGGCCGCGTGATCACCACCGTGCTGGCCTTCCTGCTCACGCTGGGCATCCTGGTCGTCATCCATGAATACGGGCACTACCGCGTCGCCGTCGCCTGCGGTGTCAAGGTGCTGCGCTTCTCCGTCGGGTTCGGGCGCGTTCTCTGGCGTCGCCAAAGCGGCCCCGACGCCACCGAGTTCGTCGTCTGCTCACTGCCTTTGGGCGGTTATGTGCGCATGCTCGACGAGCGCGAGGCCCCCGTGGCGAAGGGCGAAGTCAGCCGCGCCTTCAACCGCAAGACGCTGTGGCAGCGCACGGCCATCGTGTCGGCCGGGCCGCTGGCCAACCTCGGCCTGGCAGTGCTGCTCTACGCCGCGGCGCACTGGATCGGCATCCAGGAACCCAAGGCTTTGCTCGGCCCGCCCGTGGCGGGCAGCCTGGCCGACCGCGCGGGCCTGCGCGCCGGCGACTGGGTGCGCGCGCTGTCGCACGAGGGCGACGACTGGCAGGACCTGCGCTCGCTCACCGACCTGCGCTGGGAACTGACGCAGGCCGCGTTGAAGCGCCAGCCCGTGCAGTTGCAGGTGAGCGACCACGACGGCCGCGGCTCGCGCACGCTGCGCCTGGACCTCAGCGGCATCGCGCCCGACGAGGTCGACGGCGAACTCGCCAGGCGCATCGGCCTGGGCGGCCCCTGGCGCGAGCCGGTGCTGGGTGAAGTCAAGACCGGCGGCCCCGCCGCCGTCGCCGGCCTGCGCGCCGGCGACCGCGTGCTGAGCATCGATGGCCAGCCCATAGCCGACGCGCAGACGGTGGTCGAACTCGTGCGCGGCAACCTGCGCGACGGCAAGGCCAGCCCGCAGCGATGGGTCGTAGAGCGCGCCGGCCGGCGCATCGACATCGAGGTCACGCCGCGCGTGATGAGCGAGCGCGGCCAGACCTTCGGCCGCATCGACGCCGCGCCGGGCCAGCCGCCGCTGATGGAGACCGTTCGCCACGGCGTCTTCGACGGCCTGTGGCAGGGTGCCGTGCGCACATGGGACGTCGCGGCGCTGACGGTGAAGATGCTCGGCCGCATGCTCATCGGCCAGGCGTCGCTGAAGAACCTCAGCGGCCCGCTGACCATCGCCGACTACGCCGGCCAGTCGGTGAACCAGGGCCTGGCCTACTACCTCGGCTTCCTGGCGCTGGTCAGTGTCAGCCTGGGCGTGCTCAACCTGCTGCCGCTGCCCATGCTCGATGGCGGCCACCTCATGTATTACATTTTCGAGGGCGTCACCGGCCGCCCCGTCTCCGACCTCTGGCTGGCCAGGCTGCAACGCGGTGGCATCGTCGTGCTGTTGATGATGATGTCGGTCGCCCTTTTCAACGACGTAGCCCGCCTCCTGGGCCTTCACTGAATCCCATGTTCCCTGTCTCTCCGCTCGGGCCTGTCGGCCGGTTCAGCCCTGCCGCGGCCCTCGTCGTGGCGGTTGCCACGGCTGCCGTTTCACCCGCGGCGCTGGCCGCCGCGCCCTTCGTGCTCAAGGACATCCGCGTCGAGGGCCTGCAGCGCACCGACCCCGGCACCGTCTTTGCCGCGCTGCCCTTCCGCATCGGCGACACGTATACCGACGACAAGGGCTCGGCAGCGCTGCGTGCGCTGTTCACCACGGGCCTGTTCAAGGACGTGCGCATCGAGATCGAGGGCGAGGTCGCGGTGATCATCGTCGACGAGCGTTCGATCATCGGCGCCGTGACCTTCGTCGGGCTGAAGGAATTCGACAAGGACCCGCTGACCAAGAGCCTGCGCGACGCCGGCATCGGCGAGGGCCTGCCGTTCGACCGCGCGCTGATCGACCGCGCCGAGCAGGAGATCAAGCGCCAGTACC
>PNKD01000191.1 GCA_013822265.1 Leptothrix sp. (in: b-proteobacteria)
TGAGCGGCCGCGGCACACCGCCCCTCCTCGCCCGCCGGCCTAGAGCAACTCGCCCAGTTGCCGGTAGTGGCCGGCGTGGTACACGAGCGGCGTCGTGGCCTGCTCGTGCACGGCCAGCACCTCGCCGATGAACAGCAGGTGGTCGCCCGCGGTCTGCTGCGAGACCTTGCTGCACTCGAACACGGCAACGGCGCCGACAAGCAGCGGCACGCCGGCGGCGCCTGGCGCCCAGTCGCCGGCGGAAAACTTCTCGTCGGCGCTGGAGGCGAACCGACGCGACAGATCGATCTGGTCCTCGGCCAGCACGCTGACGCCGAAGTGGCCGGCGTCGGAGAAGGCCGCCAGGCTGGGACTTTCCAGCCGCAACGACCACAGCACCAGCGGCGGCGTCAGCGACAGCGCGTTGAACGAGTTGACCGTCAGCCCGACCGGCTGGCCACCGGCGCCCAGGCAGGTGACGATGGTCACGCCCGTGGTGTAGCGGCCGAGCGCGGCGCGCAACTGCGCCGGGCCGACCGGGGTGCCGGCGGCCGCCTCAGCCATTGGCCGCCACGATGCCCCAGCGCGCCAGCGCCGCGTCGTCGCAGACACGGGCGTCGACCCAATGGGCCCCCTCGGCGGTGGTTTCCTTCTTCCAGAAAGGCGCCTGCGTCTTCAGGTAATCCATCAGGAACTCGCAGGCCTGGAAGGCCTGGCCGCGGTGCGCCGAGCTCACCGCCACGAGCACGATCTGGTCGCCCGGCAGCAGCGGGCCGACGCGGTGCACGACGCGCGCGGCGCGAATGTCGAAACGGCGCTGCGCCTCGTCGATCATGGCCTCGATGGACTTCTCGGTCATGCCCGGGTAGTGCTCGAGCTCCATCGCGCTGACCTCGCCGGCGCCGCCGCCGTTGCGGTCGCGAACCGTGCCGATGAAGCTGGCCACGGCCCCCACGGCGGGGTCGCCGGCGCGCAGCGCAGCGACCTCGACGCCGAGGTCGAAGTCATGGGTCTGGATGCTGACGCGGGAGGCCATGGCCGGCATGCTGCCCTATCCGCCCGTCACAGGGGGAAAGAAGGCCACTTCGGCGCCTTCGGGCACGGCGCTCGCGTCGTCGGCCATGGCCTGATTGACGGCGCCACGCAGCGCCCGCCCTCGTGCCAGCGCCTGGGCATGGCGCGGGCTGCTGGCGATGAGCTGGTCGCGCAGCGTGCCCAGCGTGCTGCCGGCCGGCAGTTCCACCGCCTCCTGCGCACCCAGGGCCTCGCGCAGCGAGGCGAAATAACGCACCTGCACCTTCATCGCGCGCCCCTCACCGCGTGACCAGCGCCGCCAGCGGCACGAAGCGCACGCTGTCGCCGCGCGCGATCGCCTGCCCGGGCGGGTTGTCGACCAGGCCGTCGGCCCATACCGCCGACGTCAGCACGCCCGAACTCTGGTTGGCAAACAGGTCGAGGCCGCCCTGGTCGTTCAGGCGCACGCGCAGAAACTCGCGCCGCCGGTCGGGGCGCGGCCAGTCGAAGTCGGCGCGCAGCGGCAGGCCGGCCGGCAGCGCCGTCGGCATGCCCTGCATCGCCCGCAGCGCCGTGCCCACCGTCAGCAGGTAGGTGACGTAGGACGAGACCGGGTTGCCGGGCAGCCCGATGAGCAGCGCGGCGCTGCCGCCCTCCCGGCGGATGCGGCCCAGCGCCAGCGGCTTGCCGGGCTTGATGGCGATCTGCCAGTTCGCCATCGAGCCCTCGGCCTCGGCGGCGGGCTTGAGGTGGTCTTCTTCGCCCACCGAGACGCCGCCGCTGGTGACGATGAGGTCGTTGTGCGCCGCCGCCTCGCGCAGCGCGGCGCGCGTGGCGGCCAGCGTGTCGCCGACGATGCCCAGGTCCTGCACCTCGCAGCCGCCGGCCTGCAGCAGCGCGCGCAGCGTGAAGCGGTTGCTGTTGTAGATGGCGCCGGGGCGCAGCACCTCGCCCGGCATCTGCAGTTCGTCGCCGGTCGAGAACAGCGCCACGCGCGGTCGACGCAGCACGGCCAGCGTGCCGGCGCCGACGCTGGCGGCCAGCCCCAGCGCCTGCGGCGTGAGGCGGGTGCCGCGCGGCAGCACCACGCTGTCGTGCTGCACGTCCTCGCCGCGGCGGCGTATCCATTGCCCGGGCACCGGCACGGCGTTGACCCTGACGGCGCCCATGCCGCCGCCGGCGTCGGCCAAGGCCTCGCACTGCTCCTGCATGACCACGGCGTCGGCGCCGGCCGGCACCTGGCCGCCGGTGAAGATGCGCGCCGCGGTGCCGGGCTGCAGCGGCTGCCCGACATGCCCGGCCGGGATGCGCTGCGCCACCGGCAGCACCGCGCCAGCCACCGCAACGTCGGCGCTGCGCACCGCGTAGCCGTCCATCGAGGTGTTGTCCGCGGGCGGTACGTCCAGCGCCGAACGCACGTCGGCCGCCAGCACGCGGCCCAGCGCGTCGAAGGTGGAGACGGTCTCGACCTCGTCGATGGCGTGGCCGGCCGCGGCGGCGACCAGGCGGGCCAGCGCGTCGTCCAGGCTGAGCAGCAGGCGCGGGGCGTTCATGCGCGGCTCAGGCGTCCTGGCAATGCGCTTCGATGTGGCGCTTCACCGCCGCCACGTCGGGCGCCATGACGACGAAACGCTTGGGCAGCGCCTCGATGCCGCGCAGCGCCGGCGGCGGCTCGGGCTTGAAGCCCAGCGCCTCTTCGATGGTGTCGGCAAACTTGGCCGGCAGCGCGGTCTCCAGCACCAGCATGGGCACGCCCGGCCGCAGGTGCTCACGCGCCACCTTCAGGCCATCGGCGGTGTGGGTGTCGACCAGCATGCGGCTCTCGCCCCAGGTGCGGCGGATGGTGGCCAGGCGCTCGGCATGCGTGCTCTTGCCGCTGACGAAGCCGTAGGCCGGGATGCGCGCGAACTCTTCGGGCGTGAGCGTGAAGCCGCCTTCGCGCGCCAGCGTGTGGCCGAACAACTGCTTCGTCCTCTGGCCGTCACGGCCGAGCAGGTCGAAGACGAAGCGCTCGAAGTTGCTCGCCTTGCTGATGTCCATCGACGGGCTGCTGGTCTCGTGGGTCTCGGCCGTGGCGCGCGGGCGGTAGGTGCCGGTGCGGAAGAACTCGTCGAGCACGTCGTTCTCGTTGGTGGCCGCCACGAGCTGGGCGATGGGCAGGCCCATCATGCGAGCCACGTGGCCGGCGCAGATGTTGCCGAAATTGCCCGAGGGCACGGCGAAGCTCACGCGCTGGGTGTCGTCCGTCGTGGCTTGAAAGTACCCGGCGAAGTAGTAGACGACCTGCGCCAGCAGCCGCGCCCAGTTGATCGAGTTCACGGTGCCGATGCGGTACTGGCGCTTGAAGGCCAGGTCGTTGCTGACGGCCTTGACGATGTCCTGGCAGTCGTCGAACACGCCCGCGACGGCGATGTTGTGGATGTTGGCGTCCTGCAGGCTGAACATCTGCGCCTGCTGGAAGGGGCTCATGCGGCCGTGCGGGCTGAGCATGAAGACGCGCACGCCCTTCTTGCCGCGCATCGCGTACTCGGCCGCGCTGCCGGTGTCGCCGCTGGTCGCGCCCAGGATGTTGAGCGCCTCGCCGCGGCGCGCGAGCTCGTACTCGAAGAGGTGGCCCAGCAACTGCATGGCCATGTCCTTGAAGGCCAGCGTGGGCCCGTTGGACAGCGCCTGCAGGTACACGCCGCCCGCGTGCGTGTCGGCCAGCTTCTTCAGCGGCGTGATCCGCGGCGTGCCGAACACGGCCTCGGTGTAGGTGGCCTCGCACAGGCGCTTGAGGTCCGCGGCCGGGATGTCGTCTATGTACAGCGACAGGATCTCGAACGCGAGATCGGCATAACACAGGCCGCGCCAGCGTGCCAGCGTGGCGGCGTCGACCTTCGGATAGTGTCTGGGCAGGTAGAGCCCACCGTCGGGCGCCAGGCCTTCGAGCAGGATGTCGGAGAAGCCGCGCTCGGTGGCGTCGCCCCGGGTGCTGATGTACTTCATGGCCGCGTCAATTCAGTTCTTCCTTGCGGATCTTGACGATGGGCGCCAGCACGGTGGGCAGGGCCTGCATCAGCGCCAGCGCGGCCGTCATGCGCCCCTCGACCGTGTCGTGCGTCAGGATGACGAGGTCGGTCTGGCGCTCGCCTTCGGCGCTTTCGCGCTGCAGCACGGCGTCGATGCTGATGTCGTTGTCGGCCAGGATGCCCGTGATGCGCGCCAGCACGCCGGCCTTGTCGGCCACCACCAGGCGCAGGTAGAAGGCGGTGACCACCTCGGCCATGGGCAGGATGCGCGTGTCGTGCAGCTCGCCGGGCTGGAAGGCCAGGTGCGGCACGCGGTGATCGGCGTCGGCGGTGTGCAGCCGCGTGATGTCGACGAGGTCGGCAATCACGGCGCTGGCCGTGGGCTCGCTGCCCGCGCCTTTGCCGTAGTACAGCGTCGGGCCGACGGCGTCGCCCTGCACCACCACGGCGTTCATCGCGCCTTCGACGTTGGCGATCAGCCGCTTCGCCGGGATCAGCGTCGGGTGCACGCGCAGCTCGATGCCGCCGGCCGGCGAGCCGGCGCTCTTGAGGTCGTCGCGCCGCCGCGTGATGCCCAGCAGCTTGATGCGGTAGCCCAGTTGCTCGGCATAGCGGATGTCGGCCGCCTGCAGCGCGGTGATGCCCTCGACGTGGGCCTTGTCGAACTGCACCGGCACGCCGAACGCGATGGCGCTCATGATGGTGGCCTTGTGCGCGGCGTCGACGCCTTCGATGTCGAAGGTCGGGTCGGCCTCGGCGTAGCCCAGGCGCTGCGCCTCCTTCAGCGCGACACCGAAGTCCAGCCCCTTGCTGCGCATCTCCGACAGGATGAAGTTGGTGGTGCCGTTGATGATGCCGGCCACCCACTCGATGCGGTTGGCCGTCAGGCCCTCGCGCAGCGCCTTGATGATGGGGATGCCGCCGGCCACCGCGGCCTCGAAGGCGACGATCACGCCCTTGTCGCGCGCGGCGGCGAAGATCTCGCTGCCGTGCACGGCCAGCAGCGCCTTGTTGGCGGTGACAACGTGCTTGCCCGCGGCAATCGCCTCGAGCACCAGCGCCTTGGCGATGCCATAGCCGCCGATGAGCTCGATGACGATGTCGATCTGCGGGTTGGCGATCACCGCGCGTGCATCGGCCACGACCTGCACGCCGTCGCCGACGATGGCCCGGGCGCGCTCGGTGTCGAGGTCGGCAACCATGGTGATCGCTATGCCGCGGCCGGCGCGGCGGCGGATTTCTTCCTGGTTGCGGCGCAGCACCCTGAAGGTGCCGCTGCCGACGGTGCCTATGCCCAGCAGGCCGACCTGTATCGGGTTCATGGAATCTTTCAGACGGAGTGACGTTTGCGGTAGTGCGCCAGGAAGCGGTCGATGCGCGTGATGGCCTCGGTGAGGTCGTCCGAGTTGGGCAGGAAGACGAGGCGGAAGTGGTCGTGCGCGCGCCAGTTGAAACCCGTGCCCTGGACGATCAGCACCTTCTCCTC
>PNKD01000192.1 GCA_013822265.1 Leptothrix sp. (in: b-proteobacteria)
ACTCGATGATCTTGGCCACGACGCCGGCACCGACGGTGCGGCCGCCTTCACGGATGGCGAAGCGCAGGCCTTCTTCCATCGCGATCGGGTTGATCAGCTTGACCGTGATGCTGACGTTGTCGCCAGGCATCACCATCTCCTTGTCCTTGGGCAGCTCCACCGCGCCCGTCACGTCCGTCGTGCGGAAGTAGAACTGCGGCCGGTAGTTGTTGAAGAACGGCGTGTGGCGCCCGCCCTCTTCCTTGCTCAGCACGTAAATCTCGGCCGTGAAGTGCGTGTGCGGCTTGACCGAACCCGGCTTGCACAGCACCTGGCCGCGCTCGACGTCTTCACGCTTGGTGCCGCGCAGCAGGATGCCCACGTTGTCACCGGCCTGGCCCTGGTCCAGCAGCTTGCGGAACATCTCCACGCCCGTGCAGATGGTCTTCTGCGTGGCCTTGATGCCGACGATCTCGATTTCCTCGCCAACCTTGATGATGCCGCGCTCCACGCGACCGGTCACCACGGTGCCGCGCCCCGAGATCGAGAACACGTCTTCCACCGGCATCAGGAACGCGCCGTCGATCGCGCGCTCGGGCGTCGGGATGTAGCTGTCCAGCGCGTCGGCCAGCTTCATGATCGCCTGCTCGCCCAGCTCGCCCTTGTCGCCTTCCATCGCCAGCTTGGCGCTGCCGTGGATGATGGGGGTCTTGTCGCCCGGGAAGTCGTACTTGTCGAGCAGCTCGCGCACTTCCATCTCGACGAGCTCGAGCAGCTCGGCGTCGTCAACCATGTCGCACTTGTTCAGGAACACGATGATGTAGGGCACGCCCACCTGGCGCGCCAGCAGGATGTGCTCGCGCGTCTGCGGCATCGGGCCGTCGGCGGCCGAGCACACCAGGATCGCGCCGTCCATCTGCGCCGCGCCCGTGATCATGTTCTTCACATAGTCGGCGTGGCCCGGGCAGTCCACGTGCGCGTAGTGCCGGTTGGCCGTCTCGTACTCGACGTGCGCGGTGTTGATCGTGATGCCGCGCGCCTTCTCTTCCGGCGCCGCGTCGATCTGGTCGTAGGCCTTGGCCTCGCCACCGAACTTGGACGCCAGCACCGACGTGATCGCCGCCGTCAGCGTCGTCTTGCCGTGGTCCACGTGCCCGATCGTCCCCACGTTCACGTGCGGCTTCGTGCGTTCGAATTTACCTTTTGCCATTTCTCAATCTCCGTAAAAGAGCAGTGCCAGTGAATGTTTAACGTCTCCGTGCATCGCCTTGCCACTGGCAGCAAGACATCGGGGCCGAAGACGAAGTGAGCAGTGCTTCCAAGTGGCCGCGGCGGAACCGGCTTTGCCGGGCCGCTCGCGGCGCGCCCTGGAGGGGGAGCGCCGCAGGCGCTTCGGGGGTGGTCTTTACTTCCCGCGCGCGGTGATGATGGCGTCGGCGACGTTCTTGGGCGCCTCGCTGTAGTGCTTGAACTCCATCGTGTAGGTCGCCCGGCCCTGGCTCATCGAGCGCAGCGTGGTGCTGTAGCCGAACATCTCCGACAGCGGCACCTCGGCCTTGATGACCTTGCCACCGCCAGGCATGTCGTCCATGCCCTGCACCATGCCGCGGCGGCTGGACAGGTCGCCCATGACGCTGCCGGCGTAGTCTTCCGGCGTCTCGACTTCGACGGCCATCATCGGCTCGAGGATCACCGGCGTGGCCTTGCGGCAGCCGTCCTTGAAGCCCATCGACGCCGCCATCTTGAACGCGTTTTCGTTCGAGTCCACCTCGTGGTACGAGCCGAAGGTCAGCGAGACCTTGACGTCGACCACCGGGTAGCCGGCCAGCACGCCGTTGGGCAGCGTGTCTTCGATGCCCTTCTTGACCGCCGGGATGAATTCGCGCGGCACCACGCCGCCTTTGATGGCGTCGACGAACTCGAAGCCCTTGCCCGGCTCCTGCGGCTCGATCTTGAGCACGACGTGACCGTACTGGCCCTTGCCGCCCGACTGGCGCACGAACTTGCCTTCGACGTTCTCGACGGCCTTGCGGATGGTCTCGCGGTAGGCCACCTGCGGCTTGCCGACGTTGGCTTCGACACCGAACTCGCGCTTCATGCGGTCGACGATGATCTCCAGGTGCAGCTCGCCCATGCCCGAGATGATGGTCTGGCCCGACTCTTCGTCGGTGCGCAGGCGGAACGACGGGTCTTCGGCGGCCAGGCGGCCCAGCGCGATGCCCATCTTCTCCTGGTCGGCCTTGGTCTTGGGCTCGACGGCCTGCGAGATCACTGGCTCCGGGAAGACCATCTTCTCGAGCGTGATGATGCTCTCCGGGTCGCACAGGGTTTCGCCCGTGGTGACGTCCTTCAGACCCACGCAGGCGGCGATGTCGCCGGCCAGGATCTCCTTGATCTCTTCGCGCTGGTTGGCGTGCATCTGCAGGATGCGGCCGATGCGCTCCTTCTTGCCGCGGATCGGGTTGTAGACCGAATCGCCCGACTTCAGCACGCCGGAGTACACGCGCACGAAGGTCAGCTGGCCGACGTAGGGGTCGGTCATCAGCTTGAACGCCAGCGCCGAGAACTTCTCGTCGTCGGCCGCGCGGCGCACGATCGGCTGTTCGGCCTCGTCGGTGCCGGGCACCGGCGGCACGTCGATCGGCGACGGCATGAAGTCGATCACGCCGTCGAGCATGCGCTGCACGCCCTTGTTCTTGAAGGCGGTGCCGCAGAACATCGGCTGGATCTCGGCCGCGATGGTGCGGGTGCGGATGGCCGCGTTGATCTCGGCCTCGCTCAATTCACCCGACTCGAGGTACTTGTTCATCAGGTCTTCGCTGGCCTCTGCGGCAGCCTCGACCATGTTCTCGCGCCACTTCTTCGCGTCGGCCAGCAACTCGGACGGAATCTCGACGTACTCGAACTTCATGCCCTGCGAGGCCTCGTCCCAGATGATCGCTTTCATCTTGACGAGGTCGATCACGCCCTTGAAGTTTTCTTCGGCGCCGATGGGAATCACGATGGGCACGGGGTTGGCCTTCAGGCGCACCTTCATCTGGTCGTAGACCTTGAAGAAGTTCGCGCCCGTGCGGTCCATCTTGTTGACGAAAGCCAGGCGCGGCACCTTGTACTTGTTGGCCTGGCGCCAGACGGTCTCCGACTGCGGCTGCACGCCCCCCACGGCGCAATAGACCATGCAGGCGCCGTCGAGCACGCGCATCGAGCGCTCGACCTCGATCGTGAAGTCGACGTGGCCGGGGGTGTCGATGATGTTGATGCGGTGCTCTGGCAGCGACAGGTCCATGCCCTTCCAGAAGCAGGTCGTGGCGGCCGAGGTGATCGTGATGCCGCGCTCCTGCTCCTGCTCCATCCAGTCCATCGTGGCGGCGCCGTCGTGCACTTCACCGATCTTGTGGTTCACACCGGTGTAGTAGAGGATGCGCTCGGTGGTGGTGGTCTTGCCGGCATCGATGTGCGCGCTGATACCGATGTTGCGGTAGCGCTCGATGGGGGTCTTGCGGGCCATGGTCAATCTCCAAATGCAGGGGCCGCCTGCGGGTTAGTGCTAACCCGTAAAGGCGGCCGGGGACTACGTCAGTCGGGGCTTAGAAGCGGAAGTGCGAGAACGCCTTGTTCGCTTCGGCCATGCGGTGAACTTCATCGCGCTTCTTGACGGCGCCGCCGCGGCCTTCGCTGGCCTCGAGCAGTTCGTTCGCCAGGCGCGCAGCCATCGATTTCTCACCGCGCTTGCGGGCGCTTTCCTTCAACCAGCGCATGGCCAGGGCCTGCCGGCGGATGGGGCGAACTTCCACGGGAACCTGGTAGTTCGCACCACCGACGCGGCGGGACTTCACCTCGACCATCGGCTTGATGTTGTTCAGCGCGACCATGAAGATCTCCAGCGGATCCTTGTTGGCCTTCTTCTCGACCTGGTCGAGGGCGCCATAGATGATGCGCTCGGCGATGGCCTTCTTGCCCGATTCCATGATGACGTTCATGAACTTGGACAGATCGATGGAGCCGAACTTCGGGTCGGGCAGGATCTCGCGTTTGGGTACTTCGCGACGACGTGGCATGGGAGTCTTCCTTCTTCGGTTTCAGTTGGCGCACACCTTTCGGCGCGCGCCGCGAAGGGCCAACCGACCCTTCACTTACTCGGCCCGTGCGACATGCAGGGCCGCAGCGCTGCGGCAGTGCGGCCCGCGAGGGGCCCCACCGGCCGTCAGGCCTTCTTGGGACGCTTGGCGCCGTACTTGGAACGCGACTGCTTGCGATCCTTGACGCCCTGCAGGTCGAGCGAGCCGCGCACGATGTGGTAGCGCACGCCCGGCAGGTCCTTCACACGGCCGCCGCGCACGAGCACGACACTGTGTTCCTGCAGGTTGTGACCTTCACCGCCGATGTAGCTGATGATCTCGAACCCGTTGGTCAGGCGCACCTTGGCGACCTTGCGCAGGGCCGAGTTCGGCTTCTTCGGCGTGGTGGTGTAGACACGCGTGCAGACGCCGCGGCGCTGCGGGCTGTTCTGCATCGCAGGCGACTTGGATTTCGTGGCTTCGACCTGACGGCCCTGGCGCACGAGCTGGTTGATGGTTGGCATTGGTTGCTTGTTCCCGTTTGAAGCTAACGCGGTCTTTTCGGGCCAGCAGGGGCTTCAGGTGGCAGGCGCTCAGCGGGTGGGTCACCGCGGGCGAGAGCTCAGATGGGGCCCGGCATCAGCGGCCGGCACAGGGCGCCTCAAGGGTCTGAGGCCATGGCACGGCGCGGCAAAGTCTGCCGAAAAGCCCTCGAGTATATTCCGCGACGCGCTTACCGACAAGCTGTATACCCATCACGCCCGCTTTGCCCCTTTCCGCAACCCCTGCCGTGGTGCTGGACACGAACACGGTGCTGGACTGGCTGGTGTTCGCAGACGACAGCGTCGCCACCGTCGCCTCGGCCATCCAGAAGGGTCGTCTGCGCTGGCTGGCCTGTACCGGCATGCGAGACGAATTGGCTCGCACCCTGGGCTACCGCAGCCTGGCAAAGTGGAACCCAGACAGTGAGCAGTCGCTCGCAACCTTCGACCGTTTGGCGACACTGCTGCCGACGCCGCCCGTAGCGCCGCTGCACCTGCGCTGCAGCGACCCCGACGACCAGGTCTTTCTCGACCTGGCGCTCGCCCATCGGGCCACCTGGCTGCTGAGCCACGATCGCGCCCTGCTGCGCCTGGGCAAGCGTGCCTGGCGCACGGGCCTGTGCATCACCCAGGCGCGGCACTGGCCGAAGCTGCCGACATCACCACCCCCATCGGCCCAGCCGTGAAAAAGGGCGGCCCACGGGCCGCCCTCTGGCGATCAGCGTGGCGCGCGCCTCATTCGGGCGCGTCGCCTGACGCCGCCGCCGCAGCAGCAGTCGCCGCGTCGACGTTGGCCATCTGCACCGCCGCCAGTTCTTCGGCCTCTTGCAGCGCGATCGCACGGCGCTCGCTCTCGTCCATGGCTTCCTTGGCCCTGCGGGCGTC
>PNKD01000193.1 GCA_013822265.1 Leptothrix sp. (in: b-proteobacteria)
GGATAGAGCACCAGCCTTCTAAGCTGGGGGTCGCAGGTTCGAGTCCTGCCGGGCAGGCCAGCCTCATCGGCTGCGCCATGCAGCTGGACAGGCATACAGTTGGGCATGTCCACCACCGCCCCGACATCGCTCACGGTCGAACCCGCCGCACCCCGCCTCGCTTCCGGCGTTGTGCCCGATGTCGGCACGCTGGCCGGCCTCAACGAGAGCCAGCGTGCCGCCGCTACGCATCCGCCGCACGACCGCGCACTGCTGGTGCTGGCCGGCGCCGGCAGCGGCAAGACCAGCACGCTGGCGGCGCGCGTGGCCTGGCTGGTGCAGCAGGGGGCCGACCCGCAGCGGCTGCTGCTCATCACCTTCTCGCGCCGCGCCGCCGGCGAGATGGCGGCGCGCGCTGCCCGGCTGCTGCACCGCCTGGCCGGCCTGCCGGCCTCGGTGGCGCCGCCGCACCTGCCGTGGTGCGGCACCTTCCACGGCGTGGCGGCGCGCCTGCTGCGCGACGAGGCACGCCACGTCGGGCTGAACGAGGGCTTCACCGTGCTCGACCGCGGCGACGCCGAAGAGCTGATGGCCCAGGCGCGCCAGTCCGCCGGCCTGGCCGAGACCGAGGGGCGCGCGCGCTTCCCGCTGGCGCCCACCTGCCTGGCCATCCATTCGCGCTGCATCAACACGCGCGCGCCGCTGGCCGAGGTGCTGCGCGAGCACTTCCCGTGGTGCGCCGTGCACGAGGCAGCGCTGGGCTCGCTGTTCGCGGCCTACGCCGCGGCCAAGCGCGCGCAGCACAGCCTCGACTTCGACGACCTGCTGCTGGCCTGCTGGCACCTGCTGCAGGCCCCGGCCAGCGCGTCGCGGCTGCGCGCGCGCTTCGACCACGTCCTGGTCGACGAGGTGCAGGACGTCAACGCGCTGCAGGCCGACATCGTGCACGCGCTGCGCCCCGGCGGCCAGGGCCTCACGGCCGTGGGCGACGACGCGCAGGCGATCTATGCCTTCCGCGGCGCCGACCCGCGCCACCTGCGCGACCTGCCGGCGCGCTGCACGCCGCAGGCACTGGTGCTGACGCTGACCGAGAACTACCGCTCCACGCCCGCCATTCTGGCCGCCGCCAACGCCGTCATCGCGCAGGCCGCCGGCGGACGCGCGCTGCAGTTGCACAGCCGGCGCGGCGAGGGCCTGCGCCCGCGCCTCGTCACCGTCGCCGACGAGGCCGCCGAGGCGCACGGCGTGGCCGACGCCGTGCTGGCCGAGCGCGAGGCCGGCATCCTGCTGCGCCGCCAGGCAGTGCTGTTCCGCACCGCCACGCACAGCGCCGCGCTCGAACTCGAACTCGTGCGCCGGCGCGTGCCCTTCGTCAAGTACGGCGGCCTGCGTTTTCTCGAGGCTGCGCATGTGAAGGACGTGGTGGCCGTGCTGCGCTGGGCCGACAACCCGGCCGCGCGCGGCGCCGCGGCGCGCTGCGCGCGGCTGGTGCCGGGCCTGGGGCCGGCCAGCGTGGCGCGGCTGCTCGATGGCGGCGGCGACCTGGCCGCCTTCAAGCCGCCGCCCGCGGCGCGTGCCGGCTGGGCCGCGCTGGCCCAGGTGATGGCGCAGCTGCGCGACGAGCCGGCCTGGCCGGCCGACCTGCAGCGCGCCATCGACTGGTACCAGCCGCACCTCGAGCGCCTGCACGACGACGCCCGCGTGCGCCGCGGCGACCTCGACGCGCTGCTGCGCCTGGCCGGCCAGCACGGCAGCCGCCACCACTTCGTCACCGAGCTCACGCTCGACCCGCCCGCCGCCACCGGCGACGAAGCCGGCCCACCGCACCGCGACGACGACTACCTCGTGCTGTCCACCCTGCACTCGGCCAAGGGCCAGGAGTGGAGCGCGGTGCACCTGCTGCGCATGGTCGACGGCTGCATGCCGGCCGACATGGCCACCGGCCGGGCCGCAGAGATCGAGGAAGAACGCCGGCTGCTCTATGTCGGCATGACACGCGCCAAGGACAGCCTCACGCTGTGGGTGCCGCAGCGCTTCCACGTCACGCAGCAGCGCGCCTGGGGCGAGCGCCACCTCTATGCGCCGCGCACCCGCTTCATCGGCGATGAATTGCTGGCGCACTTCGACCAGGCCGTGCTGACGCCGCCTTCGCAAACCGGCCCCAGCGCCGATGCCGGGCCACCGCTGCTCGACCTGACCGCCTTGCTGGGCAGCACCTGGGCCGGCGGCAGCCCGGGCGTGCAGCCGACAGGCTCCGGACCCGGGCAGGATCCGGCGTGAGTTCGCCGCCATGCGCTGCCCCGCGGCGACATTGCCGACCATCGTGAAGTAGCCCCATGCGCGGCCCCACGGACAGCCCGTCGGGCCTGTCGCGGTGCGGCGATTGCGAGAGCCTGCATGGCAACAAAAAAACCGAGCGCCACGGCCCGGCCTGCCAAGGCCGGGGAACGCAAGCGGGCCGCGCAGACACGCAAGACAAGAACCCCGCCGCCCGGCGCGCACACCGTGACGCCGGCCCCGGGGGCTGGCGCCGATGCCGCGCGTTTCGTCGTAGTCGGCCTGGGCGCCTCGGCCGGTGGCCTCGAAGCGCTGGAGCAGTTCTTCCGCCAGATGCCGCCCGACAGCGGCATGGCCTTCGTCGTCGTGCAGCACCTCGACCCCAGCCACGCCAGCATCCTGTCCGAGATCCTGCAGCGCAGCACAGCGATGCCGGTGGTCGAGGCGAAAGACGAGATGCCGGTGCAGCCCAAGCGCGTGCACGTCATCCCGCCCAACCGCGACATGGTGATGCTGCATGGGCTGCTGCGCCTGAGCGTGCCCACCGAGCCGCGTGGCCAGCGCCTGCCCATCGACGCCTTCCTGCGCTCGCTGGCCGACGACCGCGGCGAGGACGCCGCGGCCATCATCCTCTCGGGCACCGGCACCGACGGCACGCTGGGCCTGCGCGCGGTCTTCGGTGCCGGCGCGCTGTGCCTGGTGCAAGAGCCGACCACGGCGCGCTACGACGGCATGCCGGCCAGCGCCATCAAGGCGGGCTACGCCACGCACGTGCTGGCCGTCGAGCACATGCCGCGCGCCCTGCTGGAGAGCCGCCGCGCCCTGGCCGTTTCGCCGGCCCGCGCAGGGGGCCCCGTGCCCGAGGTGCAGGGCCTGCCCAAGATCCTGAACCTGCTGCACGCCGGCACAGGGCACGACTTCAGCCACTACAAGAAGAGCACCCTCGACCGGCGCATCGAGCGCCGCATGGCCCTGCAGGGCGTCCCCGACGCCGAGGTCTACGCACGCCACCTGCGCACCCACCAGGCCGAGCTCGCGGCGCTGTTCCGCGAACTGCTCATCAACGTCACCCGCTTCTTCCGTGACCCAGAGGCCTTTGCCGTGTTGCGCAACACGGTGCTGCCCGAATTGCTGCGCGGCCGGGGCGCAGGCAGCGTGCTGCGCGTCTGGGTCGCCGGCTGTGCCCCCGGCGAAGAGGCCTACTCGATCGCCATGCTGCTGCGCGAGGCCATGGACGAGCTGAACCTCGACCTCAAGGTGCAGCTCTACGCCACCGACCTCGACGACGACGCCATCGACACCGCCCGCGCCGGCCTTTACCCGCCCAACATCGCGCAGGACGTCTCGCCCGAACGGCTGCGCCGCTTCTTCACCAAGGACGGCGCCGGCTACCGCGTGCGCAAGGACGTGCGCGAGATGGTCGTCTTCGCGGTGCAGAGCGTGATCAAGGCCCCCCTTCACCCGGCTCGACCTGCTGTCCTGCCGCAACCTGATGATCTACCTCGAGCCCGAGTTGCAGAACCGGCTCGTGCCCGCCTTTCACCACGCGCTGCGCCCCGGTGGCGTGCTGATGCGGTCGCCGTCGGAGAGCGTGGGCCACCACACCGAGCTGTTCGAGCCCATCGACCGGCGCTACAAGATCTACCGCGCCCGGCGCAGCGGTGCGTCGACGCGCGCCGTGCTGGGCGGCGGGCTGTCGTGGACGGCCGAGACCGCGCGGCCCGCCCCCATAGGCCCGGCGCGCGGCACGCGCGAGACCCAGGTGGCCGAGGCGGCGCGGCGCATGCTGCTGCAGGCCTACGCGCCGCCCTCGGTGGTCACCGACATGCAGGGCCAGGTACTCTACGTGCAGGGCGATACCGGCAGCTGGCTGCGCCCGGCGCCGGGCCAGCCCACGCACAACCTGGTGGAGATGGCGCGCGAGGGCCTGCCCCTGGCGCTGCGTGAGGCGCTGCGGCAGGCGGCCACCGAAGGCCAGCCGACACTCCACCGCGAGGTCGTCGTGAAGTCCAACGGCGACACGCGCCAGGTGGTGCTGAGCGTGCGGCCCATGCCCGACCCCGAGGGCCCGCCCGGCGCGCTGCTGGTCAGCTTCCAGACGCCGGCCACCGCGCCGGCCAAGCCACAGCGGCGCCGCACCGGCGCCGCCACGGCCGGCGAAGTGCCGCATGTGCTCGAGCTCGAACGCGAACCGGCCTACGCCAAGCAGAGCATGAGCGCCATGCTCGAGGAGCAGCAGGCCTCGAACGACGAGCTGAAGTCGACCAACGAGGAGCTGCAGTCGACCAACGAGGAACTCGAGACCTCCAAGGAAGAATTGCAGTCGGTCAACGAAGAGCTGGTGACCGTCAACTCCGAGCTGCAGAACAAGATCGAGCAGATCGCCGGCATGCAGGACGACATGAAGAACCTGCTCGACAACATCCGCGTCGGCACCATCTTCCTCGACAGCCGGTTGCTCATCCGGCGCTTCACGCGCGACGCGCTGCGCGTCTGTCGCCTGTCGGCCAGCGATGTCGGCCGGCCGCTGGCCGACATCCGCAGCGAACTGCAGGGCAACGACCTGCTGCCCGACGCGCAGGCCGTGCTCGACACGCTGGTGCCCGTGGAGCGCGAGGTCTGCACCGCCGCCGGCACCTGGTACCTGGCGCGCATCCAACCCTATCGCACGGTGGACAACCTGATCGACGGCGTCGTGCTCACCTTCACCGACGTCACCGAGCGCGTGAACGCCATCGCCACGCGCAAGGCCCGCGACCTGGCCGAAGCCACCGTCGACACCGTGCACGACCCGCTCTTGGTGCTGGACGCCGGGCTCCAGGTGATCTCGTCCAACCGGGCCTACCACCACGAGTTCGGCGGCACGCCGCAGGACACGCGAGGCCGGTCGATCTTCGACGCCGGCGGCGGCCGATGGCAGCAGCCCGAGCTTCGAGTCTGGCTCGAGCGCGGCCTGCCGCAGGAGCCGCACATCGCCGAACTGCAGCAGGCGCTGCCCACGGCAGACGGCGCCAGGTGCACCTGCGTGCGCGGCACATCGTCGGGCCCAGCGGCGACTCGGCGCTGGTGCT
>PNKD01000194.1 GCA_013822265.1 Leptothrix sp. (in: b-proteobacteria)
GACTCCACTCGACGCCTGGCGCCGGCCTGTGCACCTGGGCCGCCTAGGCGGGCAGGCCCAGGCGGCGGCGCGCCGCCTGCATCTCGCCGACCAGGCGCGCGATCATCGTCGCGGCAGGCACCACGGCCTTCACGGCGCCGATGCCCTGGCCGCAGCCCCAGATGTCCTTCCAGGCCTTCTTGGCGCCCTCGCCGCCGCCGAAGTCCATCTTCGTCGGGTCGCTCTCGGGCAGGTGGTCGGGGTCCAGGCCGGCGGCGCGGATGCTGGGCTTGAGGTAGTTGCCGTGCACGCCGGTGAACAGGTTGCTGTAGACGATGTCGTCGCTGTTGCTGTCGACGATGCACTGCTTGTGGGCGTCGGACGCACGCGCCTCCTCGGTGGCGATGAAGGCCGAGCCGATGTAGGCGAAGTCGGCACCGGCAGCCAGCGCCGCGAGCACGCCGGCGCCGCTGCCGATGGCGCCGCTCAGGGCCAGCGGGCCTTCGAACCACTCGCGTATCTCCTGCACCAGCGCGAACGGGCTCTTCACGCCGGCGTGGCCGCCGGCGCCGGCGGCCACCGCGATCAGGCCGTCGGCGCCCTTCTCGATCGCCTTGTGCGCGAAGGCGTTGTTGATGATGTCGTGCAGCACCACGCCGCCCCAGCCGTGCACGGCCTCGTTGACGTCGACCCGCGCACCCAGCGAGGTGATGACGATGGGCACCTTGTACTTGGCGCAGACCTGCAGATCTTGCTCGAGCCGGTCGTTGCTCTTGTGCACGATCTGGTTGATGGCGAAAGGCGCGGCAGGCCGGTCGGGGTGGTCGCGGTCCCAGGCGGCCAGGGTTTCGGTGATCTCGGCCAGCCACTCGTCCAGCTGCGAAGCGGGCCGGGCATTCAGCGACGGCATGGAGCCGATCACGCCGGCCTGGCACTGCGCGATGACGAGCTTGGGGTTGCTGATGATGAACAGCGGCGCGCCGATGATGGGCAGCGGCGCGCGCTGCAATGCGGGGGGCAGGCCCATCAGAACGACTCCAATGCCATGGCGGTGACGGCGTCGGCGCCTTCGACGATGCTGTCGCGCAGGCCGGCCGCCTTGTTGAGGATGTGGTCGCCGTAGAAGCGCGCCGTGGCGACCTTGGCTTGCATGAAGGCCGCGTCGGTGTCGGGCGCCGCCGCACAGAGCGCGTCTTCGGCCGCCATCAGCGCGCGCGCCATCTGCCAGCCGGCGACAGTGGTGCCAGCCAGCATCAGGTAGGGCACGCTGCCGGCGAAGACGGCGTTGGGTTCGGCCTTGCTCCGCCCCGCGACGAAACCGACGACGTCGACGAAGGCCGCACGGGCCGCGCCCAGCCGGCGCGCCATGGCCTGGCACGCCTGGCTGCCGCGCGCCCGCAGCGCCTGCTCGGTGGCCTCGATCTGGCCGGCGATGCCCAGCGCGACCGCGCCGCCGTCGCGCGCTGTCTTGCGGCCCACCAGGTCGTTGGCCTGTATCGCCGTCGTGCCCTCGTAGATGGTCAGTATCTTGGCGTCGCGCAGGTACTGCGCCGCGCCGGTCTCCTCGATGAAGCCCATGCCACCGTGCACCTGCACGCCCAGGCTGGCCACGTCCAACGCCATCTCGGTGGACAGGCCTTTGATCAGCGGCACCAGAAACTCGTAGAAGGCCTGGTTCTGCTGGCGCACCTCGGCATCGGCGTGGGCATGCGCGGCGTCGTAGGCCGCGGCGCCCACCAGCGCCATCGCGCGGCAGCCCTCGGTGTGGGCGCGCATCGTCATGAGCATGCGCCGCACGTCGGGGTGGTGGATGATGGGCGCAGCGGTGCGCATCGAGCCGTCCACCGGCCGGCTCTGCACGCGGTCGCGGGCGTAGGACACGGCCTGTTGGTAGGCCCGTTCGGCCAACGCGATGCCCTGCACGCCGACACCGAAACGCGCGGCGTTCATCATGATGAACATGTACTCGAGGCCGCGGTTCTCCTGGCCGATGAGCGTGGCCACGGCGCCGGGTCCGGCGCCGTGGCCGTCCTTCGCCGCCGTGCCGTCGCCGAACTGCAGCACCGCGGTCGGGCTGGCCTTGATGCCCAGCTTGTGCTCGATGCTCACGCAGTGAACGTCGTTGCGTTGTCCGTCGGGCATGAACTTCGGACAGATGAAGAGGCTGATGCCCTTGACGCCTTCGGGCGCGCCCGCCACGCGCGCCAGCACCAGGTGGACGATGTTCTCGGCCAGGTCGTGTTCGCCGTAGGTGATGAAGATCTTGGTGCCGAAGAGCTTGTAGCTGCCGTCGGGCTGCGGCTCGGCGCGCGTGCGCACGGCCGACAGGTCCGAGCCGGCCTGCGGCTCGGTGAGGTTCATCGTGCCCGTCCAGCTGCCGTCGATCATCTTCGGGATGAACAGCGACTGCTGCGCGGCCGTGCCGGCGGTGATCAGGGCCTCGATGGCACCGTCGGTGAGCAGCGGGCACAGCGCGAAGCTGATGCTGGCGCTGTTGACCATCTCGCAGCAGGCGGCATGGATGAGCTTGGGCAGGCCCTGGCCGCCGAACTCGGCCGGGTGCTGCAGGCCCTGCCAGCCGCCCTCGGCGAACTGCCGGAAAGCCTGCTTGAAGCCGGGCGTGGTGGTCACCGCGCCGTCCTTGAAGGACGACGGGTTCTTGTCGCTCTCCCAGTTCAGCGGCGCGACCACGCCCTCGTTGAACTTGGCGCACTCTTCGAGCACCGCCACAGCGGTGTCGAGGCCGGCGTCCTCGAAGCCCGGCAACTGGGCCACGGCTTCGATGCCGGCCAGCTCCTTCATCACGAACAGCATATCCTTGACCGGGGCGCGATAGCTCATGTCCTGCTCCAGAAAGAAAAGAGGGCGCCGGTCTTGCGGCGCCCCGGGGCGGCGTGCGCGTCAGAGCTTCTCGGTGAGCTCGGGCACGGCGTTGAAGAGGTCGGCCTCCAGGCCGTAGTCGGCGACGCTGAAGATCGGCGCCTCGCCGTCCTTGTTGATGGCGACAATGACCTTGCTGTCCTTCATGCCCGCCAGGTGCTGGATGGCGCCGCTGATGCCCACCGCGATGTAGAGCTGCGGCGCGACGATCTTGCCGGTCTGGCCCACCTGCCAGTCGTTGGGCGCATAGCCTGCGTCCACCGCGGCGCGGCTGGCGCCCAGCGCCGCGCCCAGCTTGTCGGCCAGCGGCGTGAGCAGGGCGTCGAACTTCTCGTTGCTGCCCAGCGCACGGCCCCCGCTGACGATGACCTTGGCCGCCGTCAGCTCGGGGCGGTCGCTCTTGGCGATCTCGCTGCCCTGGAAGCTGCTGCCGCCGCTGTCGGCCACCGCGGCAAGCGTCTCCACCATGGCGCTGCCGCCGCTGGCCGCAGCCGCGTCGAAACCGGTCGTGCGCACGGTGATGACCTTGATCGCGTCGCTGCTCTGCACGGTGGCGATGGCGTTGCCGGCGTAGATTGGGCGCTCGAAGGTGTCGGCGCTGATCACCTTGGTGGCGTCGCTGATCTGCGCCACGTCCAGCAGGGCGGCCACGCGCGGCGCGATGTTCTTGCCGCTGGCCGTGGCCGGGAACAGGATGTGGCTGTAGTTCCTCGCGACGGCCAGCACCTGCGCGGCGGTGGTCTCGGCCAGGGCGTGGTTCAGACCGGGGGCGTCGGCGTGCAGCACCTTGGCCACGCCGGCAATCTGCGCTGCTGCTGCGGCGGCTGCCGCGGCGCCCGCGCCGGCCACCAGCACGTGCACCTCGCCACCACAGGCCAGCGCCGCGGTGACGGTGTTGAAGGTCGCGCCCTTGAGCGCGGCGTTGTCGTGTTCGGCAATGACGAGTGCAGCCATGGTCAGATCACCTTCGCTTCATTCTTGAGCTTGTCGACCAGCGTGGCGACATCGGGCACCTTGATGCCGGCGCCGCGCTTGGGCGGCTCGGCGACGTTCAGGGTCTTGATGCGCGGCGCCACGTCGACCCCCAGGTCGGCGGGCTTGAGCACGTCCAGCGTCTTCTTCTTGGCCTTCATGATGTTGGGCAGCGTGACGTAGCGCGGCTCGTTCAGGCGCAGGTCGGTGGTCATCACCGCGGGCAGCGTCAGCTTGAGCGTCTCGGTGCCGCCGTCGACCTCGCGGGTGACCGTGGCCACGCCGCCTTCGATCTCCACCTTGGAGGCATAGGTCGCCTGCGGCATGCCGGCCAGCGCGGCCAGCATCTGCCCCGTCTGGTTGCAGTCGTCGTCGATGGCCTGCTTGCCCAGGATCACGAGACCTGGCTGCTCCTTGTTCACCAGCGCCGCCAGCAGCTTGGCCACGGCCAGTGGCTGCAACTCGTCGGCACACTCGACCAGGATGGCGCGGTCGGCGCCGATGGCCATCGCGGTGCGCAGCGTCTCCTGGCACTGCGTGACGCCGCAGGACACGGCGACGATCTCGGTGACGGCACCCTTCTCCTTGAGCCGCACGGCCTCTTCGACAGCGATCTCATCGAAGGGGTTCATGCTCATCTTGACGTTCGCGATGTCGACGCCACTGCCGTCGCTCTTGACGCGCACCTTGACGTTGTAGTCGACGACCCGCTTGACGGGAACCAGCACCTTCATGTGGGACGCTCCTGAGCTCGAATTGACGTTTACGTTAAGCGCTTCATTCTAGGCGTCACCCTTTGCTGTACAGCGAGAGGCTTCCACCTAAAAAAGCACGATCGTTCTATTCTGCACCCAAAGCTGCGCGTTCCGAGTCGAAACGTGCGACTGCGATACAGGTCGATCGGGAAAGGGAGAAGCGGTGGTGCCCGGAACGGGAATCGAACCCGTATGCCCCGCGAAGGGCGGCGGATTTTAAGTCCGCTGCGTCTGCCGATTTCGCCATCCGGGCCCGGCCGATGATTATGCGGGCGCCCCCGAAGGCGAACAGGGCTCCACGATGGGAGCCCTGCTTGTGGCCAAGCTTGGAGGCGCGACCCGGAGTCGAACCGGGCTAGACGGATTTGCAATCCGTTGCATAACCGCTTTGCTATCGCGCCCTGATCGCCATTTTCAGGCAAAAAGAAGGGAAGCCGAAGCTTCCCTGTCTTGAATATTTGGAGCGGGATAAGAGACTCGAACTCTCGACCTATACCTTGGCAAGGTATCGCTCTACCAACTGAGCTAATCCCGCATGTCATTCCAGGCATGAACTTCATGCTGATCGACGCTGTCTTGACCGAAAGCCGCTCCGGTCGCGCCGAGCTCCGCATTCTATGACAACTTCTCTGCCGTTGGCAAGCCTCAGTCTTGTCCAACGAGGTATGAGCCTGGAGCCGGGCGCCACATTCCACTGAGGAGTGAGCCTGGCGGTCGCCTGAGGTCGT
>PNKD01000195.1 GCA_013822265.1 Leptothrix sp. (in: b-proteobacteria)
CATAGCTCGGGCTATGGCGAGCATTTGCAACGACGAGCAGGTGCTTTTTGGTGTGATGAGCGGGCATGAACGAAAGACTCTCACGCTCTCAGAGCGTGGCCAGCGTGTAGCCGCTGCCGCGCCCGGCCAGGTCGCAGGCAAAACGCAGGTCGGCCGGGTAGCAGGCGTGGATGCGGTACAGCGCCTGCCCGGCGGCCACCACGTCGCCCGTCTTGTGCAGCAGGTCGACGCCGGCGCCTTCGACCTGCGGCGCACCGGCCAGGCGCGCGATGCGCGCCAGCTGCAGGTTGTCGATGGCCGCCACGCTGCCGGCGCTCGGGGCCAGCACCTCGTGCGTCAACGGGCCCGGCACGGGCGCCTCGGCGCGCCGGCCCTGGGCATCGATCAGCGCTTCCATCTGCGCCAGTGCACGGCCCGATTCGAGGATGTCGCGCGCGATGCGCCAGCCGTCGCCGCCGCGCACATCGGGGTCGAACTCGATCACGCGCCCGGCCAGGCGCAAGGCCTTGTCGCGCAGGTCGGCCGGCGCGTCGGGGTGGTTGTGCAGCACCTGCATCACGTCGCGCGCCTCCAGCACCGGGCCGATGCCGCGGCCTATGGGCTGGCCGCCGTCGGTGATCATCACCTCGAGGTGCAGGTTCAGGCTGCCGGCAACGAACTCGAAGAGCTTGCGCAGGCGCTGCGCCGCGGGCGTGGACCGCACCTTGGCGCTGGGCCCAACGGGAATGTCGAGCACCAGGTGGGTGGAGCCGGCAGCGATCTTCTTGCTGAGGATGGAGGCCACCATCTGCCCGGGTGAGTCGATGCCCAGCGGCCGCTCCACCGAGATCAGGATGTCGTCGGCCGGCGACAGCCCCGCGGTGCCGCCCCAGGCCAGGCAGCCGTTGGTGCTGCGTACGATCTGCTGCAGCCGCTCGAAGGGCAGCTCGACCTCGGCCAGCACGGCCATGGTGTCGGCGGTGCCGGCCGGCGAGGTGATGGCGCGCGACGAGGTCTTGGGGCACAGCATGCCGTGCGCGGTGACGATGGGCACCAGCAGCATCGACGTGCGGTTGCCCGGGATGCCGCCTATGCAGTGCTTGTCGACCACCGGCCCGCGGCGCACGGCGTGCTGCCAGTCGAGGCGGCGGCCCGCGGCGATCATGGCCTCGGTGAGGTAGAGCACCTCGTCGCGCTCGAGGTCCTGCCCGTTGGTGGCAACGACGAAGGCGGCGAGTTCGATCTTCGAGTAGCGCGCCTGCGCCACGTCTTCGACGATGGCGTGCAGGTCTTCGCGCGACAGCCGCTCGCCGGCGATCTTGCGGTGCAGCGCCGGCAGCGACGCCGGCGGCTCGGCCGGCAGCACTTGCGCCGTGTGGCCGCTTTCGACGCCCAGGCGCGCGAAGGCATCTTCCGACAGCCCGAGCTCGCCCGGCGGCACGAGCGCGGCGTCGTCGACGACGTTGAGCACGGCGTTGATGGCCAGGCCGTTGGCGCGCACCGTCACCTTGGCCAGCGCCTGGAAACCCGCGGCACGCACCACCGCGCAGTCGCGGTTCAGGTAGGCCACGTTCTCGCGCCAGGTGTCTATCGCCACGCGGCGGATGCGCAAGGCTTGCGGGGGCATGGGGTCGCGGCTCGCCTTCACGTGCCCACTCTACGCCGCTGCCGCGCCGCCGCGCGGGCTGCGCACAAGTGCTTGAGCACCGTCAACGCGCCGCGTCGCCATCGGCAGATGCTGGCAGGGCCGGCGCGCACCGGGCGCGGGCTTGAAAGGCATGTCATGAACGAGATCAAGAGCCTGCTCTGGCACCTGGACGCGCAGTCCGCGCGCGGGCGCCGCCTGCCCTTCGTGCGCGAGTTCGCGCGGCGTCTGGGCGCCAAGGCCGAGGTGCTGTACGCGGTGATGCCGCTGCCCTTGCAGTTTCCGTTTGCGATGTCGCTGGAAAGCGGCGCCGCCGGCCAGCTGGCTGCCAGCGAGGCCGAGGCGCGCCGCGCCGCGCGCCAACACTTCGAGCGCGCCTGCGCCGCCGCCGACTGCACCGAGCTGCCGTGGCGCGAAACCGTCGACGAACCGGTGCGCGGCCTGTGCCAGGCGGCCTGGTCGACCGACCTGCTGGTGCTGAGCCAGCACGACCCGACGGCCGAAGACCCCTCGGGCGTGGCCGCCGACTTCGTGGCCTCGGTGCTGGTGAGCAGCGGCAAGCCCGGGCTGGTGCTGCCCTACATCGACTTCGCGCCCGACATCGGCCGCCAGGTGCTGGTGGCGTGGAAGGCCACACGCGAATCGGCGCGCGCGCTGGGCGCGGCGCTGCCGCTGCTGCAGCGCGCGCAGCGTGTGCACGTGGTGAGCTGGAACGAGCTCGACGCCCCCGAGGACGACGCCACCCTGCCCGCGATGCGTTTCCTGCACCACCACGGCGTGGTTGCCCACGCCCACGCGCAGCCCGGCAAGCCGCCGCGCGAGCTGGGCGAGAGCCTGCTGACGCTGGCTGCCGACCTGCAGGCCGACCTGATGGTGATGGGCTGCTACGGCCATGGCCGCGCGCGCGAGTGGGCGCTGGGCGGCGCCACGCGCACGGTGCTGCGGGCCATGACCGTGCCGGTGCTGATGGTGCACTGACCGGGCGCACCGGCGGCGTGGGGCCAGCCACGCGCACCGGCGCGATCGGGCGACACCTTGAGCGCCATCAAAGTCTGCGCCACGGCACGGCGTAACTTGAAACCCTGGCAACTGGCCGCCGTGGCCGCGGCCCCACCGACCCCCAACATCCTGTCGTTAGGAAGCACCATGAGCCACCGCCTGACCCAAGCCCAGCGCGAGACGCTGGCCCAAGTGCTGCGCGACCGCGAGCAGGAACTGCAGGCCCAGTTGCAAGGCCATCTGCAGGGCCGATCGACCGCCGAAAAGGCGCTGGCCGCGCGTGAACAGGGCGGCGACGATGCCAAGCAGCTCGCCAGCGACCAGGAGATCGGCACCAAGCTCACCAACCTGGAACGGCGCGAACTCGCCGCGCTGGCCGCGGCGCTGCAGCGGCTGAACGAGGCCGACTACGGCCTGTGCAGCGACTGCGGCAAGCGCATCCCGTTCGAGCGCCTGCTCATCGAGCCGCAAGCCCTGCGCTGCGTGGCCTGCGAGGGCAAGCACGAGAAGCGCAAGGGCTGACCCGCAGCGGCCGGCGCGCCGTCACTCGGCCAACGGCGCGCTGATGGCGTCGATGCGGGCCATCACCTCGGGCGTCAGCTTGTCGATCAGCGCCAGCGCGCCGAGGTTGGCCTGCAGCTGCGACACCTGCGACGCGCCGGTGATCACGGTGCTGACATGCGGGTTCTTCGCCGTCCAGGCGATAGCCAGTTGCGCCAGCGTGCCGCCGAGCTCGGCGGCGATGGGCTCGAGCTGCGCCACGGCGGCGTTCTTCGCCGCGTCGAGCAGGCCGTCGCGCAGGAAGGCCATGTTCTCCAACGCGCCGCGGCTGCCCGCGGGCACGCCGGCGCGGTACTTGCCGGTCAGCAGCCCGCTGGCCAGCGGACTCCAGGTGGTGAGGCCGAGGCCGAAGTCCTGGTAGAGATGGGCGTACTCGTGCTCGACGCGCCGGCGGTGGAAGAGGTTGTATTGCGGCTGCTCCATCAGCGGCTTGTGCCAGCCGTGGCGGCCGGCGGCCTCCCAGGCGGCGTGGATGTCGGCCGCGCTCCATTCGCTGGTGCCCCAGTACAGCGCCTTGCCCTGCTGGATGATGTCGTGCATGGCCCGCGCGGTCTCCTCGATCGGCGTGTGCGGGTCGGGGCGATGGCAGTAGATCAGGTCGATGAAGTCGAGTCCGAAGCGCTGCAGGCTGCCGTCGATGGCCTGCATGAGGTACTTGCGGTTGAGCGTGTCCTTGCGGTTGACGGCGTCGCCCTGGCGGTCCAGGCCCCAGAAGAACTTGGTGCTGACGACGTAGTTCAGCCGCGGCCAGCCCAGTTCCTTGAGCGCCTGGCCCATGATGGTCTCGCTGCGGCCGGCGGCGTAGACCTCGGCGTTGTCGAAGAAGTTGACGCCGGCGTCGAAGGCCGCGGCCATCATCTCGCGCGCCTGGCCGGTGTCGACCTGGTTGTGGTACGTGACCCAGGAGCCGAGCGAGAGGGTGCTGACGCGCAGGCCGCTGCGGCCGAGACGGCGGTATTGCATAAAGAGCTTCCCGGAGCAATTGGTGATGGCCAAGCGTAACGCGTCGGCACGCGGGCACAGGGAACGGCCCTGACCATCACAGCCCTGGCCGCAAGGGACTTGTGGCCACCGGATCTTTTTACATGCTTCTGCTGGATCTTGGGGCCTCCTGATCAGCAGGATGGTTCAGCCGCACGGACGAGTTGCATAGGCACGGAGCGGCCTGAGATGCGGCACTTGCCCAGCGCTCGACGAGCGTTCGCAGATTGAACCTGCGGTTGAACAGGTACTGCACTTGACCGAGGTAGCGATGTGCATACTTCCTGAAGCCGAAGGCGTGGTAGGCGCCCTCCAGCGATGTCTTGATGTTGCCCAGTGCCGTGTTCACGGCCAGGAGAGAGGGGTGCTTGGCACTGGCCGCGCCGCCACCGGGGACATGCGGCACTTCAGGATGCCGGCGCCGCGTAAAGCGGTGAAGCAGTCCAGGCCGTCGGAAACCAATGTGGCCGGCGCCGCCAGCGACTTCTCGGCGAAGGCCTGGATCGACTCCTTTGTGAAGGGCCGCTGCGACAGGCACATCAAGACGGGCTGCCCGGAAGCGGTGGTCTGCACGGCCGCCAAGAAGCGGCCCTTGTTGGGCGAGCCGCACCCGGCCTTGCCGCCCCGGGCCTCGCCACCGAGGTAGGCATCGTCGCTCTCGACTCGCGCGGCGAGCCGGCGCCGCTGTTCGCGAGCCGGCATCACTTCCATGATCTTGTGCCTGAGCAGCCAGGCCGTGGGGTAGGACACGCCCAGCTGGCGCTTACAGCGTTTGGTGTCGAACTCGGGTGGCCCGTGCCAGCTGTGTGGGTTCGGGCTGGCTGTGGCCGCCAAACGCTACCCCCTGAACATGTACCGATGCAACCTGTAAGACCTGACAGTGGTGACCCAGCTAACTCATAGTTAAGCTGCGGTGCAAGCATGCGCAGGGAGAGGCAGGCAAAGGTTCACAGGCTTCAAGTGATTCAGCCCGGAATCCCAGAACACAGGGGCTGTAGCAACGATCAGCACGCATATCCCCACCTGATTAGCGATGAAGTTCAGCAAGCTCACGC
>PNKD01000196.1 GCA_013822265.1 Leptothrix sp. (in: b-proteobacteria)
GGCATGCGCATCCGCAGCGCCGGCAACGGCGAGCCCGGCACCAATGGCGGGCCCCCAGGCGACCTGTACATCGAGATCCGCGTCAAGCAACATGAGATTTTCGAGCGCGACGGCGACGACCTGCACTGCACCGTGCCCGTGGGCCTGACCACGGCCGCGCTGGGCGGCACCATCGAAGTGCCCGCGCTGGGCAGCAAGGCCGAGATCGAGCTGCCCGAGGGCACGCAGCACGGCAAGACCTTCCGCCTGCGCGGCAAGGGCATCAAGGGCCTGCGCAGCAGCTACCCGGGCGACCTGTACTGCCACGTCAGCGTCGAGACGCCTGTCAAGCTCACCGAGCACCAGCGCAAGCTGCTCAAGGAACTGGACGACAGTTTCCGCAAGGGCGGCGAACGCCATTCGCCCAACTCGAAGAGCTGGACCGACAAGGTCAAGGACCTCTTCAAGTAGCGCGCCGGTTCAAGTTCGGCGGCGGTGGCGCCGATAGCCCCGGGACGACCTCGAATCGATAGGGCCATGACTGCAACCCCGCCACCGCACATCTGCCCGCCCGGCCGGGCCGGCACAGCCTGAGCGCCATGGTCGACCGCGACATCCACCTGGCGCGAGCGCTGCTCATCGAGAGCAACCCGCTGCTGCGCAGCGTGAGCGCAGCTCAGTTGCGCGACACCGGCGTCGGCCATGTCACGCAGACCACGCGCGTGAAGGACGCGCGGCTGCTGCTCGAGCAAGAGCGCTTCGACATCGTGCTGTGCAACCGCGAGTTCGAGGGCTCGGACTACTCGGGCCAGGACCTGCTCGACGAACTGCGCCGCGAGCGCCTGCTGCCGCACGGCACGGTCTTCCTGATGGTCACGGCGCAGGCCAACTACACGCAGGTGGTGGAGGCGGCCGAATCGGCGCTGGACGGCTTTCTGGTGCGCCCCTACACCACGGCGGCACTGTCGGCGCGCCTGCTGGAGGCGCGCAACCGCAAGCGCGAGCTCGGCGACGTGCTGCGCGCGCTCGACGCCGGCGAGAACGAGGCCGCGCTGGTGCGGGCCGTCAAGCGCTACCAGGAGAAGGCGCCGTACTGGGCCTACTGCGGTCGGCTGGCCGCCGAGTTGCTGCTCAACATGGACCGGCCCGCCGACGCCTTGAAGCTCTTCGAACGCCTGGTGCAACAAAAACCCGACGCCGTCTGGGCCCAGCTGGGCGCCGCACGCGCGCTGCTGGCGCAGGGTGACAACGCCCGCGCCCGCAAGTCGGTGACGGCGGCGCTGGCCCAGGAGCCGGGTTCGGCCGATGCCCACGACCTGATGGGCCGGCTGCTGGTGGAACAGTGCGACTTCGACGCCGCGCTGGCCGAGTACCGCACGGCCGCCGAACTGACGCCGGGCTGCCTGCTGCGAGCGCAGCATGCCGGTGCGCTGGCCTACTACCAGGGCGAGGCCGACGAGGCGCTGAAGTGGCTGGAGCGCACGCAGGGGATGGGCGCCAAGTCCAAACTCTTCGACGCGCTGACGCTGCTGCTGCTGGCCGTGCTGCGCTTCGACCGCGGCGACGGCCCCGGCGTCGCCGCCCTGCGCGAGCAACTGCGCCGCTACCGCGAACGCCAACCCGAGAGCCCTCGGTTGCAGCGGCTGGAACAGATCGCGAATGCGCTGGGGAGCCTGATGGGCAACCAGCCCGAGGCCACGCTGCCGGCGCTGCGCGAACTGGCCTCCCAGGTGAAGGGCGACGATTTCGATCTCGAGGCCGCCAACCTCGTGCTCGGCCTGTGGGCCCGCGTGCCCGCCAACCTGCGCCCGGCGGCCGACCACGAGGCCTTGCTCGAGCACGCCGCCAAACGCTTTTGCGTCAGCAAGGCCGTCGGTGAAGCGCTGCTGGCGTCGGCACGGCGCACCGACGTGGCACAGCAAATCGTGCGCAGCTGCCAGGCGCAGTTGCTGGCGGTCACTGAGCAGGCGATGGAATTGTCGATGCGGGGAGAAGCGGCCACCGCGGTGGCCCTGCTGCTCGAGCACGGCGCCGAGACCCTGAATGCCAAGCTGCTGGAAATGGCCTCCCTGCTGGTTCGCCGTCACGCCGCGGCCATACCCGACGCCGACGCTCTGGCCGAGCGTGCCGCCGGCCTGTTGCGGCGCAGCGCCCGCTCGGGCAGCCACATCGCTGGCATCCAGCGCTCGGGCCGCTCACCCGGCGGCCTGCAGATGCGCGGCGCCGCAACGGCCGAGCCGGTGCCGGCGCCTGCTGAGGTGGCCCCGGCAACGGCTGGTGCGCCCCCGGCGGTTGCTGCGGCGGCTGTTGCGGCTGTTGCGGCGGTTGCTGCGGTTGCTGCCCCGGCCGGTGCTACACCTGTCGCCGCGAGCGCCGACCTGCCCGCCAGCCCCGAGCCTGCTGCTGCAGCCACGGCCGGCGCCGGCGCCACGGCCTGATCTCGGTACGTCAGAAGAGCTGGCCCTGCCCGGCTTGCGCTGGCGGCGCGCGAAAGCGCGAGAAGTCGAACCCGACCCGCTGCTGGTTCAATCCCAGGCGCAGACAGGCCTTGCGCACGCGCTGGCGCAGCAGCTCCGCCCATGGGCCCTGCCCCGTCATGCGGGTGCCGAAGCGGCTGTCGTTGTCTTTGCCGCTTCTCATCTCGCGTACCCGCGCCATGATGCGCGCCGCCCTTTCGGGCACGTGCTGCTGCAACCACTGCTGGAACAGCGGGTTCACCTCCCAGGGCAGTCGCAGCACGATGCTGAAGGCCGACGAAGCGCCCGCGTCGCGTGCGGCTTGAAGGATGCGCTCGATCTCGGGCTCGTTCAGGAAGGAAATCACCGGCGAGACACTCACGCCCACCGGCACGCCGGCGTTCGCCAGCGCTTCAATCGTGCGCAGGCGACGTCGAGGTGAGGCCGCACGCGGCTCCAGCTTGCGCGCCAGTTCGGCGTCTAGCGTGGTGATGGAAACATAGACCGCGGCCATGCGCTGCAGCGCCATCGGGGCGATGAGATCGAGGTCGCGCTCGACCAGGCTGCTCTTGGTGATGACGGAAAACGGGTGCCGAGCCTCGGCCAGCACCTCGATCAGCGAGCGCGTGATGCGCAGCCGGCGTTCTGCAGGCTGGTAGGCATCGGTGACGGAGCCGATGTTCAGCTGCGCTGGCGTGTAGCCCCTTGCAGACAAGGCCACGCGCAGGCGTTCGGCGGCGTTGACCTTGGCGACGATGCGCGTCTCGAAGTCCAGCCCCGGCGACAGGTTGAGGTAGCTGTGCGTGGGGCGCGCATAGCAGTAGACGCAGCCGTGTTCACAGCCCCGGTAGGGGTTGATGGAGAGGTCGAAGCCGATGTCGGGCGAGTCGTTGCCCGACAGGATGCCGCGCACGTTTTCCTCGAGCACCTGGGTCAGTGGCGCCGACTGTTCGGCCGTCGCCGCCTGCTGCAAGGTGCCCCAGCCGTCATCGAAGTCGTCGTGACTGTGGTTGCTGAAGCGGTGTTCGATGGCCCAGGCGGTGCCGCGGCCCTTGGCTGGCGCCTCGGCGCTCAGCCGGGGCACGAACATCAAGGTAGCGCCGGCTGTGCCGCTGGACGGGGGTGCGGGGTGAGGCTGCATACTGTAAATATATACAGTACTCGTGCCTGCTGCAAGCCCGTTCGCACCCTGGCGGTCGGATGCGGTATCACGCCCGACGTCGTCGGCGCGACGGAGCGGCCCCCGCTGTCAGTACTCGCCGCCGCCGCCCGGTGCGAGGTTGTCGAAGCGCGTCAGCGGCTTGAGGAAGGTCAGCTTGACCTCGCCGACGGGGCCGTTTCGCTGCTTGGCGATGATGATCTCGGCCACGCCCGGCTCCTTGCTTTCCTTGTTGTAGTAGTCGTCGCGGTAGATGAACATGATGATGTCGGCGTCCTGCTCGATGGCGCCGGATTCGCGCAGGTCACTCATCATCGGGTGCTTGTCGTTGCGCGATTCGACGCTGCGATTCAGTTGCGACAGCGCGATCACCGGGCACTGCAGTTCCTTGGCGAGAGCCTTCAGACCCCGGGATATTTCACCCAGCTCCGTGGCGCGGTTTTCGTCGCTGCCGCTGCTGCCGCTCATCAGCTGCAGGTAGTCGATGACGATGAGGCCCAGCGTGCCGAACTGGCGCGCCATGCGGCGCGCGCGGGCGCGCAGTTCGCTGCTCGTCAGGCCCACCGTCTCGTCGATCAGCAACTGCACCTGGCCCAGGCGCTCGACGGCATCGGTCAGGCGCTCCCACTCGCCGCTGTCCAGGCGGCCAGTGCGCAGGTTCTGCTGGTTGATGCGCCCCAGGCTGCCCACCAGGCGCAGCGCCAGCTGCGAGGCGCCCATTTCCATCGAGAACACCAGCACCGGCAGGCCTTCCTGAACGGCCACGTGCTCGGCGATGTTCAGCGCAAAGGCCGTCTTGCCCATCGACGGCCGCGCCGCCAGCACGATGAGGTCGCCCTTCTGCAGCCCGGCCGTCATGCGGTCGAGGTCGTAGAAGCCGGTGCGCACGCCGGTGACCTCTTCGGCGCCGTTGTCGTGCAGTTCCTGCACGCGGTCTATGAGCTGCACGACCAGCGGGCCTATGCCCTGGAAGCCCTGCTTCTGCCGCGAGCCTTCCTCTCCGATCTTGAAAATCTTGCTCTCGGCCTCGTCGAGCACGGTCGACACCTGGCGGCCCTGGGGGTTGAAGGCGCTGGTGGCGATGTCGTCGCTGGCGGCGATGAGTTTGCGAAGGATGGCGCGCTCGCGCACGATCTCGGCGTAGCGGCGCATATTGGCCGCGCTCGGCACGCTCTGCGCCAGCGCGTTGAGATAGGCCAGCCCGCCCACGTCCTGCGCCTTGCCCAGGCTCTGCAACTGCTCGAAGACGGTGATGACGTCGGCCGGCTTGCTTTGCGACACCAGCGCTGCGATGGCGGTGTAGATCAGGCGGTGCTCGTGGCGATAGAAATCGCCGTCGGTCAGCAGGTCGCCGGCGCGGTCCCAGGCCAGGTTGTCGAGCAGCAGCCCGCCCAGCACGCTCTGCTCGGCTTCCACCGAGTGCGGCGGCACGCGCAGGCGCGCGACCTCGTCGTCACGGGGCGGCGCGGGGGAATTGCGGGGGTCGGAAAGCGTGCTCATGGGCAGAGACGATGGTAGGGCCGAAGCTGCGCCGGGTGTGTGGACAAGCCTGTGACCAAGCCTGTGGGCAGTGCGTGATCTTCGCGGGACAACTCCGCGCCGCGGAAATGGCGAAGGCCGGCGCAT
>PNKD01000197.1 GCA_013822265.1 Leptothrix sp. (in: b-proteobacteria)
GGCCGCAGTGGCTGCATCCGGCCCGTTGCTGACCTTGCTTCGGGCCTGCCTTCGCGGTTCGCGCGTGCTTGCCTTTCAGCAGGCCAAGGGCGTCGGGCGGGCTGCTGCGTTCATGTCCCCCGGGTCGGGCTGCGCCCGACCCTCCTCCTTTACTTCACTCCGCAGCCCACCCAACACCCTCGGCCCCCACCCGCCGTGGCGCGCCTGCGGGCGGGCCACTGCCGGTGATGGATCTGGACGGTGGGGTGCTCTGCGGAGTGAAGTAAAGGAGGAGACGGCGGCCGCCAGGCCGACGTCGGGGGACATGAACGCAGCAGAGCACCCCAGCGGCCTGATCCCGCCCCCATGCAGGCGCGCGGATGCAGCCGCAGCAACGAACGCCCGCAACGGGCCGCAAGCCGCCGCTCCCTCGCACCGCCCATGAGCACGCTGCCCCCCACGCTTGTCCTCGGCGCCTCGCTGGCCTACCTGCTGGCGCTGTTCGGCGTGGCGTATTGGGCCGACCGCCGCGCCGCGGCCGGGCGCAGCGTCATCGGCAATGCCTGGGTCTACACGCTGAGCCTGGGGGTGTACTGCACCGCCTGGACCTACTTCGGCAGCGTCGGCCGGGCCGCGCAGGGCGGCGTGTGGTTCCTGCCCATCTATCTGGGGCCGACGCTGGCGATGACGCTGGCCTGGCTGGTGCTGCGCAAGATGGTGCGCATCGCGCGCCAGTACCGCATCACCAGCATCGCCGACTTCATCGCCAGCCGCTACGGCAAGAGCCGGATGCTGGCCGGCGCGGTGACGCTCATCGCCTTGATCGGCGTCGTGCCCTACGTCGCGCTGCAGCTGAAGGCGGTGGCCAGCGGCTACGCGCTGCTCACCGGCCAGCCGCCGGGCGGCGCGCACTTCGACGGCACGCTGCTCGTGGCGCTGGTGCTGGCCGGTTTCACCATCGCCTTCGGTACGCGCCACCTCGACACCACCGAGCGCCACGAAGGCCTGGTGGCCGCCATCGCGGCCGAGTCGGTGGTCAAGCTGCTGGCCTTCCTGGCCGTGGGCGCCTTCGTCACCTGGGGCCTGTTCGGCGGCGTCGGCGACCTCTTCCAGCGTGTCACGGCCGACCCCGCCATCGCCCGCATGCTGCAAGGTGACCCCGCACGCCCCTTCGCCTTCGACCAGTGGTTCACGCTGCTGCTGCTGGCCGGGCTGTCGGTACTGTTGCTGCCGCGGCAGTTCCAGGTGATGGTCGTGGAGAACGTCGACGAGGGCCACATCCGCCGCGCCGCCTGGGCCTTTCCGGCCTACCTGCTGCTCATCAACCTGTTCGTGCTGCCCATCGCGGCCGGGGGCCTGCTCCATCTGGGGGTCGGGGCCCATGCCGAGAGCTTCGTGCTCTCGCTGCCACTCGCTGCCGGGCTGCCGTGGCTGGCGCTGGCGGCCTTCATCGGCGGCCTGTCGGCAGCCACCGGCATGGTGATCGTGGAGGCCATCGCCGTGTCGACGATGGTCTGCAACGACCTCGTGCTGCCCGGCTTGCTGCACAGCAGGCGCCTGGCCGGGCGAGACCTGTCGCGGCTGCTGCTGGCGGTGCGGCGCGGCGTCATCGTCGCGTTGCTGCTGCTGGGTTGGTTCTACTTTCGCATCGCGGGCGAGGCCTACGCGCTGGTCAGCATCGGGCTCATCAGCTTTGCCGCGGTGGCGCAGTTTGCGCCGGCGTTGCTGGGCGGCATGTACTGGAAGGGCGGCACGCGGGCCGGCGCGCTGGCCGGGCTGGGCGCCGGCGCCGCGCTATGGGCCTACACGCTGATGCTGCCGTCCATCGCCAAGAGCGGCTGGCTCTTCGGCACCTGGGGCGACGATTTCCTGCGCCAGGGCCTGTTCGGCAGCGCGCTGCTGCGGCCCGAGGCGCTGCTGGGCCTGGCCGGCCTGGACAACCTGACGCATGCGCTGTTCTGGAGCCTGGCCGTCAACGTCGCGCTCTACGTCGGGGTTTCGCTGTGGCGGCCGCCCTCGGGCCGCGAGGCCGCGCAGGCGCTGCTCTTCGTCGACGTCTTCGAGCGCAACCCGCGTGAGCGCGTGTTCTGGCGCGGCCGTGTCCAGGTGGCCGACCTGGTGGCGCTGGTGGGCCGCTTCCTGGGGCCGGCGCGCGCTGCGGCGGCGCTGCAGGCACCGCCCGGCGCCGAGCTGGCCGACCCCCAACTCGTGCACCGCGCCGAAACGCTGCTGGCCGGCGCCATCGGCAGCGCGTCGGCGCGCGTGATGGTGGCCAGCGTGGCCGAGGAAGAACGCCTGGAAGTGGCCGACGTGATGCGCATCGTCGAAGAAGCCTCGGAACTGCGCCAGCTCAACGAGCAGCTCAAGAGCCTGGACCAGCTCAAGGACGACTTCATGAGCAGCGTCACGCACGAACTGCGCACGCCGCTGACCAGCATCCGCGCGCTGGCCGAACTGATGGTCGAGGACGCCGACATGCCCGCGCCGCAACGCCAGCAGTTCCTGGCCATCGTCGTCGGCGAGACGGAGCGCCTGAGCCGCCTCGTCAACCAGGTGCTGGACATGGCCAAGATCGAGGCCGGGCATGCCGAATGGCGCAACGCCGATGTCGACCTCGCGGTGCTCATCCGCCAGGCGGCGCAGACCGTGCAGGAGATGCTGCGCGAGCGCGGCGCCGAACTCGTGCTGGACCTGCCCGACCACGTGCCGCTGCTGCGCGCCGACCCCGACCGCCTGACGCAGGTGCTGCTGAACCTGCTGTCCAACGCGGGCAAGTTCGTGCCGCGCGAGGGCGGGCGCATCGGCGTGCGGTTGCGCTGCGACGCCGCCGGCGCCGCGGTCGAGGTGCAGGACAACGGCCCCGGCGTGCCGGCCGCGCAGCGCGCGCTGATCTTCGAGAAGTTCCGCCAGGGCGGCCCCGCCAGCCAGCGGCCCCAGGGCACCGGGCTGGGCTTGCCCATCAGCCGGCAGATCGTCGAACATTTCGGCGGCCGCATGGAACTGCGGCCTGACACCGGTCAAGGCGCGTGTTTCGTGTTCACGCTACCTTGGCCCGTCATCCCAGAGCCGGCACCCACGGGTGCAGCAGCGGCCAACGCAGGAGACAAGACATGAGCGAGTGCATCCTCATCGCCGACGACGAGCCCAACATCCTGATCTCGCTCGAGTACCTGATGAAGCGGGAAGGCTACGAGGTGCACGTGGCGCGCGACGGCCAGGAGGCGCTGGACACCTTGCGCCGCGTGCGCCCGCGCCTGGTGCTGCTGGACGTGATGATGCCGAACAAGAGCGGCGTCGAGGTCTGCCAGGACCTGCGCGCCGACGACGCATTGAAGGACACCCTGGTGCTGATGCTCACCGCCAAGGGGCGCGATACCGACGTCGCCAAGGGCCTGGGCGTGGGTGCCGATGCCTACATGACCAAACCCTTCTCGACCAGGGATCTCGTGGTCAAGGTGCGCGCGATGCTGGCCGCGCCAGGCCCGGGCGAGGCGGGCGCATGACGCCTGCCCGGCAGCTGCAGCTGGCCTCGGCGGTGGCCGTGGTCGGCGCGCTGTTGCTGCTGGCGGTGTTCCTGGGCAGTGCCGCGGCCCTGGTCTGGTCCGACTGGAGCGAAGCCGAGCGCGCCGCCGCGTCGGCGTTGCTGCAGGGGCGCGAAGGCCCGCTCGTCATCGCGCTGGGCGTGCTGCTGGTGGTGGCCGGCGTGGTGGCGCAGCCGCTGCTGCGGCGCTGGGTGCTGGCCACGGCGAGCCTGCGTGAACAGGCCCAGGTGCTGGTGAGCTCGGACGTGCAGCGCCCGCTGAGCGCCGCCGGCGGTGCCGGCCCGGTGCGTGCGCTCGCCCGCACCATCAACGACCTGGCCGCGCAGCGCGACCAGCTCAGGCGCGACATCGCCGTCGAAGTGGCGCAGGCCAGCCGCGGCGTGGCGCAGGAGCGCAACCGCCTCGCTGCGCTGATGAGCGAGCTGACGCAGAGCGTGGTCGTGTGCAACCTCGACGGCCGCGTGCTGCTCTACAACAACCGCGCCCGGGTGCAGTTCCGCGCGCTGTCCGACCTGCCCTCGCTGGCTGGCGGCGCCGAGCTCATCGGCCTGGGTCGCAGCATCTACAACGTCTTCGACCGCAAGCTCGTGGCGCACGCGCTGGACAGCGTGCAGCAGCGCCTGGCGCGCGGCGCGGCGCACCCCACGGCGCAGTTCGTCACCACCACGCGCAGCGGGCAGCTGCTGCGCGCGCTGATGACGCCGGTGCGCGGCGTGGCCGACGAGGCCGCCGCCGACGCCGCTGCGGCCGGGCCACCGCCCATCACCGGCTTCGTGCTGATGCTCGACAACATCACCCGCGAGTACGAGCAGGAGTCGGCGCGTGAACGTGGCCTGCATGGCCTGACGGAGCAGAGCCGCGCCTCGCTGGCCAACCTGCAGGCGGCGGTGGAGATGCTCGACGACGAAGGCCTCGAACCCGCGATGCGCGAGCGTTTCCTGGGCGTGGTGCGCGACGAGACGCAGGCCATGAGCCGACGCATCAACGAACTCGCGGCGCAGAGCGCCGAAGGCCTGGCCACACGCTGGCCGCTGGAAGAGATGCTGGGCGCCGACTTCGTGCAGGCGGCCGTGCTGCGCATCCAGGCCCAGGGCAGCACGCGCTGCAGCGCGGCCGAGGTCGACGGCGCCGCGTGGCTCAAGCTCGACAGCTTCTCGCTGCTGCAGGCGCTGGCCTACCTGGCGTTGCGGCTGCAGGACGAGTACGACGTGAAGTCGCTGCAGCTGCGCCTGAGCGCGGCCGACGAACGCCGCGCGCGGCTCGACCTGGTGTGGAGCGGCCAGGCCATGAGCACCGAGACCGTGATGGGCTGGGAGATGGACCCCATCTCGACCGGCGCCGAGACCACGCTGCTGACCGTGCGCGACGTGGTGCAGCGCCACGGCGGCGAGTTCTGGTTCGAGCGTGACCGCGTGCGCCACCAGGCCTTCTTCCGCTTCCTGCTGCCGCTGGCGCCCAGTGCCGCGGCCGAGCCGCTGGACGTGGTGGAGAGTCGCCCGGAGTTCTACGACTTCGACCTCTTCGCCGGCGGCGAAAGCGGCCACGCGCTGGACGAGCGCCGTCTGGCGGACCTGGCCTACACCATCTTCGACACCGAGACCACGGGCC
>PNKD01000198.1 GCA_013822265.1 Leptothrix sp. (in: b-proteobacteria)
GCGCGCCGTCGCCTCAAAAATCGCCGGCACAGTGACTCGGTGCAACCACGACTGGGGAAGTGGCGCTCGATGGCGCGGCGCGACTGTTGAACGCTTGCTCGGCGCCTTGAGGCCCTATCGCCGCTGGCCGCATCATCACTCGGCGGCTGTGCAAAAACCTGTCGACCTCCCCGACGGCGTCCGACGCTCGCTTCGCGGTTCACGTCGCCTATCTCCCTCGGCCCGTGGCCTCCCGGCGTGGGCCTACTTTCGGAGGGATATCAGACAAGTGTCTGAAATTCGCAGGGTCGAAAAATAGAGAAGGGGTTAGGTTTTGTGAACCTAACCCCTTGATCTGCTTGGAGTTTCTGGCTCCCCGACCTGGGCTCGAACCAGGGACCTACGGATTAACAGTCCGGCGCTCTACCAACTGAGCTATCGGGGAATACAGCCTCACAGTATATCGTCAAACTCGAAGCGCCCCGACGCGACGGAGTGCTCGATCAGAAGCCCAGCGCGACCGACGCGTGCAGGCTGCGCGGCGCCATCGGGTACAGGTAGGCGTGGCCGTACTGGAACGGTGCCTCTTTCCACGCACGCCTGTCGGCCAGGTTGTCGACGCCCGCGCGCCACAGCGCCGTGCCGCCGCCGGACAGGCGTTGGCTGTAGCGTGCGGCGAGGTCCAGGCGCGTCCAGCCCGGCGTGGCGATGCTGTTGTCGGGCAGCACCATGCGTTCACCCTCGTGCGTGACGTAGCCCAGCAGCGCCAGCCCGGGCACGCCGGCGAGGTTGTAGGCGGCCTGCAGCTTCAGGCTCGTGGGCGGCACGTTGGTCGGCCGCTTGCCGTTCAGGCTGCCGTCTGCCGAGCCCTCGCGCCGCGCGCGCAGGGCCAGCGCGCTGCCGCGCAGGCTCAGCGCGCCGCTGCGCCATTCGGCTTCGGCTTCGACGCCGGTGCGGCGCGACTGCCCATCGGCGCGGCGCGTGCAACTGGCATTGATGTCGCAGGCGCCGATGTCGCGCCACTCGGGGCGCCGGATGTCGAAGGCAGCGAGGCTCCATGACACCGTCTGGCCTGCTCGCTTGTAGCCGGCCTCGACCTGACGGCTCTTCAGAGCGGGCAGGGCCTGGCCGGCATTCGTGTAGCGGGCGCGCCCCGGCGCGACCTCCGACTCCACGGCCTGGCCCCAGCTCAGGTAGGCGGTGCCTTGATCGCCCAGTGCCTGGCTCAGCGCCAGCCAGGGCGTGGTGAAGTCTTGTGCGTAGGCCGTGGCGCGTGAACCGTCGGTGCGCACGCTGTCGCGCTGCAGACGGCTGTGGCGCAGGCCTGCCCACGCGCGCAGGCCGCCGTGCAACTCGACCATGTCCTGCAGGTGCAGTTCGGTGCTGCGCTCGTCGCGATTCGTGTTCTCGTCGGTCAGCGTCGGGTCGGCGGGCACGGTGCTCAGGCCGTCCAGCGTGCCGGTGCCCGCGTAGTTGTAGGCCTGCCGGTTGAAGCGCGCCTGGTAGCGCGTGCCCAGCACGCCGACCTTGAAGCGGTGCGCCAGGCCGCCCAGCGTGGCGCGGCCGGCCAGCGACAGGTCCAGCGCATCGGTGTCGCGGCGTTCGCCCTCGCTGCGGAAGTCGTAGATGTCGAAGCTGCCGTCGCTGCAGTAGCGGTCGTAGTTGTTCTCACTGCTGCAGCCGAACGGGAAGGCAATGCGGTCGTCGGTGCGCAGGCGCTGGCGCATGGCGTGCGCGACGAGGTCGATGCCGTCGGTGAGCGCCTGCGTGTAGCGCACGGAGGCCGTGCTGCCCGCCATCACCACCGGCAGGCTCCAGGGCTGGTTGTTGAGGTTGGTGCGCGGGTCGATGGCCTGGGCGTCGGGCAGGCGGTTGCCGAGCAGGCTGAAGCCTGGCGTGCTGCGTTGGCTCTGGCGGCTGAGTTCGAACTCGGCCTCGACCAGGCTGCCCGGCGCGGCCTGCACGTCGAACGCGCCGGCCAGCAGGCGGCGACTGCCGCGGGCGTTGCGCATCGGTGGGTCCAGCCGCGTGGCGCTGGCGTTGAGCCGCCAACCGATGCGGCCATCGGCACCGAGGCGATCGCCGAGGTCGACGGCCGCACCCACCGTGCCGTCCTGCTCCCAGCCCAGGCTGGCACTGCGTACGGCGCGCTGCGGGCGCTTGACGACCAGGTTGACGAGGCCGCCCGGGGCGCTGGTGCCGGCCTGCAGGCCGCTGGTGCCCTTGAGGATCTCCAGCGCCTGCTTGTTGGCCTGGACGATGACGGTCTCGGCATTGATGGGCAGGCCGTCGCGCCGGTAGTTGAAGCGGTTGTCCAGCGTGTAGCCGCGCACGGCCAGCTGGCTCCAATAGCCCGGCGGGTTGTAGGCGTCGGTGACGCCGGCATCCAGCCGCGTGATGTCGGCCAGGCTGGCGATGCCGGCGTCCTGCAGCTGCGCGGTGTTGATGACGCTGGCCGACAGCGGCAGGCGCCACAGCGGCAGATCGCCGAAGCCGGCCACGCTGGCGCTGTTGGCGCCGGCCTGGCCAGTGACGGTGATGACCTGCGCCGGCGCAGTCGTCTGGGCCATGGCCGGCAGCGCGGCCAGCAGGAACGTCAGCAGCGCCGAGGCGCGGTGCGCCGGCGGTCGGGACGAAGCGGTGGGATGAACGAACGAACGAAATGCCATCGTGGGCCTTTGCGATGCGATGGCAGGTGGGCAAACACTGGATGACGCACACGGAGAACCCGTGAGCCGATTCAGGCTGCTTCCCTGCGCGAGGATTACCTCAGTCAGGTTCAAAGGGACTGTCTCAGTCGCCGCCACCTGCGTGGCGTCAACACCCCTAGCGAAGTGCTGCCGGCCCTTGCGGAGCCGACAGCGGGCGCATTATGCGGCACGCCGGCACGCCGGCAGGCCGGCAGGCCGGCGCTCGGTCCGCACAGTGAAGACAGCCCGCACGGGGCGGGCTGTGGGTGATCGGTGGGGCGGCGCTGCGGGCCGCCGCGCCTCAGCGGACGAGCTGCTCCAGCTTGTCCTTGCGGTCTTTCCACTCGTCGGCATCGGCCGGCGGCGCCTTGCGCTTGGTGATGCTGGGCCAGCCGCGCGACAGGTCGGCGTTGAGTTTGATGAAGGCCAGCTGGTCGGTGGGCACGTCTTCCTCGGGGAGGATGGCGTTCACCGGGCACTCGGGAATGCACACCGCGCAGTCGATGCACTCGTCGGGGTCGATGACGAGCATGTTCGGGCCCTCGCGAAAGCAGTCTACGGGGCAGACATCGACGCAGTCGGTGTACTTGCAGCGGATGCACGATTCGAGGACGACGTGGGTCATTGTTGGGCTCGGTGGAGGGTGACGGGGCCGCGGGGCATGCCGCAGCCCGCATCGGCTGCCGGATTTTACGGCGCCGCGAGTGCGCGGCCAGCCGGCGCCGACTCAAGCCCCGGGGGGCCAGAAGGCTGCGCCAGCGCGGCGGCGCCCGCACCGACGGTGACGACCGTCGGCCTACCCGCGTGCAGGACAGCCGCGGCTGCGAGAGCGCGCAGGCGATGTTCGCTGGACACGGCGTCGGGCCAGCCGGCGCGCGAGACCACGCACACCGGTGCGTCGTCGGCCCAGCCGGCCTGGCGCAGCGCGCGGCCCAGCGCGCCGAGCTGGCGGCCGGCCATGTAGAACACCTCGGTGTCGGCATGGCGGCCGGCGTGCAGCCGGGCTTGGCGCGTCATGGCGGTGCTCAGGCTCACGCTGCGCCCGGCGGCGCCTGCGGTGCCGCGGCGGGTGAGCGGGCGCCGTGTCTCGGCCGCGGCAGCCAACGCGGCGGTGACGCCGGGCACCACCTCGCACTCGATGCCTGCGGCGGCCAGGGCCAGCAGCTCTTCCTCGAGCCGGCCGAAGACGCTGGGGTCGCCGCCCTTGAGCCGCACCACATGGCGCTGCTGGCGCGCATGGCTCACCAGCAGCGCGTTGATGGTGTCCTGGCCGGTGGCCTCGCAGAAGCCGCGCTTGCCGACGTCGATCCACAGTGCGCCGGGCGCCAGTTCGCGCAGCGCGGGGTCGGTGAGGGCGTCGAACAGCACGACATCGGCCTGCGCCAGGCGGCGCACGCCGCGCACGGTGATGAGGTCGGCGGCGCCGGGTCCGGCGCCGATGAAGACGACGCGGCCGGCGCGCATCACGCCGCCGCCTGCGGCTGGTGCACCAACAGCGCGCCGCTGGTGCAGTGGCTGGCGGGGTCGACGACGATCAGCGCGCCACCGACGCGGTTGTCGGCATAACGGGCCAAGGGCACGGGTTGCTGCAGATCGAACACCACTTCGCCGATCTGGTTGACGGCCAGCGCATGCGCCGCCTCGGGCTGCAGGGTATGGATGTCCAGGCAGCTGGTGATGGCGAGCAGCCGGCCCTGCACCCAGCGGTTGCCGTGGCGCAGCAGGTACTTGCGGCCTGGCGTGGCGGGCTCGGTGTCGAGCCAGGCCAGCGTGGCGCTGAAGCGCCGCGTCGGCTGCAGCGCGCCGGGCGCGGCCAGCCAGTCGCCGCGCGAGACGTCGAGCTGGCGGTCGAGCAGCACGCCGGCCGATTGCCCGGCCACGGCCACCGCCACCGTGCTGCCGGCGCGCCGCAGCCCGGCCACCACGGCGCGCTCGCCGCTGGGGAAGACCTGCACTTCGTTGCCCACGCGCACGCTGCCCTGGGCGATGCGGCCCCAAAGCACGCGCGGCTGCTCGCCGGTGCCGCCGCCGTCGCGCGCCACGTACTGCACCGGCAGGCTCAGCGGGCCGGCATCGGCCTCCTGTGCCGACGGCAGGCTCTCCAGCAGCTGCAGCAGCGACGGGCCGCTGTACCAGGGCGCGCGCAGCGGCGCGGTGACGTTGTCGCCGCGCAGTGCCGACACCGGCACGATGCCGGCAACCTCGATGCCGGCATCGGCCGCAAAGGCCCGCAGCGCCAGCGCGACGGCTTCGAAGGCCGGGCCGGGCGCGGCCACGGCGTCGAGCTTGTTGACCGCGAACACGACGCCGGGCACGCGCAGCAGCCGCGCCAGCAGGCTGTGGCGGCGCGTCTGCGGCAGCAGCGCCACGGGGCAGGCCTCGAGGTCGAG
>PNKD01000199.1 GCA_013822265.1 Leptothrix sp. (in: b-proteobacteria)
CAACACGTCCCATGCAGCCCAGGCAGAGCCCGCGTGCGACAGGTAGCCAGACGGGTAGCCGGATATGAGCAGCACCGTCCCATGCGTCGCAACCTATTGATCCACAAAGACTTTCCTGCGATGCATCCTCAATACGACATCGTGCTGATGTAGCCCCGCCCCGACGCGGCGCGCCGTCTCCCGATCACCCCCTCGCTACGCCACCGGCCGTCCCGTGACCCTGCTCGATCAACTCGCCCGCCTCTGCGCCGTGCTCGCCGGCGTGCTGCTCACCGTGATCATGCTGATGACCGGCGCCAGCCTGATCGGGCGCAACACCACGGGCTGGACGGTGGCCGGTGACTTCGAGCTCACCGGCGTCGCCGCCGGCGCGGCGATCGCGCTGTTCATGCCCTGGTGCCAGTTGCAGCAGGGGCACGTGATCGTCGACTTCTTCACCGTGCGCGCGTCACGAAGCACGCAGCATCGGCTCGACCGACTCGGTGCCTTGCTGCTGGCCGTGGTGATGGCGCTGCTGGCGTGGCGCACGGCGCTCGGCGGCCTGAGCGCCTGGCGCTCGCAGGCCGGCACCATGATGCTGGGCTTCCCGGAATGGGTGGTCTACCTTGCCCTGGTGCCGCCGCTGATGCTGAGCGCGGTCATCGCGCTGACGCAGGCCGTGCGTGGCTTTGGCCGCCACGGGGGCGCGGCATGACGCCCATCGTGCTGGCGCTGCTGATCTTCGGCCTCATGCTGCTGCTGATGGCGCTGCGCACGCCTATCGCCGTGGCGATGTTCGCCGCCGGCGTCGCCGGCTACGTGCTGCAGGCGGGCTGGCTGCCGCTGGCCAGCTTCCTCAACACCCAGGCCTTCGCGCGTTTCGCCAGCTACGACCTCAGCGTCATCCCGCTGTTCATCCTGATGGGCAACTTCGCCACCCAGGGCGGCATCTCGCGCGCGCTGTTCCAGTTCGCGGCGGCGGTGATGGCGCGCTTCCAGGGCGGGCTGGCGATGGCCGCGGTGATGGCCTGCGCCGCCTTCGGCGCCATCTGCGGCAGCAGCGTGGCCACGGCGGCCACCATCACGCAGGTGGCGCTGCCTGAGCTGCGCAAGCACGGCTACGGCGCTCGGCTGGCTACCGGCACGCTGGCCGCCGGCGGCACGCTGGGCATCCTGATCCCGCCTTCGGTGCCGCTGGTGATCTACGCCATCCTCACCGAGCAGAACATCGCCAAGCTCTTCGCCGCCGCCCTGCTGCCGGGGCTGCTGGCGGTGCTGGGCTACATGGTGGCCGTCGCGGTCTACGTGCGTCGGGTGCCGGGCCAGGCGCCGGCCGTCACCGGCGCCACTGCGGCGCGCCCGCCGGGCGCGGCCGCCGCGCTCACCTGGCAGGCGCTGGGTGGTGTCCTGCCCATCGGGGTCGTCTTCGCGCTCGTCTTCGGCGGCATCTACGCCGGGCTGTTCACGCCCACCGAGGGCGCGGCGGTGGGCGCAGCGGCGACCTTCGTTGCCGCGCTGCTCAAGCGAGAGATCACCTGGCCGGGCCTCGAGCAGAGTTTCCTGGCCACGGCCGAGACCTCGGCGATGATCTTCCTGATCTTTCTCGGCGCTGACCTGATGAACGCGGCGCTGGCGCTGACGCAACTGCCCGGCCAGCTGGCCGGCGTGGTGCAGGGCTGGCAGCTGCCGCCGCTGGCGGTGGTGAGCGCGATCCTGCTCTTCTACGTCGTGCTCGGTGCGGTGATGGACGAGATGAGCATGATCATGCTCACCATCCCGATCTTCTTCCCGGTGGTGATGGGGCTGGACTTCGGCCTGCCGCCCGAGAGCGTGGCGCTGTGGTTCGGCATCCTGGTGCTGATGACCGTGAGCTTCGGCCTGCTGGCACCGCCGGTGGGGCTGAACGTCTACGTCGTCAACCGCATGGCGCGCGACGTGCCCATCGCCGACAGCTACCGCGGCGTGATGCCCTTCCTGATCGCCGACACGCTGCGCACCCTGCTGCTGCTGGCCTTTCCGCCGATCAGCCTGTGGCTGGTGAAGTACGTCGGCTGAGCGGCAATCCCAAGCGCGCTGGATCGCTTCTCAGCCTCTCAGCCTCTCGGCCGCGTGGCGGCGCCTTTCGGTTTCGCGGCCCGCGCCCGCTTCGCCGCCGTTGCCTCAGCCTCGGCGGGCAGCAGCCCCAGCAGCAACGACTCGCAGGCTGCGGTCGACATCACCACCGGCACCGGGTAGTTGGCGTCGGCCTCGGCGCAGGCGGCCTCGGCCAGCGCGGGGATGTCCTCGGCCCGCAGCTCGGCCAGCCGGCCGGGGATGCCGATGCGCTGGTTCATCTGCTCGACCGAGGCCACGAAGCGCCGCGCCAGTTCGGCCTCGCCCACGGCCTCGTCGGGCCGCGCCAGACCGGCGCGCTGCGCCAGCGTGGCCAGCCTGGGCTGCACGGCGTGGCCGCACCAGTGCAGCACCGGCGCCAGCAGCACGGCGTTGGCCAGGCCGTGCGGCGTGCCGTAGCGCCCGCCCAGCTGGTGCGCGATGGCGTGCACGTTGCCGACGTTGGCGCGCGTGAACGCCAGGCCGGCGTAGGTGGAGGCCAGCGCCATCTGCTCACGCGCGGCGAGGTCGCCGCCGTCGGCAAAGGCCTGCGGCAAGTGGCGGTAGATCATGGCCACGGCGGCCAGCGCCATGCGGTCGGTGTAGGGCGTGCCCCAGTCGCCGAGGTAGGCCTCGACGGCGTGCGTCAGCGCGTCCATGCCGGTGGCGGCGGTGATGGCCGCGGGCAGGCCCGTCATCAGGCAGGGGTCGAGTGCGGCCATGCGCGGCACCAGGCGGGTGTCGGCGATGACGAGCTTGTGGTGCGTCTCGGGGTCGGAGATCACCGCGGCCACCGTGGCCTCGGACCCGGTGCCGGCGGTGGTAGGCACGGCGTAAAGCGGCGGCGGCGCGCGCAGGCCCTTGAAGTAGCCCACCAGGGCGCGCGGGTGCTTGCCGTTGGCGGCGGCCAGGCCGATGACCTTGGCCGCGTCCATCACGCTGCCGCCGCCGAAGGCCAACAGCGCGTCGCAGCCCGCCGCCTCGTAGCGCGCGATGCCGGCCTCGATTACCGGCAGCGGGGCGTCGGCGGTGATGGCGTCGAAGACCTCGAAGGCCGCGCCGGCCGCCGTCAGCGTCTCGGTCAGCGGCTGCAGCAGCCCGAGCTTGACGATGACGGCGTCGGTGACGACCAACAGCCTGCGGTGCCCGAAGTCGGCCAGCGCCTGCGCCAGCCGCGTGCTCGCGCCCGGGCCCACCATCAGCAGCGGCTGCGGTATCGGCAGCCGCCGCGTCACCACGCCCGCCGCGCGCTTGAGCCGGGGCAGCCCGACTGCGCGGGCCATGTCGCTGATCAAGTTCGCCACGCTGGGCCTCCTTCATGATGAACGGCCCCACTCTGCCGCACAAACGCCATGAAAACCGTGATCAGCATCAGCCTGGGTGCAAGCAGCCAGGATTTCTCCTTTGTCACGCCCTTCCTGGGCGAGAAGCTGCAGGTACGCCGCCTGGGCACCGACGGCAGCACGGCGCGTGCGCTGGAAATGCTGAAACAGTGCCAGGGCGAGGCCGACGCCATCGGCGTGGGCGTGCTCAAGGACAGCTACAGCCTGGGCGCGCGGCGTTTCATCGAGCGCGACGCGCTGCGCCTGCGCCGTGCCGTGACGCGCGTTCCGGTGACCACCGGCGAGCGCCTGGGCGAGATCTTCCTCGAGTGGGCGGTGCGCCACACGCAGGGCGCGCTGGGCCGCTGCTTCGACAACGCGCGCGTGCTCTTCTTCTCGGGCCTGGCCAACGAGAAGCTGGCGCACACGCTGACCGAGTACAGCGCCAACCTGCTCTTCGCCGACCCGCTGCTGCAGCTGGGCGTGCCCAAGCTGCTGACCTCGCTGGACGCGCTGCACCTCTACGGCAACGGCGCGCACTACCTCTCGGGCTGGGTGCCGCCGCGCGTGCTGCCCAAGGCGCTGCAGCGGCAGTGGGCGCAGTTCGTGCTGGGCCGCGCGATGAGCAAGGCCACGGTGGTCGTGGCGCCGGCGCACGAGCTCGACGGCTTCGGCCTCGAGGAACTGGCGGGCAAGATCGTCGTCACCTCGGCCGTCAACGACGCGCGCCTGGCCGCCTTCAAGGCCAAGGGCGTGCACCTGGTGGTCGACGGCTCGCCGGTGATGCAGGGCCATGTGCTGGGCCCCGAGACGCTGGACGCGATGATCCTGGCCGCCACCGGCAAGGCGCCCGAGACGCTGTTCGACGACGACTACCTCGAGATCGTCGCCAGCCTGGGGCTGCAGCCGCGGCTGCTCTACCCGGACGGCTTCCAGCGCACCAACCGCTTTGCCTTCGTCATCCACCCGCTGTCGCAGGAGTACTTCAAGGTCATCAAGCCGGTGGAGATGCTGTCGCAGGTGTCGCCGCCGCAGTTCATGGACTCGCTCGAGAAGCTGATGGCCTACGCGCCGCCGTTCGTCTACTCCAAGATCGAGGGCATACGCTCGCCCACCGGGGTGATGGCCGAGGGCTGGCTGATCTCGGTCGGCGGCACGCCGCGCGAGATCATGCGGCGCAGCCCCGAGTTCACCTACCGCCGGCTGCTCGCGGCAGCCGAGATGGCGCAGAAGCTGGGTGCTCAGATCATGGGCCTGGGCGCCTTCACCAAGGTGGTGGGTGATGCCGGCGTGACGGTGGCCAAGCGCGCGCCGCTGCCCATCACCACCGGCAACAGCTACAGCGCGTCGGCAGCGCTGTGGGCCGCGCACGACGCGCTGCTGCGCATGCGGCTGCTGCCGCCGCCCAAGGGCAAGGAGCGCGTGGCCTTCAAGGCCATGGTCGTGGGCGCCACCGGCGCCATAGGCTCGGCCTGTGCGCGGCTGCTGGTGCGCGCGGCCGAAGAGGTCACGCTGGTCTCGCCCGAGACGGCCAAGCTGCTGGCGCTGCAGCAGTCCATCCTGCGCGATACGCCCGATGCGAAGGTGGTGCTGTCGGCCAAGGCCGACACGCACATCG
>PNKD01000200.1 GCA_013822265.1 Leptothrix sp. (in: b-proteobacteria)
AGCATCCTGGGCCGCCTGCTCGGCGCACTGGTGCGAGCGCCCAGGCGGCCAGAGTGCGGTATCAGGGTTGCTGAGGTTCATCGCTAATCAGGAAAGGATATGTGGAGTCAACGGGCCAGTGCAACGCTGGCTGCGCAGGAAAGGCGCTCGACAACTCCACATTTCAGATAAGTCCACGTTCGGCCATCGACACCACCTGCCCCTGGCCGACGACGAGGTGGTCGAGCACGCGCACGTCCACCAGCTGCAGCGCGGCGCGCAGGGTCTGCGTCAGGAACTCGTCGGCGCGGGAAGGCTCGGCCACCCCCGAAGGGTGGTTGTGCGCCAGCACCACGGCGCCGGCGTTCAGCGCCAGCGCGCGCTTGACGACCTCGCGCGGGTAGACACTGGTCTGCGTCAGCGTGCCGTGGAACATCTCCTCCAGCCGCAGCAGGCGGTGCTGGGCGTCGAGGAAGAGCACGCAGAAGATCTCGTGCGGCCGGCCGCCCAGGTGCAGCCCGAGATAGTCCTTGACGCCTTGCGGGCTGTCGAACACCGGCGCGGCCTGCATCTGCTGCGCCAGCGCGCGGCGTGCCATCTCCATCACCGCCAGCATCTCGGCGCGCTTGGCCGGGCCCAGGCCCTTCACGCCCTTCAAGCCGGCGGGCGCCACGTTGAGCAGGCCCGACCAGCCGCCGCAATGCCCCAGCACGTCGCCGGCCAGCGCCACCACGCCGCGGCCCTTGTAGCCGGTGCGCAGCAGCAGCGCCAGCAACTCGGCGTCGGCCAGCGCGGCGGCGCCGCGGGCCAGCAGCTTCTCGCGCGGGCGCTGGTCGGCAGGCAGGTGTTTCATCGGCTCCTCTTAGAATGGAATCAGTCTATGCGAGGGGTTAGGCCCCGTCGCTCACCCCGTTTCATGCCCCCAAAAGGTCTGCCTGCGTGAACCTCGTCCAGCCCGGCTCCTTCCTGACCCTGCACTACCGGCTCAGCGGCCCCGACGGCGCCGCCGTGGTCGACACCTTTGCCGACAAGCCGGCGACGCTGTCGCTGGGCGCCGGTCAGCTGGCGCCGGCCATCGAGGCCAAGCTGATCGGCCTGGCCGAAGGCGAGCAGACGGCCTTTGCGTTGCCGGCCGGCGCCGCCTTCGGGCCGCGCAATCCCGGGATGCTGCAGCGCGTGAAGCTCGCCCTGCTGCACCAGCTGGGCGACCCCGATGCCGAGTACGCGCTCGGCGACGTGGTGCAGTTCCCCACCCCCGACGGCACCGGGCAGTACGCCGGCGTGGTGCGCGAGGTCGGCCCCGACTGGCTGCTGTTCGACTTCAACCACCCGCTGGCCGGCCAGCCCGTGCGCTTCGAAGTCAAGCTGCTGGGGGTGATGTGAACAGCTCCCATGACGGCGAGGTGCTGCTGGCCGAGCCTCGCGGCTTCTGTGCCGGCGTCGACCGCGCGATCGAGATCGTCGAGCGCGCGCTGCGCAAGTTCGGCGCGCCCATCTACGTGCGCCACGAGATCGTGCACAACACCTACGTCGTGGGCGACCTCAAGGCCAAGGGTGCGATCTTCATCGAAGACCTGGCCGACGTGCCCCCGGGGGCTACTTTGGTGTTCAGCGCCCACGGCGTGAGCAAGGCCGTGCGCACCGAGGCAGCGCGGCGCGGCTTCCAGGTCTTCGACGCCACCTGCCCGCTGGTGACCAAGGTGCACGTCGAGGTCGCCAAGCTGGCCAAGGAGGGCTACGAGTTCATCATGATCGGCCACAAGGGCCACCCCGAGGTCGAGGGCACGATGGGCCAGCTCACCGAGGGCATCTACCTCGTCGAAGAAACGGCCGACGTGGCCGGCGTGAGCCCGCGCGGCGACAAGCTTGCCGTCGTCACGCAGACCACGCTCAGCGTCGACGACGCGGCCGAGATACTGGCCGCCGTGAAGCAGCGCTTTCCCGCGGTGCGCGAGCCCAAGCAGCAGGACATCTGCTACGCCACCCAGAACCGTCAGGACGCCGTCAAGGTGCTGGCGCCGGCGGTCGACGTCGTCATCGTCGTCGGCAGCCCGACCAGCAGCAACAGCAACCGCCTGCGCGAGCTGGCCGAGCGCCTGGGCACCGAGGCGCACATGGTCGAAGGCGCCGCCGACCTGCAGCCGGCCTGGTTCGCGGGCCGCCAGCGTGTCGGCCTGACGGCCGGCGCCTCGGCACCCGACGTGCTGGTGCAGGCCGTCATCGACCGGCTGCGCGACTTTGGCGCTGTCACCATCCGCAAGATGGACGGCGTGGTGGAAGACGTGCACTTCCCGCTGCCGCGCGGCCTGGGCAACCGCGGCATGAGCGAGCCGCCGCCCTCGCGAAGTTGAAGCCGCCGCGCCGCGCGCCGGCCCTGCCGCGCGCGGCCGCAACCGCCTGCCGCCCGTAGCCAACGGCACCCCGGCACCCATCACGTCCCTACCAGGAGCTTTCCATGCTCGACCCCAACCTGCTGCGCCGCAACCTCGATTTCGTGGTCGCGCAGCTGCAGCGCCGCAAGGACCCGCAGCCCTACCTCGACGTCGCGCGCTACAGCGCGCTGGAGGCCGAACGCAAGGCCCTGCAGACCGAGACCGAGCAGCTGCAGGCGCGCCGCAATGCCGCCAGCAAGCAGATCGGCCAGATGAAGGGCAAGGGCGAGGACACGGGCGCGCTGATGGCCGAGGTGAACACCATCGCCGAGCGCCAGAAGGCCGGCGCCGAGCGCCTGGACGCGCTGCAGGCCGAACTGCAGGCGGTGGCGATGAGCCTGCCCAACCTGCCGCAGGCCGGCGTGCCGGCCGGCGCCGACGAGAAGGGCAACGCCGAGGTGCGGCGCTGGAGCCCGGTCGGCGAGGCGCCCGTGCCTCTCGACTTCAAGCCGCGCGACCACATCGACCTCGGCGTCGCGTTGGGCCTGGACTTCGAGACCGGCGCGCTGCTCAGCGGTTCGCGCTTCACCTTCATGCGCGGCACCGCGGCGCGGCTGCACCGGGCGCTGGCGCAGTTCATGCTGGACACGCAGACCCAGGCCCACGGCTACACCGAGTGCTACACGCCCTACATCGTCAACCGCGAGGTGCTGGAAGGCACGGGGCAGCTGCCCAAGTTCAAGGACGACATGTTCTGGGTCACGCGCGGTGGCGACGAGGCCCAGCCCGAGCAGTACCTCATCAGCACCAGCGAGATCAGCCTGACCAACAGCGTGCGCGAACGCATCCTCGATGCAGCGCAACTGCCCATCAGGCTGACGGCGCACAGCCCGTGCTTTCGCAGCGAGGCCGGCAGCGCCGGGCGCGACACGCGCGGCATGATCCGCCAGCACCAGTTCGACAAGGTCGAGATGGTGCAGATCACGCGGCCCGAAGACAGCGACGCCGCGCTCGAGCAGATGGTGGGCCACGCCGAGGCCATCCTGCGGCTGCTGGAACTGCCCTACCGCGTGGTGCTGCTGTGTACCGGCGACATGGGTTTCGGCGCCGCCCGCACCTACGACCTCGAGGTCTGGCTGCCGGCGCAGGACACCTACCGCGAGATCAGCTCCTGCAGCAACTGCGAGGCCTTCCAGGCGCGGCGCATGCAGGCGCGGGTGCGCACGGCGCAGGGCAAGACCGAGTTCGTGCACACCCTCAACGGCAGCGGCCTGGCCGTGGGCCGCACGCTGGTGGCGGTGCTCGAAAACCACCAGCAGGCCGACGGCTCGATCCGCGTGCCGGCGGTGCTGCGGCCCTACCTGGGCGGCATGGACGTGCTGCGCGGCTGAGCCTCCGGGCTGGGCTAGAATTCAAGGCTTCGCTCAGGCGAGACCACCTTCGGAGAGATGGCAGAGTGGTCGAATGCACCGGATTCGAAATCCGGCGTACTGGTCCTCCAGTACCGAGGGTTCGAATCCCTCTCTCTCCGCCAGTTACCACCAGAGCCAAAAAAGTCAATATAATCAAGGCCTTGGGTTCTGGTGGCTTTCGGGACTTACCACTTCAACTTACCACCTAACGCGGTCTCTCAGGGATAACGCTCGGTCAGTTCCGCCAGTAGCGCCGGGGCTTCCGGCTTGTCCGACCGCTGAAGGAACCGGCGCAGCCCTGTCAATGACAGTAGCGTGTGCCGGATGAAGAGGGGCCGGTGTCCCGTCGCCTTCAGCACCCCCCGAAGCTCCCACCAAGGGGCCCCGCCGATGATGACTGCCGGCGGCATGTCGTGAATCACGGTCATGGTCAATGTCTCTGAAATGAAAAGGGGAGCCGCTTGGGCCCCCCGTAGGTGTGTTGATCGGCCCACACGGGTAGTCAGCGCCCTTGACACTCCCCACTAGGGGACCATGCAGGGCTTCCGTGGCGGCTGGGCGTGCTGACTTGTGCAGGGGTAATGGTTGCCACTCGGGAACCATCTCCAACTGATAACCATTCGGGTAGTTGTTGCCACTCGGCGAGGGTTGGGCAGAAGCCTCGGGGCCTTCACAGTCGGGCCTTCACCCACCCCCCGGAAGCCCTGTCATGCACCGTCTGACCACTCCCGCCGAAGCCTTCGCCCGCCTCTTTGGGCTCGATGTCTTCATCGAACCTGCGGGCCCTGCCTGGGCCTTCCTTGACTTCGACCGGGTGAACCACGGGGAGGGCGAACATGAGGCGTGGGGCCTTGGCCTTCACATCGTCGTGTCGCCCCTCACCCGCGCTTAGATCAATCCGACCTTCGCGGCGGCCCCTGGGGTCATCCATTGGCCTTGAATGAACACCTCATCGGCCTGCCCGAGGTTGCGCACGGGGATGCCTGCGGCAGCAATCGCCTTGATGCTGGGCGGGGTCGCTGACAGCCACCGTTCGGCCAGGGCGCGGTAACCGCTGACATCGTGGCCCTGAAGCTGGCGCTGCACGGCCTGCTGCAGTTCACCCCGGCGGTTCTGCCTCGCCCACTCATAGAAGGCCGGGAGGTCATCCGCGCCGATGCCGCTTCGGGTCATCTGAG
>PNKD01000201.1 GCA_013822265.1 Leptothrix sp. (in: b-proteobacteria)
CAGTCCCCGGGAACCAAGCTACGACTCACAACCCCCTGCGTCTACGAGGTCCGATCGGCCGCGCACCACCACCGCGTCAGCGGTTTGGTCCATCGCCTTGGATGAGCAGCAGTCGCACGGAAGCAGTCTCTTGAGATTCCGCGGGCCAGCACCTGCGGTCGAGAATTGGTTTCGCCTCCGCTTCAGTATCGAAGGCGAGCCTTGATGCGCCTCACCTTCGCTCGCAGGGCGGCGCTGGGCATCTCGACATGAGCGAGCGAAGCGCTCCTCGCATCATGCGCGCCGCCGGCTGGACCCTGGGCCTGGTTGCCGCAGACTCCCGGATCGATCCGCCCGCCGCCCGCGGCGATGACCATCGGTGCAGCGCTGCAGCGCATGCTGCCGGCGCTGCTGCCGGCGATGGCGGTCACATCGCGGCCACGGGCCACACGGCCCGTTGTCGGACTCGTCCTTCGCCGCTTGCACTCCTTGAATCGGTGCCGGGCGTGTCTTCGAACCGCCTCCACGACCGTGCTCAGGCGGGCGGCTGCTCAGGGGCAAGGTGCCCTCCTGAGACTTTGGCATCGCGTCGGTACCACATTTCCCCCATCCCACTTCGCGCTTGGCCAAGCCGACACAGAGCGCGCGAGCTATTTGGGCCTGCTGGGGCAGCGCGCGAAAGGGCGCCTGACCTAGGAGCGTGGGCTGTGTCGAGCACTTGCAACGACGAGCAGATGCTTCTGGGTGTGCGGAGCGCGCATGATCGAAAGACTATCGAGCTCGCGGTCGTCCTGCTCGACTGAAGTGCCGCAGCCTCGGCGAAGACGGCCTTGCTCGGCAGGCGCAGACCCGATCTGCTCTTGCCGGCACGCAGCACATCCGGCCGGCCAGCGAGGGAGCGCGTTATCGGCACTTCAAGTTTGTAACCTGAGGCGCACCGATTTTGGCACTTGATCCATCTCAAATTTGTCACGGAATGGAAGGAGTCCAATCTCAAACGAGGCGCAGGCAACCCGCTCAGGCGCCACCGTTAGGTAGTCCGCTACCGTCCAGGAGAAAGTCATGAATGTCCGGTTCGCTCGTTTGCTTGGTCGTTGTCTCGGTACCGCGCTCCTGATATTGGGCGCGGGCGCGGCGTCTGCAGCCACCATCGCGGGCTCGGCGCACGATTTCAGCGTCCAGGGCTGGTCGGGCGGCCAGATCTGCCTGCCCTGCCACACGCCACACAGGGCCAACACGACGGTGGCCGACGCACCCTTGTGGAACCACGCGCTGTCGACCGCCGTGTACACGCTGTACACCAGCCCGACACTGAACGCGGTATTGGCGCAGCCTGGCGGCGGCTCGAAGCTGTGCCTGTCGTGCCACGACGGCACCGTCGCCATCAACAGCTTCGGCGGCAGCACCGGGACGAACTTCATCGGCGGTCGCGACAAGGTCGGCCCCGACATGCGTGGCGAACACCCGATCGGCTTCACCTACGACACGACGCTGGCGACCAACGACGGGTCGCTGAAGAACCCGGCCACCGCCACGGTGACGATTGGCGCGGGCGCGCAGACCAAGACGGGTACCATCGCCGCGACGGTTCTCTATGGCGACAAGCTCGAATGCGCCTCGTGCCACGACGTGCACAACACCTTTACCAACGGCGAAAAGCTGCTGAAGGTGACCTCCGCCGGCAGCGCGATCTGTATCACCTGCCACTCGAAGTGATTTGAAGCAGGGGAGCCCGCGCAGCAGCGGTTTCGCTGCGCGCGGGTAGGGGGCGCGCCGCGCACCAGCGGCCCCTCGGAATGAGATCGGGTAGTTATGAAGTGCGATGCGTTCTGTCGGCCCTGGGTGCGCCGGATTGTGTTGGCCGCGTGCGCGGCGGTGGTGACGGCATGTGCCGCGCCGCCGCTGGACAAGACTGCGGGCCCCGCAGGCCGCGGCCCGGCGTTCTACCCCGAAGCGCCGGCGGCGCCCCGTATCCAGCACTTGGTCACACTGAGTTCGGAGCGCGACCTCGGCCCGCCGCGCAGCGGCTTGGCTGAATTCGTGGCGGGAAAGGACGTCAAGGGCTACCGGCTCGCCCAGCCTTACGGTGCGGCCCTGCACGAGGGCAAGCTCTTCGTCGCCGACACCGGCGCGCCGGGTCTGGCGATCTTCGATCTGGCCGGCCGCCGAGTGATCCTGCATTCGGGTGCGGGCAGCGGGCGCATGCTGCGCCCGATCAACGTGACGATCGACAGCGACGGCACACGCTACGTTGCCGATGCGGGTGTCAACCGCGTCCTGGTGTACGACCGTGACGACCGTTTCCTGCGTACGCTGGGCGCCGAGGGCCAGTTCAGACCGACGGACATCGCGATCGCCGGCAATCGCCTGTACGTGGTCGACATCCTGAACCACCAGATTCACGTGCTCGACAAGCGCAACGGCGACCTCATGTTCAAGTTCGGCAAGGGAGGGTCGGGCAAGGGTGAGTTCTTTCAGCCGACCAACATCGCCATCGGGCCTGACGGCGACGTCTATGTTGCCGAGACGGGCAATTTCCGCGTTCAACGACTCAGCGCCGATGGCCTGCACCGGCGTTTCTACGGCGAGCAGGGAAACGTGCCCGGCACCTTCGCGCGGCCCAAAGGGCTGGCCATCGACCGCAGCGGCCGCCTCTACGTTGGCGATGCCGCCATACAGAACGTGCAGATCTTCGAGGGCGATGGCCGTCTGCTGATGGACTTCGGCCGCCCGCTGAAAGACCTCGAGGGCTTGAACCTGCCGGCTGGCGTGCGGCTGGACTACGACAACATCGCGCAGTTCGCCCGCTACGCCGACCCCAATTTTTCCATTGAGTACCTGGTACTCGTGGTCAGCCAGTTCGGGCCGAACAAGGTCGACGTGTTTGCCTTCGGCCGCATGGGCGGTGTCAACTACGACAGCAACCCTGCTGCGACCCGCAAAGCCGCAGCACCTTGACCCGCATGGCTGTCGCCAGCATCCGCCATGGCCCGTGACGCGTCCACACGCCGGGCGGGTCTGTCACGGGCCGCACTGGGCTGGAGCCGCGGTGCCGCCCGGTGCGCCGCCATGCTGGGTCTCGCTGCCGCTGCCGGCAACGTCCAGGCGGTGGACGAGGAATTCGCCACCTTGCGAATCACCGAGGTCACCGGCGCCTTGACCCTCAAGCAGCTGAACGACCGCACGGAGACCCGCTCGGGCGCTGCAGATGCAACACTGGCGCAGTCCATCCACAGCAGCACCGTTGTGGCGTCGGTGGCGGCACGCGGGTTTGTCTATCACCCCAACCTGGCCAGCTTCGAAGGCGGATTCGGCCTGATCGGCCAGCGCAGCCGCTACGGCAGCGACGCCGCCGGCGTGTTCGGCGACACGCGCGCCAGCGAGCGCCTTTATGACCTCTCGGCGCGCATCACCGTGCTGCGCGACAAGCCCTACACCGGCAGTGTCTACTACGAGCACCTCAACCCCACGGTCAGTGTCGGCCCGGCGCTGGTCATCGTCCAGGAGACCTCGCGTCAGGGTGTGCAACTGGCGCTGCTGGAGCCCTTCACGCCGGTGCCCGTGAGCCTGGATGCCGAGCGCTTGAACTCCACCGGGCGCGGCAGCGGCCGCGTCGTCGACGAGCGGACCGACCGCTACAGCCTGACGGCCAGCCGGGCACTCGGCCGCCTGGGCAGCACAAGGCTACGGGTGGACAACTTGCGGCTGAACTCGCAAAGCGGCAGTGTCGGGCTGCCGATCTCACGCACCGCCAGCAACACGCTGACCGCGGGGCTGGACACGCGGCTGCAGTTCGGCGCAGACAGACGCTATGCGCTCGCCAATCTCATCACCTACAACACGCTGGGCTACAGCCTGGGCGCCGAGCCGCCGGCCGATCGGCGTGACCTGCGCGGCTACCTCGACCTGCGGGCGCGTCATTCGCCGCGACTGCAGTCCTTCGCCACCGTCGACCTGCTGAGCGCCAGCCAGGGTGCGCGGCGCAGCCAGAGCCGGGCCGGCTTCGGCGGCGTCACGTGGTCGCCCGTGGCCGACTTCGTGTCCACCCTCGAGCTGCGTTCGGAGTCTCTCGATGCCACCGACTACGCCACCTCATCGCGCAGCGCATTGGCGTCGGCCATTTACCAGCGCAACTGGGCCGGGGGCCGGGCACAGGCCGCTTACGCCGTTCGCTATGACACACGCTCGCAGCGGGCCACGAGCCCGTCGGCGCCGGTCATCGGCGAGCCGCAGGTGCTGGCTGGTTCAACGGCCGTTGCGCTGGACCGCAACCGTGTGGTCGCCGGCAGCCTGCAGGTGGCCAACGCCACGCGCACGCAGCTGTATGTCGAGGGACGCGACTACCTCGTCACGGTGCTCGGCACGCAGACGCGGCTGGAGCGTATCCTGACCGGTGACATCGCCGACGGCCAGACCGTGTTGACCGACTACGCCGTCGAGACCGGCGGCAGCTTCGATTCGACACAGCTCGACCAGTCGCTGAGCCTGTCGTGGTCGTGGGCCAACCGGGTCAGCCTCAGCGCACGCTGGATCGACTCGGTGCCGCGCATCAGCGCCGGCGTGCCCTTGCTGACCCTCAACACGGTGCGCAGCCGTATCCTGCGTGCCCAGGCCGACCTGCCGGTAGCCGGCCTGTGGTCCGCCGGCGGCAACGTCGAGTACGAAAACCGCTACGAGACGATTCTGCCGTTTCGGCGCACGGCGGTTCAGGCCTACGTGCAGTGGGAGGAAGCGCTGTTCGGCCAGGGAGGCATCCGCGTGGGAACGCACCGCCAGCGTGTGATCTACGATGCTGCGTTGCAGGATGTCGATCTCGTCGGCTACGACGTACGCTACCGCGTGTTTACAGTCGATGGCATAGACGTCCAGGCTGACTGGACGTCGGAGACCGATACCGGGCGCGCCGTCACGCGGCGGCGCGAATTTGCCACGTTGCGCGCC
>PNKD01000202.1 GCA_013822265.1 Leptothrix sp. (in: b-proteobacteria)
GGCTTCCGCCAGGGAAAGGCGTTCCTCGTCCAGTGCGTTGATGACTTCAGCAATCCTGGGTGTGACAAGCGTGTGCTGAGGCAGCTTGGCCGAGTCCTCCACCGTCTTGATATTCAATACCGCGGGGGGAACGTGGTAGATCGCGTTGCAGTTTCCGAGGCCCACCGAAAGCGTGTCGGTGCCGTCCACGTAGCGATTCCCGAAGTACGGGCTGAGTCTCGCCAGTGCCTCCTGGCAGGCGGCATGCGGAATGGTGGCCAATGGCACGGCCTGCTTGATGGCGCCGATGAAGACCTTGGCAGGGCCGCGCAGGCGGCAGGTATAGAGGCTGGTCGCCGTTTCCGCGATCAGGCAGGGACGGCGCTGAGCCAGCGCGAAATGCCTCGCCAGCTCCAGGGAGCTTCCTAGCACTCCGGGTTGAAAAACCACCAATTGCCCGGGCTCCAGCAGTGCAGCGAGCTGCTCCGAGAAATACGCATGGGCGAACGCTGGTGCTGCGACGATGATGGTGTCGGCGCCCCTGACCGCCGTCACCAGATCGGTGGTCAGCAGGGGTTTCGCGGCACGGCCTTCCACATCGCCGGACAGCTCGATGCCTCCGGTGGAGGTGATCGCCTCGAAATCGCGTTCCCACCGCGAGTACAGCCTGACTTCGTGGCCGAGCAAGGTCATGTGGCCAGCGATGGCCTGGCCGACGTTGCCGGCACCGACGATTGCAATGATTCCCATTGGATGTGTTTCGTTCTTGCGGGGTTGTGAATGCATCACTTCGTGAATGCGTGCGAGACTGGATCCGGGCGATCAGTCGATGGTGATCCGCCCCTTGCGGATGACGTCGCCCCACTTCTCGAGATCGGCCTTGATCTGCGCGCCGAACTCGTCGGGCGTCTTGATGGAAGGTTCGGAGCCCATGCTCTCGAACTGCTTCTTGACCTTGGGGTCGGCCAGGACTTCGTTGATCGCCGTGTTCAGTTTCTTCACGATGGCCGGCGGCATGCCCTTCGGTCCCACGATTCCCGCCCAAGTGACCATTTCCAGGTACGGGGCACCTGCCTGCGCAACGGTCGGCACGTTGGGCAGCAGCGGCGAGCGCGTCGGACTGGTGATGGCCAGAGCGCGGATGCGGCCGGCCCTGATCTGCGGCTCCATGGAGGTGAGGTTGCCGATCATCAGGTGGATGTGACCCGCCGCGAGGTCCGTTTCCGCCGCAGGCGCGCTCTTGTACGGCACGTGAACGATCTGGATGCCCGTGTTCATGCGCAGCATCTCCGTCAGGACGTGCAGCGAGGTCCCCTGACCGGTCGATCCATAGGAGATCTTGTTCGGATTCGACCTGGCATAGGCGAGCAGCTCGTCCATCGTCTTGACCGGCAGGCTCGGCGTCACGCTGACGACGTTCGGCTGGGTGAAGAGCCCCGAGATGGGCGTGAAGTCCTGGTCAACCCGGTACGGCAACTGCTTGGCCGTCAGCGTGCCGACGATGAAAGTGGCGAGATTGTTGCTGCCGATCACGTAGCCATCCGGGGCGGCCTTGGCGACGGCGTCCATTCCGATGGCACCCGAAGCGCCCGGCTTGTTCTCGATGACCACGGGTTGGCCAAGGCGCTTCCCGAGTTCTGTGGCCATGACCCGCGCATTGGAGTCCGCGGCCCCGCCTGGCGCCGCCGGAACGATGAGGTGCACCGGTTTCTCAGGGTATTCAGCGCGGGCGACCTGGGCGGTAGTGAGCGCGCCGACCACCAGGGCCGCAGCCAAGCCGAGAATGCTGATCTTCAAGACGGTCTCCACCAGAAGTTGCTGATGCCTGGATCGTAGGGAAACCGACCGGCCGCATCCATGCCGGCCGCAGCAAGGACCTATTCGTGCATGGTATGGATCCGTGCGTGTTCGGTGGCTGCCTTGAGGCTTTGAAGCAGTTCGCGTGCAGTCTTGCCCAGGCGTGTGTCGCTCATCGCCGTCGCGTATACCGTGTACGGGACGGCGGGCTTGAGCGGAAGCGTCACACCGCCGCGCTCCCGGTGCTTCGCGCCCGTCAGCGGATCCACCACCGCTATCCCCATGCCGCGAAGCACCAGCTCGCTGACGCTGTGGAAGAGGGATGCTTCGACCATCGCATCCACGGCGACGCCGTTGGCGGACAGCAGCGCATCCAGTTGCCGCTGGAAGGTGCCCGTCAGCGCAACGAACGGCTTGCCGGCGAGATCCTTGATGTCCACCTGCGAGGCGGATGCCGGGAACCATCGTTCGGTTGCTATGCAGACGCAGTCGGAGGTGAACTCCGCGACTGTTTCAAGCGTTCCGATCGACAATGCATCGGCGGTGAGCCCGATATCCGCCTGCCGGTTCCGCACCTTCTGCGCGACCTCGAGATACGAGGAGACCGTCAGGCTGATCACCACGTCGGGGAACTTCGCGCGCAGGTGCTCGACGATCTCCGGCATGACCGAGTGGCCAATGGCCGGGATCGTGCAGATCGAAAACCTGCCGATCTTCTGCTTCTGCAGCTGCGCGGAGAAGCTGGTGATTTCCTCGAGCCCGATGAAGGACTGCTGCACCTTCGTCATGAGCACGAGGGCTTCGTCCGTAGGCTTGATGGTGCGCCCGCTTTTCTGGAACAGTGGAAAGCCGACCACCTTCTGCAGGTCGGCGATCAGCCGGCTCATCGAGGGCTGGGGGATCCCCAGCGCCTCGGCACCCGCGCTGATGCCGCCATGCAACATAGCCGCCCTGAAGGCCTCGATCATCCGGTGGGTGACAGCTCTCTTCGACATCCGTTCCTCGACAACCCCGAGAGATTACGACATCGGTGACGGTGCTGGACGAGGAGCTCAAGGCCTTGTGGGACGCTCCGGTCCACACGGCGGCGCTGCGCTGGTAGGGCCGCGCTTCAGCGCCGCTGCAGCGCGTTCGCCGTCGAGAAGCGCCGCCGCTCAGCCCCCTGTGCCAAACCGCAACGACGCTCGTCGTCCTCCCGCCGCCGCATGGCGGCCCGCACCGAGCGCCCCCGCGGGCGCCGCTATAACCGGCCGAAGGACCCGCGCGGGAGGGCGCATGCTGCGAAGAGCCTTTGTTCTGCTGGGACTGGCCGTGCTGCTGTCCCTGTTCTTCCCCGTTGCGGCGCTGCTGCGCCAGGGTGGCATCGACGCCGGCAGCCTGTGGATGCCCGGCGTGGACCTTGTGGTGCTGTGCGCAGTCATCGCGGTGCTGCCCGCGATGCTGCTCGCCCGCGACGGCCAGCTGCGTGATCGCATTCCACGCTGGAACGTCTGGATCGCGCTGGTCCCCGTCTTCTGCGTGCTGTTCCTGCTGCTGCACGTCGGCTGGACGAAGGAGTTCGCCGCGACGTGGCTGCGGCGCATAGCTCCATCTGCATGAACCGTGAACCCTTGACCAGCACCGAGGCCGCCGCCGGCTGTGCCGCGGGTAGTGCCGCCAGCAGCGCAGCCACGGTGTCGAAGTGACGATCGGCGCCGGCATGTGCGCACAGCTTGCCGGCGGCCCAGAAGTGTTCGATGCCCGCGGCACGCGCCGCGGCGCCGACCTCGGCGTGGAAGCGGGGCCCTTCGCTGCCCACCTCGCCCATGTCGCCCAGCACCAGCCAGCGCGGGCCCGGCAGTTCGGCCAGCAACGCGATGGCGGCCAGCACCGAGTCGGGGTTGGCGTTGTAGCTGTCGTCGATCAAGGTCACCGTGCGACCACCCAGTTGCAGCCGCTGCAGCTGCGAACGCCCCTTCACCGCCTGGAAGCCGGCCAGCCCACGCGCCACCGCGGCCAGGGGCAGGCCGGCGGCCAGCGCGCAGGCGGTGGCCGCCGCCGCGTTGGCCACGTTGTGGCGGCCGGCCAGCGCCAGCGTGGTGTCGGCGCCGCCCACCGGGGTGTGCAGCTGCAGCTGCCAGGCGCCGGCCCCGTTGCCGCCCTCTTCGCCGCGCTCCTGCCAGGTGGCGCGCGCCCACACGTGGCTGGCGGTGTCGGCCGCGGGCTGCAGACCGAAGGTCCAGACCCGACGTGCGCCGGCCAGCGCGCGCCACAGCGGCGTGTAGGCCTCGTCGGCGGGAATGACTGCGGTGCCGTCGGCCGGCAACGCGGCGATGACGGCACCGTTTTCGCGCGCCACTGCTTCGACGCTGGCCATGAACTCCTGGTGCTCACGCTGCGCGTTGTTGACCAGCGCCACCGTGGGCCGCGCCAGCTGCGCCAGCCGTGCGATTTCGCCTTCGTGGTTCATGCCGAGTTCCAGCACCGCGGCGCGGTGGTCGGGGCGCAGGCGCAGCAGCGTCAGCGGCACGCCGATGTGGTTGTTCAGGTTGCCGGCGGTGGCCAGGGCGGCGTCGCCATGCGCGGCGCGCAGCATGGCGGCCAGCATCTGCGTCACGGTCGTCTTGCCGTTGCTGCCGGTCACGGCGATGAGCGGCAGGCTGAACTGCGCGCGCCAGGCCGCCGCCAGCTGCTGCAGGCCCAGCAGGCTGTCGGCCACCTGCAGGCCGGGCAGCGTGGCCTCGCCCAGCCCGTGTTCGGCCAGCGCCGCCACGGCGCCGGCGGCGCGCGCCTGCGCCAGGTAGTCGTGGCCGTCGAAGCGTTCACCCTTCAGCGCATAGGAATTTCAAACGGTCTGGTCTGTGAAAAGCCTGGAAAGCCCGACTCAGCCCTGGGTGGGCAGCCGATGCCTGCCTGGATGGCTTGGAACTGGCGCCTGGGCCGTTGCCTTGTCTGGATTCGGCCCGCCCTGACGGCTCGCCTCGCGCTCGTTGGGCCTTGATCTCGGGGTTGACCCTGTGTTTTCCGCCATCCAGTCCGCACGCGGGCGCAGCGCCACCGGCCACTGGCGCCAGGCTGCGCAGCCCTTTGTGATGTGTACGGTGTCCGGGACGGTCGACGCGGCTCAGGCGGCTTCAGTCTTGCCGCGCCTCGCGCGCTCGGCCT
>PNKD01000203.1 GCA_013822265.1 Leptothrix sp. (in: b-proteobacteria)
GGCGCTGTAGGGGCTGTTGGGCTCGTAGCAGTGGGTTTCGGTGAAGGCGGGCGCGTCGGGCGCCAGGCTGCCGTAGACCTCGTCGGTGCTGACGTGATGGAAGCGGAACGCGGCCCGCGCACCGTCGTCCAGCGTGCTCCAGTAGGCGCGCGTGGCTTCCAGCAGCGTGAACGTGCCTTCGACGTTGGTCTTCATGAACGCGCCGGGGCCGTGGATGCTGCGGTCGACGTGGCTCTCGGCCGCGAAGTGCAGCAGCGCGCGCGGCCGGTGCGCGGCCAGCAGGCCGTCGACGAGCGCGCGGTCGCAGATGTCGCCGAGCACGAAGACATGGCGCGCATCGCCCTGCAGCGCGGCCAGGTTCTGCAGGTTGCCGGCGTAGGTCAGCGCGTCGAGGTTGACCACCGGCTCGTCGCATTGGGCGAGCCAGTCGAGCACGAAGTTGCTGCCGATGAAGCCGGCGCCTCCGGTGACGAGAATCGTCATCGATGTTGCTCCTTGACGAGGATCGTCATTTTGCTGCCCTTCCATAGGTGTCTTCGAAGCGCACGATGTCGTCTTCGCCGAGGTAGCTGCCCGACTGCACCTCGATGATCTCCAGCGGCAGCTTGCCGGGGTTGGCCAGGCGGTGGGTCTGGCCGAGCGGGATGTAGGTGCTCTGGTTCTCGGTGAGCATGGTGACCTTGTCGCCGTTGGTCACCTCGGCCGTGCCGCTGACGACGATCCAGTGCTCGGCGCGGTGGTGGTGCATCTGCAGGCTCAGCGACGCCCCCGGCTTGACCATGATGCGCTTGACCTGGTGGCGCGGCCCGCTGTCCAGGCTGTCGTACCAGCCCCAGGGCCGGTGCACCTTGCGGTGCAGCACCTGCTCGCCGCGCTGCTCTCGGCCGAGGCGGCTGACGATCAGCTTGACGTCCTGGCTGCGCTCGCGGCTGGCCACCAGCACCGCGTCGGGGGTTTCGACCACCACCACGTCCTGCAGCCCCACCACGCCGACCAGCCGGCTGGTGGCGTGCACCAGCGTGTTGGCGCTGTCGGTGACGATGGCGTCGCCCACGCTGGCGTTGCCCTGGGCGTCCTTCTCGGCCACCTGCCAGACCGCGTCCCAGGCGCCGAGGTCGTTCCAGCCGGCATCGAGCGCCTGCATGCGGATGTCGAGCACGCCGGGGCACTTCTCCATCACCGCGTAGTCGACCGACTCGGCGGGCACGACGCTGAACTCGGCCTTGCCGGGGCGCACGAAGCTGGCGTCGCTGCTGCGCACCGCCCAGGCGGCGCGGCAGGCCGCGGCGATGTCGGGGCGGAAGCGCTCGAGCGCGGCCATCCACACCGAGGCCTTGAGCACGAACATGCCCGCGTTCCAGTAGTAGCCGCCGGCGGCGAGGTACTTCTCGGCGGTGGCCTGGTCGGGCTTCTCGACGAATTGCGCCACACGGTCGCCGTCGGCGCGGATGTAGCCGTAGCCGGTCTCGGGCCGGTCGGGGTTGATGCCCAGCACCGTCAGCGCGCCTTCGGCGGCCAGCGCGACGGCGCCGCGCAGCGCCGCGGTGAAGGCTGCGCCGTCGGTGACCGTCTGGTCGGCCGAGGTGACGACGAGCACGGGGTCGGCGCCGCCCTCCAGCGCCTGCAGCGCCGCCAGCGTGAGCGCCGGCGCGGTGTTGCGGCCGATGGGCTCGAGCAGCACGGCCGCCGGCTCGGCCTTCAGTTCGCGCAGCTGGTCCAGCACCAGGAAGCGGTGCTCCTCGTTGCCCACCACCAGGGGTGCGGCCACGGCCAGCTGACCGTGGCCCAGGCCCTGCAGCCGGGATGCGGCCTGCTGGAACAGGCTGGTGTTGCCCGAGAGCACCAGGAACTGCTTGGGGTAGCCGGCGCGCGACAGCGGCCACAGCCGCGTGCCGGAGCCGCCGGCCATGATCACGGGTTGCACATCGATCTTGTTCATGCTTCAAAGCCCTTTGGGTTCATGGCTTGCCAGCGCCAGCTGTCGGCGCACATGCGTTCCAGGTCCAGCCGCGCCTGCCAGCCCAGCAGCGCGTGCGCGCGCGCCGGGTCGGCATAGCAGGCGGCCACGTCGCCGGGGCGGCGCGCCGCCACTTCGTAGGGCACGTCGCGGCCGCTGGCGGCGGCGTAGGCCCGCACCACCTCGAGCACGCTGTAGCCGCGGCCCGTGCCCAGGTTGACGGTGAAGGAGCCCGGCGTGTCGAACAGGCGCCGCAGCGCCGCGACATGGCCTTCGGCGAGGTCGACGACGTGGATGTAGTCGCGCACGCCGGTGCCGTCGGGCGTGGCGTAATCGTCGCCGAAGACCTGCAGCCGAGCGTGCCGGCCCACCGCCACCTGGGCCACGTAGGGCATCAGGTTGTTCGGCGTGCCGCGCGGGTCTTCGCCGATGCGGCCGCTCTCGTGCGCGCCCACCGGGTTGAAGTAGCGCAGGCAGGCGGTCTGCCAGCCCGCGTCCGAAGTGCCGAGGTCGCGCAGGATCTGCTCGCCCATCAGCTTGGTCTGGCCGTAGGGGTTGGTGGCCGACAGCGGCGCGTCTTCGGTGATGGGCAGCGTGGCCGGGTCGCCGTAGACGGTGGCGCTGGAGCTGAAGACGAAGCGGCGGATGTCGCGCCGCTGCATCTCGCGGCACACGGTGAGCAGGCCGCCCAGGTTGTTGGCGTAGTACTCGAGCGGTTGGGCCGCGGATTCGCCGACGGCCTTGAAGGCCGCGAAGTGCACGGTGGCGGCGATGCGGTGGCGGTTGAAGACACCGGCCATCGCCGCCGCGTCGGTGACGTCGGCGCGCTCGAACACCGTGGCCTTGCCCGACAGCGCCTGCAGCCGGTTCAACACCTCGGGCGAGCTGTTCGAGAAGTCGTCGACGCCCACGACGTCGAAGCCCTGCGCCAGCAGCGCCAGCCAGGTGTGCGAGGCGATGTAGCCGGTGGCCCCGGTGAGCAGGATGGTCGGTGTCATGGCAGTTCAGCCTGTGTGAAGCCGCACCTTCAGCAGCGGGCTGGCGGCGCCTCGGCCATGGCCGGCAGGGGTTTGCCGCCGGGATGGCCGCGGATTCTCGCCCAGTTCACGGGCCCACCCGCCGGCTGGCCGCCCCGGCACCGCTGCTCGGCGCGGGGGCGCCTGCCTACAATCGGGCAATGCTTCACAGTCTTCAAGCCCTGCTCGCGCCGGCACTGGCCGAGCGCCTGACGCTGGTCATCAACCATGTCCTCAGCGGCGAAGCCGTGGCCACCGAGCGCTTGCGCCCGCACGCCGGCCGCACGATGGCGCTGGCATTGAACGACTGGCCGCGCCTGCTGCCAGCGCCGCCCGCGCTGGCCTGGCGCGTGACGCCGGCCGGGCTGCTGGAGTGGTGCGGTCTCGATGGCCTGCCCGGGCCCGACCTCGCGGTACAGATCGATGCCGGCAACCCGGCGCTGCTGCTGGCGCGTGCGCTGGGCGGCACGCCGCCGCCGGTGCAGATAGACGGCGACGCGCAACTCGCCGGCGACGTCAACTGGCTGCTGCTGAACCTGCGCTGGGACGTCGAAGCCGACCTCGAGCGCCTGTTCGGGCCGGTTGTCGCCCACCAGCTCTACAAGTTGGGTTCGGCCGTGGCGGCCGCGCTGCGTGTGGCACTGAAGGCCGCCGCGCAGCTGGGCGAGCGGCTGCGCTCGGGCGCTCCGTGAGCCCGCGCGCGCGGCGCCGCCAGGGGCGCTGATGCGGCATTACGGTCGGCTGGTGACCATCGTGGTCACCGTCCTGCGCTTCGGCCTCGACGAGGTGGCGTTGTCGGCCTTCCGCCAGCGCTGGGTGCGGCTGCTGGTGCGGCTGGTCACCGTCGGTCGCCGGCTCGAGGCGCCGCGCGGCGAGCGCCTGCGCCAGGGCCTGGAGCGGCTGGGGCCGATCTTCGTCAAGTTCGGGCAGATGATGTCGACGCGGCGCGACGTCATCCCGCGCGACGTGGCCGACGAACTCGCCAGCCTGCAGGACCGCGTGCCGCCGTTCCCGGCGGCCGCCTCGCGCGCGCTGGTCGAGAAAGCCTTCGGCCGGCCCGTCGAAGAGGTCTTCGCCAGCTTCGAGGCCGAGCCGGTGGCCAGTGCGTCGATCGCGCAGGTGCACTTCGCGGTGCTCAAGGACGGCCGCGAGGTCGCGGTCAAGGTGCTGCGCCCGCGCATGCTCGACATCATCGAGCAGGACCTGGCGCTGCTGCACCTGCTGGCGCGCTGGGTCGAGCGGCTGTCGCTCGACGCGCGCCGGCTCAAGCTGCGCGAGGTGGTGGCCGAGTTCGACGGCTACCTGCACGACGAGCTCGACCTCGTGCGCGAGGCCGCCAACGCCTCGCAGCTGCGCAGCAACATGGCGGGCCTCGACCTCGTGCTGGTGCCCGAGATGGTGTGGGAGCTGTGCACCGAGGGCGTGCTGGTGATGGAGCGCATGAAGGGCATGCCCATCAGCCAGATCGAGAAGATCCGCGCCGCCGGCGTCGACATCCGCAAGCTGGCGCGCGACGGCGTCACGATCTTCTTCACCCAGGTCTTCCGCGACGGCTTCTTCCACGCCGACATGCACCCCGGCAACATCCAGGTCAGCCTCGACCCGCGCACCTTCGGCCGCTACATCGCGCTCGATTTCGGCATCGTCGGCACGCTGTCCGACACCGACAAGGAATACCTCGCCTACAACTTCATCGCCTTCTTCAGGCGCGACTACCGGCGCGTGGCCGAGCTGCACGTCGAGGTGGGCTGGGTGCCGGCCGGCACGCGCGTCGACGCGCTGGAAGCCGCCATCCGCACCGTCTGCGAGCCGATGTTCGACCGCCCGCTGAGCGAGATCTCGCTCGGGCAGGTGCTGCTGCGGCTGTTCCAGACCTCGCGCCG
>PNKD01000204.1 GCA_013822265.1 Leptothrix sp. (in: b-proteobacteria)
ATAGGTGGTCTGGTGGCCCTGGCCCTGCGTGATGGTGCCCATGCGCGCGATCGCCGAGCCCGTGGGGTGGACGCGGATCTCGCAGCTGTCGAACATGCCCACGCCCAGGATGTCGCACATCTTGCTGGGGCCGGCGCCCACGACCTCGGTGAAGGTGACGAGGCCGATGCCCATCAACGTGGGGCAGTCGGGGTCGGCGCGCTTGGCCGCCTGCTCGGCGCGCAGGGCCTTGTAGTCCACCGCGGTCAGCACCTTGTCGAGCGCGGTCTGGTAGTCGCCGCTGTCGTACTCGAAGCCGAAGGCGCTGGTGTACGGGAACTGCTCCTTGCGGATGAAGTTCTTGCTGCGGATCTCGGCCTTGTCCATGCCCAGCCTCTGCGCCAGGCTGTCGACCAGGCGCTCGATCACGTACACCGCCTCGGTGACACGGAAGCTGCAGCGGTAGGCCACACCGCCCGGCGCCTTGTTCGTGTACACGCCCTTGACGCTGCAGTGCGCGGCCGGGATGTCGTAGCTGCCGCTGCAGATGTGGAACAGGCCGGCCGGGAACTTGGTGGGGTCGGCGCAGGCGTCGAAGGCGCCATGGTCGGCGACGACGTGGACGCGCATCGCGGTGATCTTGCCGTCGGCCGTGGCGGCGATCTCGCCGTCCATGTGGTAGTCGCGGGCAAAGGCCGTCGAGCTGATGTTCTCGATGCGGTCTTCGACCCACTTCACCGGCTTGCCCAGCACGATGCTGCTGACGATCGCACACACGTAGCCCGGGTAGACGCCGACCTTGTTGCCGAAGCCGCCGCCGATGTCGGGGCTGACGATGCGCACCTTGCTCTCGGGGATGCCCGACAGCAGCGACACCACCGTGCGCACGACGTGCGGCGCCTGGCTGGTGATGAAGGTGGTGAGCTCGCCGCGCACGGGGTCGAAGCTGGCGACGCAGCCGCAGGTCTCGAGCGGGCAGGGGTGCACGCGCGGGTAGAAGATGTGCTCCTTCACCACCACCGGCGCGGCGGCGAAGGCGGCGTCGGCCGCGGCCTTGTCGCCGGCGTCCCAGGTGAAGATGTGGTTGGGGTGTTCGCGCGGGCCGTGCGCGCCGCTGGTCTTGCCGGCGAGGTCTTCGCGCAGCACCGGGGCGTCGGGCTTGAGCGCCGCGTAGGGGTCCATCACCACCGGCAGCTCTTCGTAGTCGACCCTCACGGCCTCGACGCCGTCGGCCGCGGCGTAGCGGTCCTCGGCGATGACCACGGCCACTTCCTGCATCTGGAAGTGCACCTTCTGGTCGGCCAGCACCGCCGCCACGTCGCCGGCCAGCGTGGGCATCCAGTGCAGCTTCAGCGGCTTGAGGTCATCGGCGGTGAGCACGGCGATGACGCCGGGCACCTTCAGCGCCTCGCTCTTGTCGATGGACTTGATGCGCGCGTGGGCGAAGGGGCTGCGCACGATGTCCATGTGCAGCATGCCGGGCATCTTGATGTCGTCGACATAGTTGCCCTTGCCCTGGATGAAGCGCGCGTCTTCCTTGCGCAGGCGGCTGTCGCCCAGGCCCTGCAGCGCGTCCTTGCGTTCGAGCATCGTCGGATCGGTCGGTGCATTCATGCGGCCACCTTCTGTTCGGCGTTGAGCTTGGCCGCGGCGTACTGCACGGCCTTGACGATGTTCTGGTAGCCCGTGCAGCGGCACAGGTTGCCGGCCATGCCCATGCGGATTTCGGCCTCGGTCGGGTCCGGGTTCTCGTGCAGGAAGCGGTAGGCGCGCATCAGCATGCCGGGGGTGCAGAAGCCGCACTGCAGGCCGTGTTCCTTGTAGAAGCCCTCCTGCACGGCGTGCAGCACGCCGGCGTTCGCCAGGCCCTCCACCGTCATCACTTCCGAGCCGTCGCACTGCACCGCCAGGTGGGTGCAGCTCTTGACGCTCTGGCCGTCGATGTCCACCGTGCAGGCGCCGCAGTGGCTGGTCTCGCAGCCGATGTGCGCGCCGGTGAGGCTGAGCTTCTCGCGCAGGAAGTGCACGAGCAGGGTGCGCGGTTCCACCGCCTCTTCATGCGTGCGGCCGTTGACCTTCACGCTGATCAGTTTCTTCGCCATCTCGATCGTCTCCTCGTGAATTTCAGCGGCAGCGGGCGGCAGCGGCCTGCAGCGCACGCCTGACCATCTGGCCGGCCATCGCGGTCTTGTAGGCGATGTCGCCGCGCAGGTCTTCGGCGGGGTCGCACTGGGCCATCGCGGCCTGCGCGGCCGCGGCCAGCGTGCTGGCGTTGACGGGCTGGCCGATCAGCGCCGTCTCGGCGTCCTTGACCCGAATCGCCATCGGCGCGACGTTGGTCAGCGCGATGCGCACGTGGCTGACGACGCCGGCGTTCATGCGCATCACCACCGCCGCGCCGGCGGTGGCCCAGTCGCCCGTCTTGCGCTTGAGCTTCTCGTAGGCCCAGCCGGTACCGGCGGCAAAGGCCGGCACGCGCACGGCCAGCAGCAGTTCGTCCTCGGCCAGCGCCGTCATGTAGGTGCCGTGGAAGAAGTCGTCGGCCTTCACCTGCCGCGTGCCCTTCGGGCCCTGCAGCACGAAGGCCGCGTCCAGCGCCAGGCTGATCGCCGGGTGGTCGTTGCCGGGGTCGCCGTGGGCGATGTCGCCGCCCAGCGTGCCGCGGTTGCGCACCTGCGGGTCGCCGATGAGCTTGGGCGCCTCGGCCAGCAGCGGCACCTTGGCCTGCAGCAGCGGGCTCGCGATGAGATCGTTCTCGACCGTCATGGCGCCGATCACGATGTCGGCCCCGTCTTCGCAGATGCCGCGAAGCTCGGGGATGCGGTTGATGTCGATGAGGTGCGCCGGCTGAGCGAAGCGCAGCTTCATCATCGGCAGCAGGCTGTGGCCGCCGGCCAGGATCTTGGCGTCCTGCCCCAGGCGGCCCAGCAGCGCGATGGCTTCGCCCACGGACTTGGGCGCGTGGTAATCGAAGGCGGGTGGAATCATCGAAGGGCTCCGGCTCTCGGTTGGGCGGGCTTCGATTCTTGATCCATCGCAGTTTTGGCGTCACCTTTCAGGGTATGCCCGCGGCCTGCACCGGCCGCCGCCACGGTGCACGAACTGCATCGTCGGCGCACGAACTGCAGCGCCGCGATGGACCCGACCTCGGCCTCCGGGAAAGTACGGGCCCGAGTTAACCCGTAGCCAGACCCATGGCGGCCGGCGCGATGCCCAGCCGCGCCATCAACGCCGCACTGCTGGTGCGCGACACCGGCACGTCGGCGTCGTCGTCGCGCAGGCGCAGCACGAGGCGGCCGTCGCTGCGCAGCAGCTGCTTGATCTCACGCAGGTTGACGATGTGGCTGCGGTGCACGCGCATGAACTGCTCGGCATCGAGGCGCTTTTCCAGGTCGCCCAGGCCGAGGTTGCAGAACTGGCTGCCGGCGGCGGTGATGACGCGCGTGTAGTGGCCGTCGGAGTGCAGCCGCAGCACCTCGTCGCTTTCGACGAAGACGATCTTCTGGCCCGCCAGCGTGGGGATCTTCTGCAGCCGGCGGTGGGGCGGGCGCGTCGCGGCGGGCGCGCCCGCCACCGGGGTGTCGTCGGCGGCCACGACGTCGGTGATGTCGTAGAACACCAGCACGTAGCCGGTGGGCGCCTGGCGGGCGTCGAACGAGCGTGTGACCTTGATCAGCAGCACGCGCTCGGGGATGTTGATGATCATCGTCATCGGCGGCGGGCTGGCCACCGGGCACACGGCGGCCTGGTCGAGCAGGAACTCGACCTTGGGCTGCGAGCGCTCGGGGTGGAAACTCAGCACCATGCGGTCGAAGGGCTGCATCTCGTCGACCGGCAGCACGCGGCGCGCGAAGTCGTTCATGCCCGTGACGCGGCGCTGATTGTCGAGCTGCACGACGCCGACCTCGAAGCGCTCCAGCAGGTACAGCGGTGACAGCGGGGGGCGGGTGTCCATGGCGGGCGTCGGGTTCGCGGCGCACGCCGGCATGGGCCGCGCCAGGCGGCGATTCTTCCACGCGCCGGCCTGGCGGCCCACCATGAAAAAACCCGCCGGGCCGGGGCCGGGCGGGTTGCGGGGAGGGCGTGGCGCGGGTGGCGCCGCCACGCCTACTTCTTGCGCAGCTTCTGGATCGCCGCCAGCTGCGCGGCCATGGCCGCGAACTCGCTGGTCGCCGCGGCGAGGTCGATGTCGCTCTTGGCGTTGCGCATGGCCTCCTCGGCCAGCTTCTTGGCCTCGGTGGCCTTGGCCTCGTCGAGGTCCTTGCCGCGGATGGCGGTGTCGGCCAGCACGGTCACGACACCGGGCTGCACCTCGAGGATGCCGCCGGCGACGAAGACGAACTCCTCCACGTCGCTGTCGGCACGTTGGATGCGCACGGCGCCCGGGCGGATGCGCGTGATCAGCGGCGTGTGGCGCGGCAGGATGCCGAGCTCGCCGTTTTCGCCCGGCAGGGCGACGAACTTGGCCTCGCCGCTGAAGATGCTTTCTTCGGCGGAGACGACGTCGACGTGGAGGGTGGCCATGCTGGGATGTCCTAAGTCTGATCAAGAACGTGCAAGAACCAAGCAGACGGGTGTCTGGCTAGGCGCGCCCCGCAGCCGTACGTCCGTACGGCGAGGAGCGCAACGACGCCAGGCGCCCGTATGCGCCGGTTATTGCATCTTCTTGGCTTTTTCGAAGGCTTCGTCGATGGTGCCGACCATGTAGAAGGCCTGCTCGGGCAGCGCATCGCACTCGCCTGCCGCGATCATCTTGAAGCCGCGGATGGTCTCCTTCAGCGGCACGTACTTGCCCGGG
>PNKD01000205.1 GCA_013822265.1 Leptothrix sp. (in: b-proteobacteria)
TGCACGCTGTCGGAAGGCGTGCCGTTGACGACGTGGAAACCCTGCACATGCTCGCCGCGCGCGGTGAAGATGTTCAGCGGCCGGTTCAGCGTCAGCGCGTTCGAGGTGCCGCTGGCGTTCTGCTCGGGGGCGAAGACCGCGATCTCGCCGAGGCCCTGGCAGGCCTGCACCAGGGCGGCCAGACCGGGGGCCAGATAACCGTCGTCGTTGGCGATGAGGATGCGCATCGCCGCATTGTAGGGAGCGCCCCGGTCAGCCCGTGGCCTGGTGTGCGGCTGTGATCTGCGGCGCCGCAGCGCCCTGCCCGGCCCACATCGGCGCGGCCTGGACCACGTCGCCGATGACCACGATGCATGGGCTCTGCAGCCCCTGTGCGGCCACCGTGTCCACCAGCGTGCCCAGCCGGCACAGCGCCTGGCGCTGCGCCGGCGTGTGCGCGCGGCTGACCAAGGCTGCCGGCGTGTCGCCGGCCATGCCGGCGACACGCAGCGCATCGACGATCACCGGCAGGCGCATCACACCCATGTAGATCACCAGCGTCAGGCCGCAGCGCGCCAGCGCGGCCCAGTCGGGCTCGCCGCCATCGGTGCCGGCGTGGCCGGTGACCAACGCCACGCCGCGGCTGTGGCGGCGGTCGGTGACCGGCAGGCCGATGGCGGCCGGGCCGGCGATACCGGCGGTCAGCCCCGACACGACCTCGACGTGCAGGCCGGCGGCCCGCAGCGCGTCGCACTCCTCGCCGCCGCGGCCGAAGACGAAGGGATCGCCGCCCTTGACGCGTACCACGGTCTCGCCGCGCTGCGCCTCGGCCACCATCAGCTTGTGGATGAAGGCCTGCGGCGTGCTGGCGCAGCCGCCACGCTTGCCCACGTGCACCACGCGCGTGCCGCGCCGCAGGTAGCGCAGCACGCCGGGGTCGACGAGGTCGTCGACCAGGGCCACGGTGGCGCGGCGCAGCGCCTTCACGGCCTTGATCGTCAGCAGTTCGGCGTCGCCGGGGCCGGCGCCAACCAGGGTCACGGTGGGGACATGGGTCATGGTGAAAGAGGGGCCAGGGCCTCGCAGGGGATCTTGTTGAGCAGCGACTTCACTGCCGGCAGGCAGGACCCGCATTCGGTGCCGCAGCGCAGCCGGACCTGCAACTGCTGCAGTCGCTCGGGTGCCGCGCCGGCGCACGAAGGCAGGGCCACCACGATGGCCTGCTCGCTGACGTCATGGCAGGCGCAGACCTGCGCGCTGCGCGGCGCCACCGGCGCAGGCGGTGTCGGCCGCGCCGCCAGCAGTGCGCGGCCGAAGGCAGCCGCAGGCTGGCGCTGCTGCAGCAGGTCGAGCACCCAGGCCTGCGCGGCGACATCGCCGGCCAGCACGAAGGCCTGCAGCGTGCCGTCGTCGTGCAGGCGCAGCGCGCGGTGCTGGCCGGCGCGCGTGTCGGCGTAGCGCAGCACCGCGCCGTCGGCCAGCGCGAGAACACGCTCGATCCCGGCCAGATGCCCCGGCTGCGGCGTCTTGGACGCGGCGCGGAAGAGCACGCCCACGCGGGCCGTCTCGTCAGCCTGTTCGCGCCCGAAGGGCACGCACACGGCATAGGGGAAGGACGCAAACAGCCCACGCAGCTGCTCGCGCGCCGCAGGCAAGTCGGTGGCCGGCAGCCAGCCTGCAGCCACCACCTGCCAAGGCAGCTTGGCCGGCTCCAGCCGCACCGCGGCGTGCTTCAGCTCGGGCTGGCGCGACTGCGGGCAGCTCGCCGCGCTGGTCAGCACGTTGACACCCTGCCCGGCCATCAGCTCGGGGCCCCAATGCATGGCGATGAAGGCCTGCGCCGGCGCCACGGCGGGGCTGGCAGCCACCGGCAACACGAGCTCGCCGCGGCGCGACTTCACGCGCACCAGGTCTCCAGCCTTCCAGCGCTGACGCGCCAGCTCCTGCGGATGCAGTTCCAGCACCGGTTCGGGCGCGTGTGCGAACAGCCGGCCCAGCGTGCCGGTGCGGCTGGTGCCATGCCAGTGGTCGCGCAGCCGGCCGGTGTTCAGCGACACCGGGAAGCGGGCGTCGCGCACCTCGGCCGTGGCGCGCCAGGCCGGGGCAACGAAACGCGCGCGGCCGTCGGGCGTGGCGTAGCGGCCGTCGGTGTAGAGCCGCGCCTGCGGCTCCGGCGCGCCCTCGGGGCAGGGCCACGGCTGCGGCTCCTGCAGCCGCTCGTAGCTCAGCCCGGTGATGTCGAGGTCGCGCCCGCGCGTGCTCTCGCGGTGTTCGTTCCAGACGCTCTCGGCGTTGTCGTAGGGGAACAGCGAGCCGCCGTCGGCACGTCGCGCCGGCAGCCGCGCTTCGAGCCGCCGCGCCACGTCGACGGCGATGCGCCAGTCTTCGCGCGCCTGCCCCGGCGGCGGCAGCGCCGCACGCACGCGGCTGATGCGGCGCTCGCTGTTGGTCACCGTGCCCGCCTTCTCGCCCCAGCTTGCCGCCGGCAGCAGCAAGTCGGCGTGGGCCACCGTGGCGGTGCCGGTGTAGGCCTCCTGCACGATCACGAACTCGGCGCGCTCGAAGGCGCGCTTGACCGTGGCCTGGTCGGGCATCGACATCGCGGGGTTGGTGCAGACCACCCACAGCGCCTTGATCTCGCCGTCGGCCGCGGCCTGGAACATCTCCACCGCGCTCTTGCCGGGCGTGGCGGGCACGTCGGCCACGCCCCACAGCGCGGCCACCTCGGCACGGTGCGCGGGGTTGGCCAGGTCGCGGTGCGCGCTCAGCAGGTTGGCCAGGCCGCCCACCTCGCGCCCGCCCATGGCGTTGGGCTGGCCGGTCAGCGACAGCGGCCCGGCGCCGGGCTTGCCGATCTGGCCGGTGGCCAGGTGCAGGTTGATGAGCGTGCTGTTCTTGTCGGTGCCGCTGCTGCTCTGGTTCAGGCCCTGGCAGTACAGCGACAGCGTCGGCGCACGCGCCGTGCCCGCGTCGCCGCCCAGGCCGGCGAACCAGCGCGCGGCCTGCACGATGTGATCGGCCTTCAGCCCGCAGACCTGTGCGGCGTGCGCCGGCGTGTACTCGCGCACGCGGTCGCGCAGCGCCTCGAAGCCGGTGGTGTGGTGGCGGATGTGCTCGCCGTCGGTCAGCCCCTCCCACAGCATCACGTGCAGCAGTGCGTGGTGCAGCACGACGTCGGTGCCCGGCAGCAGCTGCAGGTGCAGGTCGGCGGTCTCGGCGGTCTCGGTGCGCCGCGGATCGACGACGACCAGCTTCATGCCCGGGTTGGCGCGTCGCGCGTCTTCCAGGCGGCGGAACAGCACGGGGTGGGCCCAGGCCATGTTCGAGCCGGTGATGAAGACCGTCTGCGCCAGCATGAGGTCGTCGTAGCAGGCCGGCGGTGCGTCGGCACCCAGGCTCTGTTTGTAGCCGGCCACCGCGCTGCTCATGCACAGGCGCGAATTGGTGTCGACGTTGTTGGTGCCCAGCAGGCCCTTGCCGAGCTTGTTGAAGACGTAGTAGTCCTCGGTGAGCAGCTGGCCGCTGAGGTACAGGCCGATGGCGTCGGGGCCGTGCTGCGTGGCGATGGCCGCCAGGCGGCAGGCGGCCTCGTCCAGCGCCGCGCTCCAGCTCACGGCCTGCAGCGCGCCACCGCGCTGCGCACGCCGCATCGGCTGCAGCGCGCGCGCGCTGCGCAGGTGCGGCGCCGCGGTCAGCGCCAGCGTGCTGCCCTTGGTGCACAGGCGGCCGAAGTTGGCCGGGTGCGCCGGGTCGCCGCGCACGCCGGTGATCCGCGCACCGTCGCTCGCGATGATCACGCCGCAGCCGACGCCGCAGTAGGGGCAGGTGGACCGAACCTCGGCCGCGACCGCCGCGTCGATGGCGATCACGCGCCGGCGCCCCCGGCGCTGCAGGCGCCGGTCGGCGCCGCCGGCGGCGCGAGTGCGAGCGTGCGCAGCTCGGCTGCGTCCAGCGCCACCACGCCGGCCTCCACGCGCACCGCGAAGCGCGGCGTGCAGCCTTCGTCGGGCGCCCTCGCGCAGCCGTCGTCCAGGCCGATGGCCCAGTTGTGCAGCGGGCAGGCCACGCTGTGGCCGAAGACGATGCCCTGCGACAGCGGCCCGCCCTTGTGCGGGCAGCGGTCGAGCAGCGCGAACACGCCGTCGTCGGCGGTGCGGAACACCGCCACCGCCGCGCCGACATCACGCGCCACGCGGCGCGCGCCCAGGCGCGGGATGTCCTCCACGCGGCAGATCGTCACCCACTCGCTCATACCGCCTCCTTGACCATCGCCACGGGCTGGAACTGGCGCAGGTCGATCTGCGCCTTGTCGAAATCGAACCAGGGGTCGGGCTCGCCGTCGAGGCTGAACTTCAGGCGGTCCCAGAGCGCCTTGCGGCCTTCGGCGTCGTCGAGGATCTTCTTCTTGACGTGGTCCAGCCCGACGCGGTTGACGTAGTGCACCGTGCGCTCCAGGTACCAGCCTTCGTCGCGGTAGAGCTGGCAGAAGGCGCCGGTGTATTCGAGCACCTCATCGGCGGTCCTGACCTTGACGAGGAAGTGCGCGACCTCGGTCTTGATGCCGCCGTTGCCGGCGACGTACATCTCCCAGCCGCTGTCCACGCCGATGATGCCGACGTCCTTGATGCCGGCCTCGGCGCAGTTTCGCGGGCAGCCGCTGACGGCGAACTTCACCTTGTGCGGCGCGTACATGCGCCACATCGCGCGCTCCAGGTCCTTGCCCATCTGCGTGCTGT
>PNKD01000206.1 GCA_013822265.1 Leptothrix sp. (in: b-proteobacteria)
CTCCGATTGCCGATTCAACCCGGTCAGCGCTTGTGGAATACCGGGCGCAGCGCGATCGCTTCGCCAAGCGGTTGGCGCCGCCGCAGTTTTTCATCTCGGGTCGGCGGACGGCACTCGACCCGGGACACATCCATCGAACCTTCTATCAGCTGCTCGACCAGGCACAGGTGCACGCCGCCGCAGGTGCTCCACGCCCTCGGCTGCATGACCTGCGCCACCGCTTCGCCATCCAGACCTTGCTGCGCTGGTATCAGTCCGGCCAGGATGTCGAGCGCCACCTGTCGACCTTGTCAACCTTCCTGGGTCACGTGCGCATCGAGCACACCTACTGGTACCTCAGCGCGTGCCCCGAGCTGATGGGCCACGCGCTCACCAGGTTGGAGCGACACTGGGAGAACCTGTCATGACGGCCGCGACAGGCAACCTCGCAGTGCTGCTGGAGGGGTTCTTCACCCGAAGACTCATGCAGCAGCGGCAGGCGAGCGCGCACACGATCGCGTCCTATCGCGACACCTTCCGGCTCTTCCTGAGGTTCGCCCAGAAGCGCCTCAAGATCGCCCCGAGCGCATTGGCGTTGGAGCAACTCGACGCGCCTCTGATCGCGGCGTTCCTTGCCGATCTGGAGCACGAACGCGGAGTGAGTGCCAGAAGCCGGAACCTGCGGCACAGCGCTATTCGGTCGTTCTTTCAGTACGCCGCCTTTGAATCGCCTGGTCATGCAAGCCTGATCCAGCGCGTGCTGGCGATTCCCAGCAAGCGATGCACTCGCAAGCAGGTTTGCCACCTGACGCGCGAGGAGGTCGAGGCCTTGCTTGCGGCGCCTGATCGGTCCACCTGGTCGGGACGCCGCGACCATGCCTTGTTGTTGCTTGCGGTTCAGACCGGGCTGCGTCTGTCCGAGATGACCGGCCTTCGAACCAACGACCTGAAGTTCGGCAGCGGTGCCCACGTCCACGTGCTCGGGAAGGGGCGCAAGGAGCGTTGCACGCCGCTGGCCAAACAGACGCAGGCAGCTTTGCGCTCCTGGATGGGCCGCGACCTGGGGTCTGAACCCGTCACTCTGTTCCCGAGTGCCAGAGGCGGTCGCCTCAGTGCCGATGGCGTCCAGTACCTCGTGGCCAAACATGTCGCCACCGCCGCAAAAGTCTGCCCGTCCTTGGCGCGCAAGCGCGTGACGCCGCACGTGTTGCGCCACACCACGGCGATGGATCTCCTTCAAGCCGGAGTCGACCGGTCGGTGATCGCTATGTGGCTGGGCCACGAGTCGCTGGAGACCACGCAGATCTACCTCGATGCCGATCTGACGCTCAAGGAGCGTGTGCTGGACAGGGTGGTGCCTCCCGATGTGCGGGCCAGACGCTATCGGCCGGATGATCAGTTGATGGCGTTCCTCAGCGGGCTGTGACCCAGGCGGCAGTGCGACATCAGTCTTGCATGTAGAGCCGGCCGTCGCCGCGTGTGTAGGCGGCGGCCGCGCCGGCGGACATGGGCTCACCGCGACGGGTGCGCTCAGGTGGTTCGGCCACACAAGTTCGCGTCGACAATCCTTGCCGGCCTAGCCCGATCTGCGCGATCGTAGGTTCGGCGTAAAGGCCACTTTGCCTCCCGCCTTCGCCAGCGTTACCGCTGGCGCACGAGCTCGTGTCGGCTACCAGATCCTGTGGGCGGACGGCGGACGCTAGTGGTTCCTGAACGACCTGTTGCGGCTGCTGGTGTTCGACCTGCCAGCAGCGGCAATGGCTACTGAGGGAGCGCTGGCCACGACCAGGCGAGGGTCCGCTGCACTCAGATCGCGAACGTTCAAGCGATCACCTTGGCTGGGCGAGATCGACCCATGCCCGACATTGAACTCTGATGGAAGCGGACATACAGACCGGCGGCAGTCGCGCCTGACGGACTGATCCATGGCGCCATCCGTTGCGCGAACAAGCGCCTGCATGCAAAGAAGAGGGGCCCCGCTGCTGCGAGGCCCCGAACTGACGCGCGACGTGCGTTCCGAGGCGCCGCGGCAGATGAGGACAAAGAACAAGCCAGAGCAAGACTCGGCGCCATGCACGGCTCGTGCGCATTGGGCCCTCGGCGAACGAGCACGTCAACGTTGGGCGGAGTCCCCGTGCGTCGCGCTGGGGATCCTTACGGGACTGCCCTTACTTGGTGGCCGCCGCACACCATGAACAGGCGACTGTCCTGGCCATCGCCCTACGAAAACCGCCGCCACAGCCAGGCTGCCCAGAGCACCGAGAAGGCAACGAACGCCACCACCCAAAGGGTGAACAGGCCGATGTCCAGCGACGGTGGGCCTGTGCCCACCCAGTGGGCCTTCACCACCAGCAGGTGAACCCCCAGCAGAAACAGTGCAAGCACCACCGCCATCACCATCGCGTGCCGCTCAAGGAAGCGCAAGGTGTCAGGCCTGCGCGCGGGCGCCATCCAGTGGTCGCGGCGAGGAAAGTTGATGCGCCCTGCGCGCGCAGCACGACACTGCAGCCACCAGGTGAGCAAGGGCACGCCGTCGGCCAGCACGACCATCAGCAGGAGATAGGCACCGCGTGACATCGTAGCGTCCATGCGCCCCTCGCCATCGAAGTGCGACCCGACCTCGGCGGGCAGGACGCTGCCGGTGGCGACGATGACGATCGCAACCGCGAGCAGGCCAGCACCCAGCCATGCACTCACGCGGCGTGGGGCCACGATGGGCGCCGGACGATGTCTGAGTCCGCGCGCTCCGGCCCGGTCATCGCGTCAGCCGCTTCGTCCGGAGCCTGCACGCGCTCCAAGGCCTCAAGCCACCCCTCGCGATCGACCAGCGCGGTGAGTTCGACGAAGTCCCCAACTTCGATCACGCCCGGCACATGGCGCAGGCGTGGCGACTTCGGCTCGACGATGAACGCCCGGTCCGCCGCGCGCAGCAGCTCCAGATCGTTGAGGTTGTCGCCCACGGCCCAACTGGTGGCGAACGGCTTCCAGTCCGGTTGCGAGTCGTCGGCCAGCAAGCGACGCAGCACATGGCTCTTGCAAGGAGCCACCACCGCGTCGCCATCGGCGGCCCCGAAGGCCGGGTTCAGACGCAACTCGCCGGCACACACCTCGTTGCGGAACTGGATGGTGTGGGCCAGGGCGAAGTCGGCGAAAACGCGGCGGCGCAGCACCTCCGCCGCCACGTAGTAGCTGTCGCTGACAATGCCCACCATGAAGCCGGCGCGCCGCATGCGGTTGACCCAGGCGACGACCCCGCGGCGCAGCGGAAGGCTGCGCGCCACATGTTCGAACTGGTGGCGGTGCACAAAGCGGAACAACTCTGCGATGCGGTTGCTGCGCGTGATGGCGTCGTCGTCGTCGCGGTCGAGCAGCGCCTGCAGCGCTTCTTCATGCCCGGTGCGCCGCGCCAGTTCCACGACGAAGCGGGCCGAGGTCAGCGTGCCGTCCATGTCCAGCAGCAGCAGCCGGTCGCGTCCGCGTCGCCGGCCGAGGATGTACTCGATGGAAGCCGTCGCCTGCCGCTGGGCCTCGTACATTGCGCTGATCTGCTCGACATGCAGACGGCCCGCCATGCGCGAGCGCGCGTAGATGACACGCGCCACCTCGTTGGCCATGACCGCCAGGTCGTGCAGCGGCTGGCTGTCGTGGTCGATGCGGCCGATGTCGACTTCGGTGAGGCGGGCGCCACGGCTGAACGCGTCGATCACCAGGCCCACGTCGACGCCGTAGCCGTCCTCGAACTCCAGTTGCTGCAGCAGGCTGCGCCGCGCAGCGATGATGCCGCCCAGGGGCTGTGCCAGGTGTGCAAGCTCGGGGAAGAAGACCTTCAGCATCGGCTTGGCAGTCAGCTCGGTAACGCGACCGCCGCCGCGCCCGAAGCGTGCCTTGACGAAGTCCGCCTCGCCAGCCACGAGCGGACGCACGAGATCGCCGATCAGCCCAGGCCGCAGGCCCGTCAAGTCGCCGTCCAGGTAGGCCACGAACGGGTAGCTGGCGATGTCCAGGCCGTCGCGCATCGAAGCACCCTTGCCGAGCATGGTGCTGGTGACGACGCGGGCTCCCGCCGCCCTGGCCAGCGCCACGGTGTCGTCGATCGAGCTGTCGTCCACGACGATGACCTCGCCCGTTGCCTCGTCGGCCAGTGCATGCCGCACCACGTCGGCAATCCGGGCCGCTTCGTTCAGGGCGGGGATGACGACCGTGGCGCATCGGTGAAGGTCGGGCGCTGCGCCCGAGGATTCAGCAATGGGTGAAGCAGGCTCGGCCGGCGCGGCAGGGGGCCTGCGCCGCGCGACCCACCAAGCCCGCCATCGCGCCCAGAGTTCACGAATCACCGCCAGCCCCGCATCGGATCAGCGGCGGCCACGTCGACGCCGCACGGCGTCGCCGATCAGCCCTGCGGCAGCCACCATGAACGGCAAGGCCAGCAGGAAGGCAAAGCTGGGGGTCACCGTGTCCCACCAGGCCGACCAGGATGCGAGGGCTGCATCGAGCATGGGCTTCTCCTACAACAACCTGAAGGCCAGGATGGCGGTGACGGTCGGCGGCAGCGCGGCGATGAACAGGCCGAGCGGGCTGATGGCCTCGTCCTCGAACTGACCGCGCAGGATC
>PNKD01000207.1 GCA_013822265.1 Leptothrix sp. (in: b-proteobacteria)
CCGTGTCGGCCGCGTCGGTCCACTTCCTGCCGAGGAAGGGCGCCCAGTCGACGGCGTACTTGCTCTTGAAGTTGGTCAGCACCGGGTCGATGGTGTGGCGGCCTTCGTCCATGGCGGCGCGGTAGGCCTTGGCCATGTCGTCGGGGCCGCTCTCGGGCAGCAGGCCCTGCGCCACCAGCTTGTCGCCGTACAGCCGGCGCGTGCCGGGGTGCTTGGCGATCATCTTGTACATCAGCGGCTGCGTGAGCGCCGGCGTGTCCTGCTCGTTGTGGCCGAGCTTGCGGAAGCAGACGATGTCGACGACGACGTCCTTGCGGAACTCCCTGCGGTAGTCCATCGCCAGCTGCGTGCACCAGACGACGGCTTCGGGGTCGTCGCCGTTGACGTGCATCACCGGCGCTTCGATCATCTTGACGACGTCGCTGCAGTACAGCGTCGAGCGGCTGTCGCGCAGGTCGCTGGTGGTGAAGCCGATCTGGTTGTTGACCACCAGGTGCACGGTGCCGCCGGTGTAGTAGCCGCGCGTCTGCGCCAGCGCCAGCGTCTCCATCACCACGCCCTGGCCGGCAAAGGCCGCGTCGCCGTGCACCAGCACGGGCAGCACCTGGGCGCCGGTCTTGTCGCCGCGGCGGTCCATGCGCGCCTTGACGCTGCCCTCGACCACCGGGTTGACGATCTCGAGATGGCTGGGGTTGAAGGCCAGGCTCAGGTGCACCGGGCCGCCCGGGGTCGTGATGTCGCTGCTGAAGCCCTGGTGGTACTTGACGTCGCCCGCGGGCAGCGCCTCGGGCGCGGTGTGGTCGAACTCGGCGAACAGGTCGGCCGGCATCTTGCCCAGCGTATTGACCAGCACGTTGAGGCGGCCGCGGTGGGCCATGCCGATGACGATCTCCTGCACGCCGTTGATGCCGGCGTGCTGCACCACCTCGTCCATGCTGGCGATGAAGCTCTCACCGCCCTCGAGGCTGAAGCGCTTCTGGCCGACGTACTTGGTGTGCAGGTAGCGCTCGAGGCCCTCGGCGGCCGTCAGTCGCTCGAGGATGTGGAGCTTCTGCGCCGCGGTGAACATGGGTTTGCTGCGGCGCGACTCGATGCGCTCTTGCCACCAGCGCTTTTCCTTCGGGTCGGTGCAGTGCATGAACTCTGCGCCGATGGTGCCGCAGTAGGTCTCGCGCAAGGCCTGCACGATCTCGCGCAGGGTCATGTTCTCGGCCTTGGTGAAATAGGTGTTCGCCGCCGAGAAGGTGATGTCCATGTCCGACTCGGTCAAGTCGTAGAACGTCGGCTCGAGTTCGGGGATCTTGGGGCGCTCGGTGCGCTTGAGCGGGTCGAGATCGGCCCAGCGCGCACCCAGGAAGCGGTAGGCGGCGATCAGCGACTGCACGTGCACCTGCTTGCGCGCGACGGCGAGGTCGGCCTCGCTGGCCTTCAGCGCGAAGGCGTTGGCCTTGGCGCGCTGCGCAAAGCTCTCGACGACCGGGGCATGGGCGACATCGCGCGTGTCGCTGCCATCGGCGGCAGGCACGTTCTGCAGATTGTCGAAGTAGCTGCGCCAGGTTTCCGGCACGCTGCCGGGGTTGTCGAGGTAGGCCTCGTACAACTCTTCCACGTAAGGGGCGTTGCCACCGAACAGGTACGAGTTGGACCTGTGTTGCTGCATCATCTTTCGCTCACCTCTTGCCCAGGTTTCCAGGGCTTCGATGGGTTGATCAACCTTCCGCGGCCCCGGCTGCACCGGTTGGCGGACTAGCGACCCGCCTTGCTGCTTGTCTCACACCAGCAAGGGGACGGGAAGGACCGAATTTGTTCCAGGGCGGGACTCTAACACCCGCACCGTCTTGTTCTTGGTCGCAATTGGACGGCAGACAAGCCTCTGTTCTGCTGACAAAGCGGTGCGCGGGGCGGTCAGACTGTGCAAACCATGCGACACCGCGTGATCCTTCTGCGCGCCGATGCGCCACGCAAGCCGTCGCTGCAAGCCCCGTGCAACGGCTGCGGCGTGTGCTGCGCGGCGCAGCCCTGCCCCCTCGGGATGCTGCTGTCGCGCCGCCGGCATGGGCGCTGCCGGGCGCTGCAGTGGCGGCAATCGGACAGCCGCTACGTCTGCGGCGTGCTGGCCCGCACCGGCCGCTGGCTGCCCTGGCTGCCCGCCGGGCTCGCCAGGCGACTGGCCGCACGCTGGATCTCGGCAGCCAGCGGCTGCGACGCCGCGCTCGCCGCCGGCTGACTCGGCAGGCCGCGGCATCGCACCGCGCAAGCGCTGCGGAATCGCGCCCCCGGCATTTCCCTGCTGCCCGCCGGCAGCCGAGCGCCTAGCATCCTCGGCTTCGCCACTGCCGAACTGGAAGCCGACCATGATCCTCGAGACCCTGGCTGCCGTTGCAGCCGCCCTGACCCTCGCGGCGCTGCCTGCGCAGGCGCAGACGGTGCGCTGGGCCGCACAGAACGACATCCTGACGATGGACCCGCACTCGCAGAACCACGCCACGACCAACACCGTGCTGGCCCACGCCTACGAGGGCCTGACGCGCTACGGCGCCGACTACGCCGTCGAGCCGGCGCTGGCCACGCGCTGGACCTATGTCTCGCCGACGCAGGTGCGTTTCGAATTGCGCAAGGGGGTGAAGTTTCACGACGGCACGCCGTTCACCGCCGACGACGTGGTCTTCAGCTTCGGCCGCATCAAGCAACCCCAGGGCACGATGGCGATCTACGTCACCGGCATCAACGAGGTGAAGAAGGTCGATGCGCACACCGTCGACTTCATGCTCGCCGCGCCCAGCCCCATCCTGCTGCGCAACCTGGTGAACTTCTTCATCGTCAGCAAGAGCTGGGCCGAGAAGAACAAGACCGCCAACGTGCAGGACTACAAGGCCAAGGAGGAGAACTACGCCTCGCGCAACGTGATGGGCACGGGGGCCTTCCGCGTCACCGGCTGGATGCCCGAGCAGCGCGTGACCATGGCCGCCAACCCCGACTGGTGGGACAAGACCGGCGGCAACGTCAAGGAGGTCGTCTACACGCCGATCAAGAGCGACCCCACTCGCGTGGCCGCGCTGCTGTCGGGCGACGTCGACCTGCTCACCGACATCCCGACGCAGGACGTGGCGCGCCTGCGCGCCGAGAGCAAGCTCAAGGTGCTTGAAGGCCCCGAGGTGCGCACCATCTTCCTCGTGATGGACCTCGGCAGCCCTGAGCTCAAGTACAGCAGCGTGAAGGGCAAGAACCCGTTCGCCGACAAGCGCGTGCGCCAGGCGCTGAACATGAGCATCGACCGCGAGGCCATCCGCCGCAACATCATGCGCGGGCTGTCGGTGCCGGCGGGCATCCTGGTCGCGCCGGGCGTCAACGGCCACGCGGCCGACCTCGACCAGCCGGCCAAGGTCGACACCGAAGGCGCGAAGAAGCTGCTCGCCGACGCAGGCTACCCCGGCGGCTTCGAGGTGCGCTTCAGCTGCCCCAACAACCGCTACGTCAACGACGAGGAGGTCTGCCAGGCCATCGTCGCGATGTGGGCGCGCATCGGCGTCAAGGCGCAGCTGGCGGCCGAGAACTTCGCCACCTACAGCCAGCGCTTCCAGAACTTCGACACCTCGCTGTACATGCTGGGCTGGGGCGTGGCCACCTACGACGCGCAGTACGCCATCCAGTCGCTGGTGCGCACGCGCACCAGCGGCGCCGACGGCAACTTCAACTTCGGCCGCATCAGCGACGCCGAGATCGACCGCTTGAGCGACGCGATGAAGAGCGAGCCCGACGTCACCAAGCGCAACGCCATGATCCGCGACGCGCTGGTGCGCATCCGCGACGAGGTGCTGGTGATCCCGCTGCACCACCAGGTGCGGCCGTGGGCGATGAAAGCCGGCGTGACGACGCAGCACCGGTCCAACGACAACCCGCACATGCGCTTCACCACCGTGAAGTGAGCCCGACCGCCGCGCGGGTGGTGGCCCGCGCAGGCGCGTGGCCGTCAGTACGCAGGTGCGGAGGCGGCGGGCTCGGCCGGCGGCAGCTGCGTGCTGACGCCGGCGCCCACGGTGACGGGCCCGGTGCCGACAGCCACGCTGCCGTCGACGCGCCCGTCGCTGCCCACCGAGACGCCGACACCGCCGATGCCGCCTATGGGCAGGCCGATGCCGATGCTGAAATTGGCGCAACCGGCCAGCAAGGCCATCGCGGCGACCGCGGCCGACGCAGGCAGCAAGCGTAGGCGGGGCGTCGTGTTCATGGCGTCAGCGTAGCGGCGCCGCGGCTTGGTGTCTACCACTAGTCTTGTCCAACGAGGTATGAGCCTGGAGCCGGGCGCCACATTCCACTGAGGAGTGAGCCTGGCGGTCGCCTGAGGTCGTCGATTTGGTGGCTGGCAGGCAGACCGCCGGCGG
>PNKD01000208.1 GCA_013822265.1 Leptothrix sp. (in: b-proteobacteria)
GGCCGGGCCGACACCAGAAATCGAGGCGCTGTCGATGAAGCAAGTGTCCAAGAACTTCTGCCTCTGGCGCTCCTGGGCTGTCGAGTGCAGCTTGTCCAGCTCCTGCTTCTCGGCTTGAGGCAGGCCTTGATATTCGTCCTTGAGCTTGGACAGCTCCGCTCGCTTTGCCTGGAAGCCGGCCGGGCCGGCATCACGTTGCGCCCGGTCGACCAGTTCGTCGTATTCCTGCTTCACGGCCTGACGGACGGCTGAGCGGCGTGACTTCTCGGCAGTGCGTTCAGACGAACCGGCGCTTCCGGCGACGAACCAGCCAACGATTCCGACCAAGAAGCCCCAGAACATCGCTTTCGGCGCCGCCACTGCGATGGCGATGCCAATGCTCACTGCGAGCAGACGGTAGAAGGCAATGGTCCCTTCCCCGGTAACGCCGGACGGCAGCGCTTGAGCGGCCACGGTGAAGTTGCTCGGACTGGGCACGCTGAGTGACGGTGGTGCGGGGACCGCTTGGATGATGGCCCAGACCTGAGTCAGCACAAAACCCGTAGTCGTCTGGGTAAAGGTCGTTCCGAGGTCGATGAAGTACGCGACCCCTTGCTGCTCAAGCGTGCACCAAGGGCACTTCGCAAGGTGGTCCGGGTAGATGTGCATCGACGATGCACGGCACTTCTTCAGGTGCCCGCGAACGCTGTCCAGCGTGGCGACCCACTGTTGTGCCGTCGGACGCCCCCCTTGCGCCCCGCGTTCGGTGAACGCAGCGTGGAACATGGCCTCCATGGCGTCGGGGACCATCGACAATGGGATGGAGCGTGGCGGCGGTTCGATGCCGCGCGACTGACTGTCCCGGGCGTAGGCATACCGGAAATTCTTGATGTCTGTTTCCAGGGCGTCACCAACGCCGCTCTTCAGAGGGACGCCGGAATAGGGGTGCCGCCCACCAAACAGCACATGGAAAATCAGCAGCGCCAGGCCGAAGTTGTCGTGATTGGTCGTCCGCGTGAACCCGTCGAAAGAGGACAGGGACTGCAGCTCTGGCGGTGTGAAGTGGGACACGCCCACTTCGCAAAGGTGCATCGTTCCTCGAGCGTTGACCTGAAATGAGTCACTGTCGATGAGGATGACCTTGCTGTCCTTGCCAACCATGACACTGTTCTGGTTCACGTCGCCAATGACGTGGCCATGCTTGTGTACGGTCTCGAAGCAAGCCGCGATGTTGCGAGCGACGAAGAGCAGGAAGTCCCATGCAGCCTTCGGATGGTCCTGCCGGCGGTGCGCCGGGCTGTAGACCATGTGGATGGGCTCCTTGCCCGCCACCTTGGGCATCAGGAAGCCAGCGATAGGCCCGCCCCGCGAGGGGTGCAGCGTCTCCTGCGGCCACGCGAGGTAGCTGAGCAACTGCTGGTCAGCTGTCGCTGCCATGAAGGTCAGCTTGGCTTGCTTCTTGATGTCAGGTTGCTTGTGATAAAGCTTGGCGACCTGGTTCCCCAACGACGGAACATCGAAGACAGACCCCTCCCCGCCACGGCCCAGCTCGCGGCCAATGTCGACCGCCGCTCCCTTTGCTGTGAAGAGCGTCTTGGCCATGCCTCAGGTCAGGGCAGTCGAATCGCCAGCGCGAGCGTCTTGTCGTCGTCTGTGCGCTCGTTGACCGCCGCGCCGCCAAGGAACTTCACAAGCAACGCCTGAAGCTGGTCTTCCTGCTCTGGCGTTGCCTTGGCCATCCCGTTGAAGAATGGCGCGAAAAACGGCTCATGCGGGGTGTTCTCGGCCATGTTCAGAGCCAGTCGCTGGAGGCCATCGCTGAAGGCGGCGACTCGAAGTGCCGGGTCGGCGTAGGCCTTCGTGAGCAAGACACTGATGGCGTCCTCGTCGGTCACGAAGTGGGTCATGTTGGCGTACTCCCCGCCCATCGGAACGACCGCGAGCTCGAGGCCCGAACCGACGTCGAGCACCACTCCGCCGTCGCCAATCTGCAGGACCAACGTGCCCATTGGGGACGAGAGCAGACCGAGAAAGGTGCACGCGAAGTCGCGCGCTTTCAGGCCATCGGCTTCAGCCTTGCCGTAGATGCGTTCCCGAACAAAGGCGACCAAGTCGGTGGCGAGCGTGTCGCTGAGACCAAACTCCCCTTGCTTCAGCTTCTTGGCGATGAAGTCGGCAGCGGCCTGGATGGCAAGTTCGGCCCCCTCCTCACCCTTCGCCGCACTGCCCGCACCGTCAGACACGAAAATTGAGAGCAGCGGCTGCCCGGTAGGCAGGCGGTCGACCTGAGCCCAGCAGCTGTCTTCGCAGGCAGTACCGATTGCGAGGTGCGAGGTGCCAATCTCTGATGCAGCTACGACTCGCCAGCTCACACCGACGCCCAGCCCTTCGGCGACTCAAGCGGAACCTCGGTCCCCGGCGTCGACTTCGACACGGACCGCAGCGAGCTGGAGAGCCAGCTGAACAGCTCGCGGAACTTCAGACCGTCCAGCGACAGGGGTTCCCGAGCACTGCTGAGTTGGCGAAGTACATCCATGTTGGCGCCCTTGACGCCGATGGCGAAGAAGGCGAACTGCTTGGAGGCCTCTCCTTCGCGAATGGCCTCGGCAGCTGCTTGCCAAGAGTCCGTCGGGCCGCCATCGGTGATAAGGAAGACCCACGGCCGATAGTAGGAGATACCGTTGGACTTGTAGTCCTGCTTGCGGTCACGGACCATGTTCAGCGCCTGCGTGATGGCAGCGCCCATCGGCGTGTCGCCTTTGGACTGGAGCGTGGGCGGATAGAAGGTTGCCGCGCTGGTGAAGGGTGCTTCGACCTTCACGGGACCAAAGGTCACGATGCCGACCTCGACGCGTTTCATGGCCAGTTGGTCTGCCGCGAGTTCGTCCTTGAAGACGGTCAGGCCGGCGTTCAGTTCATCGAGAGGTCGGCCGTTCATGGAGCCAGACACGTCCAGCAGGAGGACGCAGGGGCAGCGCGGCTCCGGGTTGCTGGCGAAGTCGTTGGTCTCGAATGAAATCTGTTCGGTCATGGGTTCTCCCTTTGAAGGCGGCAGCTCATAAGAGGAAAGTGTATCCAGGGGTCACGGGTGCCGCTACGCGCAGGTGCAGGACGGGACGAAAAGTCACTGCTCGCGCTCGCGCTTCGACTGCCAAAACTCCCAGGGTGCGACGGAGCGGCATCTTGCCAAAGGCCAAGGTGGGCATCTCGCGCCTTGGCCTCTGACTGGGGGTACAGGGCAAGGTCGGCAGGCGCCTGCTCGCGGGTGTAGTTGACGTAGCGCCATGCCCGGCCGGCCTCGACCTGGGCTAGGTCGACGTCCCTGCCGCCCAACGACACCTTGCCGACCACCCTGCCGTACCGATCGTGCTTGTGCCAATCGATGGTCACTTTGCGGCGGAACACCAGGTCCGATAGTCCCTCCTTCGAGCGATGCCTGAAGGGTTGCCCCTGTTCAGGGCGTCAATCCCGGCGAGTCGGATTCTGTACTGCGTCTTGCTGTCGTCTAGCAGCGTCAAGGCGTCGCCATCGTGGATGGCGATCACCACGCCTATGAGGGAGTCAGCGAGGCCCCCCTTGGGGCGCCCATAGTGAGGGCCCCCAAAGCAGGAGTGACGCAATTGCTCGGCCAAGGCCGCGCGCAAGGCGCGGGGTGGCGTTCTGCCTTTATCTTGCTGTTCGTTGAACCTGTCAGGATCCCGCTGCCCAGCACATCACCCATGCGGATGGTCACCCTCGCCGATGAAAATTCCCCAGCGCCCCCGCCGCAAACACCGCCATCACAACAGGCACCCCCGGCAGCAGCCATGCCGGCAGCGTTGCCGGCAACACCAACGAAATCACCGTTCCGCACGCAAGCACGATGACCGCGCAGGCGTACAGCGCAAACATCTCCGGATCGTGGTGCGTGAACTGTTTGGCCTTGATCACCCTCACCACCGCTCCATCGAACAACGCGGCCACGCCAAAAGCCAGCAGCCAGGGCAACCACGCCAGCAGCGTGAAGAGGCGAAAGGTGGCCAGCAGCAGCAGCGCGTCGATGGACCGGAAGTAAGGGTTGTTGAACAACCGTGCGTTGACCGCCGACATCTCGAGCGACACTGCTGAATCGACGCGGCCCGGGTCCGGAGCCTGCCGCAGGGTCGGGATCGGATTGAACTGCGTGGTCGATTCCTGGGCGTCGAGCGTGCGCGTCAGAATGCGCCCGGCGCGTTTGGCGCTCCAGAACTCAGCCGTCTGTTCGTGTTCGATTCGCAGCTGCGCAACGAAGCGCTCCGGCGGGTGCGCCGAGGGCAGGTAGAGCACGAGGATCAGCAACGCCATCAGCGACACGATGGCGACGACTCGGATCATGGCCGGCTCCCCGTTGCCGTTGCCGCCGGCCTGTCGAAATCCGGGTTCAG
>PNKD01000209.1 GCA_013822265.1 Leptothrix sp. (in: b-proteobacteria)
GGCAAATCGCCAACCAGAGCCGGGAACGAACTTGATCCCGCGATCGAACCCCGTGGATCCGGGATTGGTGCTCTGGATTGGGATCCACTCCGTTTGGCCCTCGGCCCGGCGAAATCCTGTGCCGTCCCGGCGGACCATGTAGAAGTTGCCGGCCTTGTCCAATCCGACAATCGGCACCTCTTGCCAGACAGACCACCCTCTTCCGGTAGTGCCAAGAACCACAACCGGCTTACCCTCGCCACCCGTGACCAACCGATCCAGCAGCGTGTTCGCTGCTGACGGGTCGCGCATCATCGCGTCCAGGATCTGGACCTCATTGGTGCCGCGATTCGTGCGCAGGGTCTGATCGGACAAGCCCTGCCAGGCCTTGCCAAGAAACGTGGTGTCGGAACCGAGTCGGTTGAGCAACGCGGCAGTGTCCATCGCCTTTGTCGCCGCACCGACGCCGTCTGAGATTTTCAGCAGCTTCGGATCGTTCTCAATGAATTGTCGGAACTGCGTGATCGTCGAGCCAATCGCAGGGAGTCGCGTCAGTAGAGCGTTACCGAGCACCTGATTGCGGTTGTATACATCCATCAGCGCCGCCAGCGCGACGCGGGTGTCGGCTTCGTTCAAAGCGCTGACATAGCCGGTTGCCATGGCACGTACAGCGAAGTCGCGGGCACTTGGTACACCAGCCGCTCCGGAGAAGTTCATGTTGTCGAGACTGTCGACATATCGGCGGCCGGCTTCGGTGGCGAAGTAGTCATTGAGAACTTTCCCGGTCGATGACTTCGCGTTGGCCTGCGCCTGCGGCCCGGTTGCGGCCAAGAAAAGCTCGAGATCAAGCACCTTCTCGAATGGCTGCGGCAAGCCATTGGCGGCGGCCCATGAACTGAGGTCAGTAAGCAACCCCTATGCACATGACCCGACTATGCACAGGGGCCTCGAGATTGCCGGCGCCGGGCCCTGCAGCGATGAGGCATTCAGGCCGGCGTGGTCTGCGCATAGTTACAGCGTTTGCAGGAACCGAAGCAGCGAGTCTGGCGCCTTGTAGCGGCCCATCTTGGTCTCCGGCGCCTCAAGGCGTGCGAGGGCCTTCTCCTTCATCGCGAGGTCAGCCTCGACATATCGGTGCGTCGTCGTCGTGCTCTCGTGGCCGAGCCACAGGGCGATCACGTTGAACGGCACGCCCGACTGCAGCAGGTGCATGGCGCTCGTGTGCCTGAGCGTGTGCGGCGAGACGCGCTTGGTGGCCAAGCTGGGTTGCTCCGCCGTGGCGCGGCTCACCGCAAGGTTCAGGCGCTGCGTGACGTTCGATCTGCACATGGCCTGGCCGTCTCGGTTCGGCAGCAAGGGCGCCTCGCCGCGCAACACCGGGTTCAGCCGAAGCCAGGCGCGTATCTCAAGCACCGTGGACTTCCACAGTGGAATTGATCGCAACTTGCGGCCCTTGCCGTGCAGGTGCACGCAGGCGCCGCCATCCAGGATGACATCCACCACGCGCACGCCGATGATCTCGGAGACCCGAGCGCCTGTGTTGTAGAGCATGGCCAGCAGCAAGTGGTCTCGCTGCGAGGACCAGTTCTCGCCCGGTTGCCCGAGCACCGCCAGCATCTCTGGGCGTGTCAGGAAGCCCAGCATCGGCCGCTCGAAGCGCTTCATCGGAACCGCCAGCGCCCGCTCGATGTCGTGCAGCGCAGTGACGTCACGCCGAGCTGCGAACTTCAGGAACGCGCGCAGCGCCGTGAGCCTCAGGTTGCGACTGCGAACCGCGTTCTTGCGGCCTTGCTCCAGATGGTCGAGGAATGCGAGGATCAGCTCGGGTCGCATGTCGGCAAGCTGCATCGCCGTCGGCGCCTTGCCCAGCTTGTTGCTGGCGAAGCCCAGGAACAACGACAGCGCGTCTCGGTAGCAGGCCACTGTGCGCGGACTGACCGCCCGCTGTGCGACCAGGTACTCGGTGAAGAACTGCTGGACCAGCGTCGGGAACGATGGAGGCGTCGCAGTGGATGGCCTATTCATCGCCCGCCTCCGCTTGTGACATGTACACCTCGAACCGCCCTGCGGCCAGCGCCATCAGTTCCGGCACCGCCGAGAGGTACCAGTAGGTGTTGGTCACCATCGCATGCCCGATGTAGGTCGACAACGACAGCATGGCCTGATCGATGTCCACGCCCTGCGCGTGCCATTGCACGATTCGACGGACGACGAAGGTGTGCCTCAGATCATGGATGCGTGCGGCATGGTGCGAGCCGCGGTTGGGCCAGCCCAATTGCCGGCGCAACTCGCCGAAGACGCGATGCACCTGGCGGTCACCCAGCGGCAGGCCATGCAGTCGCCCCCGGCTGCCGACGAAGAATGCGGTGTCGTCGCTGTAGGACTCGCCCGCCAGGTCGCGCCGCAGGCGATATTGACGCAGCGCTTCGAGGGTGGTGGGATGCGCGGGCACCTGGCGCGACTTGCCGAACTTGGTCAGGTGGATGCTCAGCATGCCGGTCTTCAGATTGACATCAGCGTTCTTCAGCGACAGCGCTTCGCCGATGCGCAGGCCAGTCGAGGCGATCAGCCCGAACAGCGTCTCGAAGATGACGCCGCGAAGGCTGGACGCTGGCCCAAGCCGCCTGGCGCTGGCCAGCAAGTCGATGACCTCCTGCTCGCTGTAGATGTGGGGCGCCTTGCGCTCTGGCATGCGCCCGAAGACCGTGTCGTCGGGGACTTCGGTGTCGGGCTCGAACTGCTGCAGCCAGCGCACGAACGTACGCAGCCTCTTCAGGCGACGCGCCCATGTGACGGGGTCCGTGCTGCCGTGGCTGTCGCGCCGTGCCCAGTCCGTCATCACCTCGACCGTCAACGGCCCGCAATGGCCTATCTCGTGGAGATGGCGGGCAAAGCTGCGTAAGGTGCAGGCCTCGCTGCGCGCCGAGAACCCCAGACCATGACGCTCGACCAAGAAGCGCTCGACGCGCGACTTGAAGGTCATGCCGGCGGGGCTCATAACGCACTCCCAGGCCAAGGCAAGGCCACCGCTGCAAGGCTGCGGCTGTCCAACTTGGCGTAGATCATCGTGGTGTTCAGCGACCGGTGGCGCAGCACGTCGGCCACCTCCTTCAATGACGATCCGCTGGCGAGCAAGCGGTTGGCCATCGTGTGGCGCAGCAGGTGTGAACGCGTGTACGGCAACCCGGCGCGCGCGTAGGCCTGCCGGATGGTGATGCGGATGAGGTCTGCGCCGATGGGCGCGTCGCGCGGGGCCACATTGCGCACGAAGATGGCGCGGTTGGATGTCTTGGGGCGCTCCAGTTCCAAGTACCGGGCGATGGCCTCGCCGGTGGCCACGGGCAGCGGCAGGATGTCAACGCGGCGGCCCTTGGTGTAGCGCAGCGTGATCGTGCCGGCGTGCCAGTCGATGTCGTCCAGGCTGAGTTGGGCGACTTCAATGCTGCGAAGCCCCAGGTCAAGGGCGCAGCGCACGATGGCACACGCCCGCCGCATCGCGCGGCAGCGGTTGTTGAGCGAGCCGACCAACTGGGCGACTTCTTCGTCGGTCAACTTCTTGGGCAGTGAAGACAGGGCCCAGTTGGCCGGGTAGGCCAGCGCGCCGATCAACCCGTGAACCAGATCCCCCAGCGAGGCTCGGTAGCGGAAGTAGCCCCGCAGCGATGACACGACAGATCCCGCGCCAGCAGGCTTGCTGTGCAGCGCGGCCTGCTCGGCATAGAAGCGCCGAACGTGCTCGGGCGTGATGGCCGCGATATCAACGGCGTTGCCAGCGAACCGCTCCACCAACAGCCGCCCAACGATCCGCAGCACCATGGTCCGGCTCTTCGGAGCGAGCCCACGCACGCGGTCCATGTGATCGTCGCAGCGACGCAATTCCTCATCCACAGGCGTCGTGCTGACTGGTGGATGCGCGATGGCACCTTGAGCGCGAAGTACGACGAGCAGGTGCCCAAGCGCCGCGCTGTGATCGGCCCGGTCGTGCCGCGTATGTCCAGTGCAAGCGCAGCTCGGCAGGTGGTCGTCAAGGAATATGGCGACCGAGACTTCGTCGACCCTGGCCAGAGGCAACCGCCGGGTGCAGACCCAGCGCGCGAAGTGCGTCACCTCAGCGACGTAGCTGGCGATGGTGTGCGCGGCGTACCTGCGCTCGGTCAGGTGACGCTTGAACGCAGTGGCATGTGGCCCGATGGGGCTGGCGGCGAGCCAATCGACCTCGATGACGCGCGGGTGCTGAGCGGTATCCATGGTGATCTCCGGAAGTGGGATCACCAGTGCGCTCCGATGCCGAAACTATGTCCAGGTCAGCGGTTGACCATCCCGCCGTATGCCGCGCCAATGCTGCCTTCGCGCCATCAGCGCCGAGGCCCCTGTGCATAGTCGGGCCATGTGCATAGGGGTC
>PNKD01000210.1 GCA_013822265.1 Leptothrix sp. (in: b-proteobacteria)
CGTTTGAGGTCACAGACTGTGACCTCAAAGCCTCCCACTCCTCGGCCGTGAGCTGGAACATGAAGTCCGCCGGGAAGCGCACCAAGTTGCGCTTAACCGCCTGCACCAGCACCTTGGTGGCCACGCCGTAGAGCTCGGCCAGGTCGGCGTCGAGCATCACGCGCTGCTCGCGCAGCGTGAGGATGCGGCTGCCGATGAGCGGCTGCAGCGCCGTCACCGCGCCGCGCCCTGCGCGGCGGCCTGCGCCAGCGCCATCTCGATCATCTGCATCACGAACTTCTGCTGCGTCTTGGGCAGCGCGTTGATGCGCTCCATGTGCTGCATCAGCTTCGGGGTCCGGCCACGCTGCTTGCGCTCCTGGCTGGCGTCCTCGCCGATCAACTCCTCCACGCTCACCCCCAGCGTGCGCGCCAGCAGCGGCAACGTGGACACCGGCACGCGGCGATGCCCCAGCTCGTAGGCGTTGACCGTTGATTGAGAAATCCCCAGCGTCTGGGCCAGCTGCACCTGGGTGATCTGGCTGCCCTTGCGCAGGGTGGCAATGCGTGCGCCCAGCGCGATGAAGAACTCGCGTTCGTCCTGACTGATGGCCACGTGCGGGCGCTCCCAAGCGATGACTTTGCGCATATGTTCACCTTGGAATTTGGAAACGCGATTGACTATATCACGATACGTGATATTGTGCGACTCGAAAAATTCTCTTCCCGCCCTGATCGCCGCAAAGTCCCTGCGCCGCAGTAGGGCAAACCCAGGAGCCGAGCGCCATGGCACGCATCCCCGAGACAGAGATCGAGCGGCTAAAGGAAGAGGTATCGGTCGAGCGCCTGGTCACCGCCTCGGGCATCGAGCTGAAGAAGGGCGGCAAGGATTTGCTCGGCCGCTGCCCGTTCCACGAGGACGACACCGCCAGCCTGGTGGTGACGCCGACGAAGAACCTGTGGCACTGCTTCGGCTGCGGCGTAGGTGGTGGGCCGATCGACTGGGTGATGAAGCGCCAGGGCGTGAGCTTCCGGCACGCGGTGGAGTTGCTGCGTGCCGACGCCGGCCTGGCCGAGCCGGGCACGCCCCGGCGCGCAAAGTTACCCGCGCCGGTGGCGATCAATGCCGGCGAACAGGAACTGCTCGATCAGGTCATCGGCTACTACCACGAGACCCTGCTCGCATCGCCCGAGGCGCTGGCGTATCTCGAGCGCCGCGGCATCGCCAGCCGCGAACTCATCGAGCAGCACCGGTTGGGCTACGCGAACCGAACGCTGGGCCTGCGACTGCCGGCGACGCAGCTCAAGGCCGGCGCCGAGGTCCGCGGCCGGCTGCAGAAGGCAGGCATTCTGCGTGACAGCGGCCACGAGCACTTCAACGGTTCGTTGGTGGTGCCGATCTTCGACCAGCAAGGCCACGTGGTGGAGGTGTACGGGCGCAAGCTGCTGGACAACCTGCGCCCGGGCACGCCGCTGCACCTGTACCTGCCGGGGCCGCATCGTGGGGTGTGGAACGAGCGCGGACTCGTTGGCCAGGCCGAGGTCATCCTCACCGAGGCGCTGATCGACGCGATGACGTTCTGGTGTGCCGGATACCGCAACGTTACTGCCGCGTATGGCGTTGAAGGCCTGACCGACGACCACCTGGCCGCCTTCAAGCGCTGCAGCGTGCGCCGCGTGCTGATCGCCTTCGACCGCGACGACGCAGGCGAGCGCGGCGCCGAGAAGGCAGCCGAACGCTTGATGTCCGAAGGCATCGAGTGCTACCGCGTGCAGTTCCCCAAAGGCATGGACGCCAACGAGTACGCGCTCAAGGTCACGCCGGCCGAGAAGTCTCTGGGCCTCGTGATCCGCAAGGCTGTGTGGCTGGGTACCGGTCAAGCGCCGCATGCGGCGCGGGGTGCGCCGCCGGCCGAGGCACCTGGCCAGCATGTCGAGGACGTGGCGTTGCCTGCCGCAGTGGTCGAGTCGGCGCCTGCGGCCGAACCGCCTTCCTTAGCCGCTGAAACTGCTGCCCCGGCGCCGGCCGCCGACATCGTCGCCGAAGTCAGTGAAGACGAAGTGGTGATGAGCTTCGGTGATCGCCGCTGGCGCGTGCGCGGCCTGGCCAAGAACCTGAGTGCCGAAGTGCTCAAGGTCAATGTGCTGGTGTCCAAGGGCCAGACGTACCACGTCGACAGCTTGGACCTGTACGCGGCGCGCGCCCGGGCGCACTACATCACCCAGGCGGCCAAGGAACTGGCCTGCCGCGAAGACGTGATCAAGCTTGACCTCGGCCGCATCCTGCTCAAGCTCGAAGCGCTGCAGGTCGAGCGCATCAAGGCCGCGATGAAGGTCGAGCGCGAGGCGCCGCGAATGACCGAAGCCGAAGAGGCCGAAGCCTTGGCGCTGCTGCGCGCGCCCGACTTGCTGGCGCGCATCGTCGCCGACTTCGAAGCCTGCGGCCTGGTGGGCGAGGCCACCAACAAGCTCGTGGGCTACCTGGCCGCCACCAGTCGCAAGCTGGGCGGCCCGCTGGCCATCGTCGTGCAGTCATCGAGCGCGGCCGGCAAGTCCAGCCTCATGGACGCGGTGCTGGCCTTCATGCCCGAGGAGGAGCGCATCAAGTACAGCGCCATGACCGGGCAGAGCCTGTTCTACATGGGCCAGAACAACCTCAAGCACAAGATCCTGGCCATTGCCGAGGAGGAAGGCGCCAGCCGGGCGAGCTACGCGCTGAAGCTGCTGCAGAGCGAAGGTGAACTCACCATCGCCAGCACCGGCAAGGACGCGACGACCGGCAACCTGGTCACGCAGCAATACCGCGTCGAAGGTCCGGTGATGATCTTCCTGACCACCACGGCCATCGAGATCGACGAAGAACTCTTGAACCGCTGCATGGTCTTGAGCGTGGACGAGGGCCGCGAGCAGACCGAGGCCATCCACCGGCTGCAACGCGAGCGGCGCACGCTGGCCGGCCTCAAGGCCAAGCAGGGCAAGGCGCACCTGGTCAAGCTGCACCAGAACGCGCAGCGCCTGCTGCGCCCGCTGGCGGTGGTGAACCCGTATGCCGACCGCCTCACGTTCTTGAGCGACAAGACGCGCACGCGGCGCGATCACGAGAAGTACCTGACGCTAATCGACACGATTGCACTGCTGCACCAACACCAGCGGCCGGTGCGGACGATGCTCGATGGCGGCCAAGCCGTCGAATACATCGAGGTCACCGCCGATGACATCAGCCAGGCCAATGCCATCGCGCACGAGGTGCTGGGCCGCAGCCTGGACGAGTTGCCGGCGCAGACGCGGCTGCTGCTGGCCAGCGTGGTCGAGCACGTCCGCAGCCAGACGCGAGCGCAGGCGATCCCGCAGGCTGAGGTGCGCTTCACGCGCAAGGATGTGCGCGAGGTCACCGGCTAGGGCGACACGCAGCTCAAGGTGCACCTGGCGCGCCTGGTCGAGCTCGAATATCTGCTCACGCACCGCGCCGAGCGGGGCCAGGGCTTCGCGTATGAACTGCTGTTCGATGGCGACGCGGTGGCCGGCGTGCATCTGTCCGGGCTCATCGACACCGCCAGGCTTGATGACTACGACGCGCAGCGGTCGGGGTCAAAACCCGAGCGGTCGGCCCCTGGTCGGGGTGCGGTCGGCCCGCGGTCGGGGGTGGTTCAAGCCCTGCCATCGGCCGATAAGCCAGCACTGGCGCGGGTTCTGGTCGATGAGCCAGGCGACGAGCCCAAAACGAGCGTCTTGCGGCCGAACGGCAAACACCTGTCGTACGTAGTCACTCCTTCCTTAGCCGCTGAGGTCCGCCAGTGACCGGCCGTCCCGGCAAAAAGCCCGCGCCGCTGCGCGTGGCCGGCGACCCCGAGACGCCGGGCGGCTTCCGCAGCTACCTGGTCGAGTTCATCGACTGGACGGCCGCACGCCAGTACTCGGCAATGACGGTCAAGGCCAGGCGCATCGAGGTGGGTTACTTCATCGACTGGTGCGAGGAGCGCAGCATCAGGCGGCCTGACGAGGTGACGCGCGGCATCCTGGAGCGCTACCGGCAGCACATCTTCCAGTACCGCAGGAAGACCGATGGCGCGCCGTTGTCGCACCAGACGCAGAGCAAGCGGCTGATCTCGGTGCGTGCGTTCTTCCAGTGGATGGCCAGGCAGCATCACCTGCTCTACAACCCGGCCTCGGAGCTGGAGCTGCCGCGGCAACAGCAGCGCCTGCCGCGCCACATCCTGAGCGTGGCCGAGGTCGAGCAGGTGCTCAACGCCTGCGACACGAGCGAGCCCCTGGGCCT
>PNKD01000211.1 GCA_013822265.1 Leptothrix sp. (in: b-proteobacteria)
TCGATGAGGGTGAAGAAGTCGGTGTGGAAGTCGGTCACTTCGTCCAGCCCCGACACCAGCAGCTGCAACTGCTCGAGGCTCGGCCGCGACAGCGGGACGTAGGGGCCGCCACGCGCACTTTCGGCGCCGGCGGCGGTGGACGCCGCCGAGGCCGGCCGGTGGGGCGGATTGAGCTCGTGGGCCTTCACGCCGGCCAGGCCCTGCACACGTTCTCCCATGGCCTCCAGGCGCACCAGCTTGGCCTGCATCTCGCCAACCTTCTGGGCGATGGCGTCGAGGTTGTCGCGCATGAAGCGCTCACGCTGCGCCAGTTCGTCGCGCACGATCAGGCGCACGAGCGGGCTGACCACGGGCCAGCCTTCGCGTGCGGCCTTCAGGAAAACGAAGTGGTAGACGGTGCCGGAAAACAGCAGAAACGCCGACAGCACCGCCAGCAAGGCCAGCATGAACTGCCAGCGCGTGAACTGCAGCACCCGTGTGCGGGCCAGGCGGCCGTGCGTGACCAACAGCTGCATGGCTAAGGCTCCTTGGGCGGCATCGCCACGGGCTGCGGGCGCAGGCGGGGTGGGCGTCGCATGGCCAATTAGACTCCCTCGCACATGAGCAATCCCGGCCTCAAGGACCAGACCGTCGCCGCCGCCCTGGGCCGCAGCGAACCGCTGACCGGCCTGATGCAGCGCGTGCGCGAGTCGCGGGCCCGGCTCGACGCCATCGCCCCGCTGCTGCCGCAGGGCCTGGCCGAAGGCGTGCGCGCCGGTCCGCTGGACGATGCCGCGTGGGTGCTGCTGGTTTCGCACGCCGCCGCCGCGGCCAAGTTGCGCCAGATGCTGCCGGCGCTGGAGGCCGCTTTGCGCGAACGCGGCTGGGCCAAGCCGCCCGTCAAGATCAAGGTGCTGCCGCGGGCCTGATCGGTGGCGTGCCCGGCGCCCGGGCCGCGGGCCTTGGTGCCGGCTGTCCGAATCGAACGGACGACCTTCCGCTTACAAGGCGGGTGCTCTACCAACTGAGCTAAGCCGGCGGCCACGGGAATTGTAGGCGGCGCCGCCGCCGCTACTTGACGCGCTTGAGCGCCGGACGCCCGCCGGACGGGCCCGCCGGTTCGGGCGGGCCATCGCCCGGCGGCTCGGGCGCGGGGGCCGCCGGTGGCGGCGGGGTGTCGGTGCTGGCCAGCCGCAGGCCACGCAACGGTGCGGGCTCGGTGACGGCATCGGCACGAGCCCCGGCTTCCGTGGGCACCGGGAAGGCCATGCCCTGGCCGTTCTCGCGAGCGTAGATCGCCACGACATGATTGACCGGCACGCGGATCTCGCGCGCGACACCGCCGAAGCGCGCCTTGAACTCGATGAACTCGTTGCCCAGCTGCAGCCCCGAGGTGGCCTCGAAGCCGACGTTGAGCACGATCTCGTTGTTCTTCACGTACTCCATCGGCACCTGCACGTCCGGGCCGACATGGACGGCGACATACGGCGTGAAGCCGTTGTCGGTGCACCAGTCGTGCAGCGCCCGCAGCAGGTAGGGACGGGTCGAGGTGCCCTGGTTGTCCAGCGTGAGTTCGGCCATGGATGGGCAGCCTTACTTGCGCATCACCTTCTCCGAGGGCGTCAGCGCCTCGATGTAGGCCGGGCGCGAGAAGATGCGTTCGGCGTACTTCAGCAGCGGCACGGCGTTCTTGCTGAGGTCGATGCCGTAGTAGTCCAGGCGCCACAGCAGCGGCGCGATGGCCACGTCGAGCATGCTGAAGTCGTCGCCCAGCATGTACTTGTTCTTCAGGAAGATGGGCGCCAGCTGCGTGAGGCGGTCGCGGATCTGGTCGCGCGCCTTCTCGAGCTGCTTTTCGTTGGCCTTCACGCCACGGCCCTCCAGGAGATTGACGTTGCTGAACAGTTCCTTCTCGAAGTTGAAGAGGAACAGCCGCACGCGCGCACGCGCCACCGGGTCGCCGGGCATCAGCTGCGGATGCGGGAAGCGCTCGTCGATGTACTCGTTGATGATGTGGCTCTCGTACAGGATGAGGTCGCGCTCCACCAGGATGGGCACCTCGTTGTACGGGTTCATCAGCGCGATGTCTTCGGGTTTGGCGAAGATGTCGACGTCGCGAATCTCGAAGTCCATGCCCTTCTCGAACAGCACGAAGCGGCAGCGGTGCGAGTAGGGGCAGGTCGTTCCGGAGTACAGCACCATCATGGCGTCAGGCCTTTCTAGATCTCTTCAATCTGTCAGCAAGGGACGGCAGTGTCCCAAAAACAAAGCGCAGTGGGGCCGGAGGCTCCCACTGCGCGGCAGGCCCGGGGCAAACCCCGACCCTGCACGAAACGCTACTTGACGTCCTTCCAGAACGCGGCGTTCAGGCGCCAGGCGATCACGGTGAAGCCGGCCAGAAAGATCAGCACCCACACGCCGAGCCGCACGCGGTCGGCCCGGTTGGGCTCGCTCATCCAGTGCAGAAAGGCCACGAGGTCGGCCACCGCGACGTTGTAGTCGGCCGGGCTCATGGTGCCGGCGGTGATCGGCTCGAAACCCTTGAACACGTGCAGCGTCTTGGCCGCATCGTGGGGGTCTTTCTCGTCGGCGTAGACCGCGCGCTGCTGGCCCTGCAGTTCCCACATCACGTGCGGCATGCCGACACCGGGAAACACCAGGTTGTTCCAGCCCGTGGCCGTGGTCTCGTCACGGTAGTAGGTACGCAGGTAGGTATAGATGTAGTCGGCGCCGCTGCCCTTGGCGCCGTCGGAGCGCGAGCGCGCCACCAGCGTCAGGTCGGGCGGCTGGGCGCCGAACCACTCCTTGGCGTCCTTGGACGAAAGCGCCGTCTGCATGGTCTCGCCGACCTTGGCGCCGGTGAAGATCAGGTTGGAACTGATCTGCTCTTCGGTCAGGCCTATGTCGCGCAGGCGGTTGTAGCGCATGAAGGCCGCGGCATGGCAGTTCAGGCAGTAGTTGGCGAACAGCTTGGCGCCGTTCTGCAGCGCCGCCATGTCGCTGGCGCGTTCGGTCGGAAACTTGTCCCAGGCCGCGCCGCCCTCAGTAGCCTGGGCAGCGCCGCCGAACATCAAGGCGGCAAAGAGAGACAGGATCAGTTTTTTCATGAACGAGAACTCCGCTGCGCCTAGTGGGCCTGGTAGACCACACGGTCGGGCACGGCCTTGAATTCACCGATGCGGCTCCACCAGGGCATCAGCAGGAAGAAGCCGAAGTAGAACAGCGTGCCGACCTGCGACACCAGCGTGCCGACGGCCGAGGGGGGCTTTACGCCCAGGTAGCCGAGCACGATGAAGTTGACGATGAAGATCGCATACAGCACCTTGTTCCAGCCCGGGCGGTAGCGGATCGACTTCACGGGGCTGCGGTCCAGCCAGGGCAGCGGGAACAGGATCAGTACCGCCACGCCCATCACGACGACGCCCCAGAACTTGGCGTCGAAGGTCTTGAACAGCACCGCCACGACCAGCGCGCCGACCAGCGGCACGAACTTCCACAGGCCCGTGAAGCCGCCCCTCAGGAAGGCCAGGACGCCGGCCACGCACACCAGGCCGGCGAGCACGTTGACCATGTCGTCGGTGACAGCCCGCAGCATCGAGTAGTACGGCGTGAAGTACCAGACCGGTGCGATATGCGCCGGCGTCTTCAGCGCGTCGGCGGGGATGAAGTTGTTGTACTCGAGGAAGTAGCCGCCGAACTCGGGCGCGAAGAACAGGATCGCGCTGAAGATCATCAGGAACACCGAGACGCCGACGATGTCGTGCACCGTGTAGTACGGATGGAAGGGGATGCCGTCGAGCGGGATGCCGGTCTTCGGATCCTTCTTGGCCTTGATCTCGACGCCGTCGGGGTTGTTGGAGCCGACGTCGTGCAATGCCAGCAGGTGCGCCACCACCAGGCCCAGCAGCACCAGCGGCACGGCGATGACGTGGAAGGCGAAGAAGCGGTTCAGCGTGGCGTCGCCGACGACGAAGTCGCCGCGGATCAGCAGCGCCAGGTCGGGGCCGATGAAGGGGATCGCGGCGAACAGGTTGATGATGACCTGCGCGCCCCAGTAGCTCATCTGGCCCCAGGGCAGCAGGTAGCCCATGAAGGCTTCGGCCATCAGCGCCAGGAAGATGGCGCAACCGAAGATCCAGACCAGCTCGCGGGGCTTGCGGTAGCTGCCGTAGAGCAGGCCGCGGAACATGT
>PNKD01000212.1 GCA_013822265.1 Leptothrix sp. (in: b-proteobacteria)
CTTTTCGTGCAGATTGGTGCGCTTTGCTCTGAAAACCCGTTGCACGACAAGCACTTACGAAACCAACACTTTCGGACGCTCCGTATTTTTCGTGCAGATTGGTGCGCTTCGTCGCTGGCAGCCCCATGCGGACCGCGCCCTGCGGTTCCTCGCGATCTGCCGGGTCAGACCTCTTCGCTCCGGTCGCGAAACTCCAGCTTGAACTGCCAGCCCTCGAAAGCCGCCACCATGCGGCCGAGTTCGGCCCAGGAGATCTCTCGACCATCGATGATGACCACCGGTACACGATGGTCCTCGTCGGGATCGCTGTCGACAATGCCACGCAAGATCAGGCGATCGTTCACCTGCAGGCCGTGGTCGGTGTCCTCGATGTGGGTGAGAGCCAAGGCCCGGCGCATCTTGCCAATCAGCTTGCCCAGCAACTCCAGAGGGTCGTCATCTGGCTCCCCGATCACCTGAAACTCATACCCGGCCGGGTTGCCATCGCGCAGCTCGAACGCGTCGATGGCCACGCCGGGCCCGAACAGCCGGGTGCGAAACCGGAACTCGTGCTCGGTACCACGCCCGTCGACCATGCGCACGGGTTCGAAGACCACGTGCTCGAACCCCTGCAGACCGAGGCGGCTGGCGGCCGCCTCGTTGAAGCATCGGCCGCAGAGCTGCCGGTAGCCGCCCTCCATCGACCCGTAGTTCACGACATCGTGGGCGGGCGTGGGCTGACGGCAGGCGTCGCAGGTGATTGGCTGCATGGGTAGTGCGGTGTGCGTGTGGGCGAGACGACTGTAGGCTATGAACGCGGGGCCGCGAACCGATCGGCCACCTGCTTGGCCCGTCGGCCATCGTCGGTGTGCAGGTACATCGAGGTCGTGGCGAGCGAGGCGTGCCGCAGGTTGTCGCGCACCGTGGTCAGTTCGGCGCCGCCTTCGAGCAGGTGGGTGGCATGCGTGTGCCTTGTCCAGTGCGGCGTGGCCCGCCGCAACTTCTCGGCAAGGGCCGGGGAGCCTTCCTCCACGACTTCAGCCGCCGTGCCGAAGAACCGCTTCATCACTCGCCACAGCCGCCACGAGGAGATCCCACTTCCATCCTCGCCAAGACTGCCAATCAGCGAAGTGGACGGGCGCCACTTCGAAGGCGTCACGGGCAGCCCCCGTTGAACAAGGTAGCGATCGAGGGCGGCACGGGCCAGCGGCGGCAGCGCGACCTTGCCGGCCTTGTGGCCCTTGCCGACGACCCGGATCCACGTGTCGCCGTGCGGATCCAAGTCGATCGCGACCAGTCGCGCGCCCACGAGTTCGCTGATTCGCAGGCCCGTGGCGTAGGCGAAATCGAGCATGAAGCGCAGCCGCTGCGCGGCCGGCTCACTCCAGCCGTAGGACCACTCCAGGCCGTCAGCGACGACCCGCATGAGCTTCCACTCGTGCTCGGTGAAGGCGTGAGACGTGTCAAGTTGCGCCGACCGGCCGCCTCGCACCTTGACGCCAGCGAACGGGTTGGCAAGCACGTAGCGCTGCTCGATGAGCCATCGGTACAGGGCGTTGAGCACCGACAGCGCGTAGGCTGCCGAGCGCACTGAGAGGTCGCCCGCGAAGGGGCGCCACGCCGGCGACGACCGCGGCTGCGGAATGCCGACCCAGCGCGCACGAGGGCCTGGTTGACGCAGGAAGGCGCGGTAGGCAATGGCGTCCTCGGTGGTCAGTGAGGACAGAGCCCGCCCGCGCTCGACGATCGCCCACAGGATCAGCCGTTCGCCCTCCTTGCGGTAGGCCCGCTGGGTGGCCGTCGACTCGTGCAGCGACAGCCAGGCGTTCACGGCCTGGTAGTCGTTGCTGGCGTCGAGCGCACAGCTGGCCCGCGGTGCTCGGAAGGCGCCCCGTGAACCATCGACATCTTCGGGGACGACCAGCCGCTCCCAGGGGATCAGTTCCTGCGCATGGTTCACGGTGACCAGCGCGCGAGCGCGTTCGGTGAGCACCGGATGCTTGGCAAAGAACGCCTCGACGTGGCGGGCGCTTGCCGGCCCGAGCCCAGCGATGCCGACCCACCAGCGCCGGCGCCTCGGCACGCGCAGGGTCAGGTCGGCAAGCGTGCGGAAGCCCGCAGCGTGAAGCACGCCTACGAGCCGCGCGGGTAGCCAGCGCTCGACGGCGTCGCCAATGAGGGGCTGCGGCGGTGGCATCCCTCGCAACGTCTCGATGGCGGCTGTGGCGGCCTTGGCGAGCTTCCGGTCAGATGGACTGGCCGCCGACAAAGTGGCGGCGAGGTCCGCCTGCGCTCGGCCCGTCGCGAAGGCCACCAGCTTGCGCTTCACCCGCCCGATCACCGAGCGCGCCGTCGCGCCGGCAGCCCGGCGATCGGGCAGATAGCGATCCACGGCGGCGCGGCTGGGTACTCCTTGAAGCCACGCGCGGAATGCGGCCAGCGCGGCCTCGTCCGGCCAGGTCGGGTCTGAGGGCGAACCCGATGGCGCTGACAGCGCGATTTCCATGCGTGCCAGTTTAGTTCTGCGGCGCGTATGCCAAGCTAATGTTGTTTATCTTGGTAGCGCCGCCAAGACCGCTTTTCCTTGACCTCGGCCGGCGGTGCGTCGTCTGCAGGCTGCAGTCTTCGTCGCCAGCGGCTTGGTTGATTCCGAAGCTGTCAGCCAGCGTGTGTCGCGTAGACCCCACCTGGGGCCCGGGTCTGCAACGAGGTGAACTACTCCAGACCGGTCCTTCGCCGGCACCGGCAATCGGCCATCTTCTGACGGTTGCGGGAGTCCGCTTCTTGGCAACCCTGTGACCGAGGCCGAGAGCGCACCTTGTGAGGGGTCAACGGCCAGTCGAACCAGGTCAACGCGAGGGCGCCGATGCCAAACCCCGGCAGTTCATGCCCCCGCAGCCTGGCCCTCAGGCCTCACTTGGGCGCTGATGGGGGCGGTCAAGACTCCTATGCTCGGGGGCATTACCGCTGGACGTGCTCGATCGCCTGGCCGACGAAAGGATCGCGGCCGAGGCCGCGCGGTCTCAGACGTAGCGAAACACCAGCAGCGCCAACACCAGCGCCACCGCGCTTGCGCCCCACAGCGGCGCACCGAAGATGGCCAGCCACAGCAGGTGGACGTAGCCGGCGGCCAGCAGCGAGATGAACAGGCGGTCACCGCGCGTGGTGACCAGGCCCAGAACGCCGCGCCGCTCGCCGCCGCCGGGTCGACGGATTTCCTGCACCGTCATCAGCACCAGCAGCAGCGCGATCACGCCGAAGAACAGCGCGGTCTGCCAAGTCCAGGCCATCCAGCCCAGGCCCGTTCCAATGTTCGGTTGCACGGCAGTATTTCCTCAGACGCGCCCGAGCGCGAATCCCTTGGCGATGTAGTTGCGCACGAAGTAGATCACCACCGCGCCGGGCACGATCGTGAGCGAACCGGCGGCGGCGAGCAGACCCAGTTCGTAGCCCGAGGTGCTGGCGGTGCGGGTCATCGTCGCGGCGATCGGCTTGGCCTCGACCGAGGTCAGCGTCTTGGCCAGCAGCAGCTCGACCCAGCTGAACATGAAGCAGAAGAAGCAGGCCACACCGATGCCCGCGGCGATGGTGGGCAGGAAAATGCGGATGAAGAACTTCCAGAACGGATAACCGTCGACGAATGCTGTTTCGTCCAGTTCCTTGGGCACGCCGGACATGAAGCCCTCGAGGATCCACACCGCCAGCGGGATGTTGAACAGGCAGTGCGCCAGCGCCACGGCGTAGTGGGTGTCGAAAAGGCCGATAGCCGAGTAGAGCTGGAAGAAGGGCAGCGCGAACACCGCCGGCGGCGCCATGCGGTTGGTCAGCAGCCAGAAGAACAGGTGCTTGTCGCCGATGAAGCGGTAGCGGGAAAAGGCGTAGGCCGCGGGCAGCGCGACCGCCACCGACAGCACGGTGTTCATCAGCACGTAGGCCAGCGAGTTGACATAGCCCATGTACCAGGTGCTGTCGGTGAAGATCACGCGGTAGTTGGCCAGCGTGAAGGTCTGCGGCCACAGCGTGAAGCCGCCGAGGATCTCGTTGGTGGTCTTGAACGACATGTTCAGGAGCCAGTAGATCGGCAGCATCAGGAAGACGATGTAGAGCGTGGGCACGAGGAACTTGAAGCGCAGCATCTTCACTTGCCTTCGTCCTTCGTCATGACCGTGTAGAACAGCCACGACAGCAGCA
>PNKD01000213.1 GCA_013822265.1 Leptothrix sp. (in: b-proteobacteria)
GTCGAGCGTGATGGTGTCGCCGACCTTGGCGGCCTGCAACTCCTTGATGCCGCAGATGACGAAGCCCACCTCGCCGGCCTTCAGTGCATCGCGCGGCACGCTCTTGGGCGTGAACACGCCCATGTGCTCGATGCCGTAGACGGTGTTGGTGGCCATCATGCGGATGCGCTCGCCCCTGCTCAGCGAGCCGTCGACCACGCGCACCAGCATCACGACGCCGACGTAGTTGTCGAACCAGCTGTCGATGATCATGGCCCGCGGCGGGCCGTCGGGCCTGCCGCGCGGCGGCGGCATGCGCGCGATGACGGCCTCGAGGATGTCGTCCAGGCCCATGCCGGTCTTGGCCGAGCACGGGATGGCGTCTTCTGCGTCGATGCCGATGACGTCCTCGATCTCGCTCTTGGCGTTTTCGGGGTCGGCGTTCGGCAGGTCCATCTTGTTCAGCACCGGCACCACCGTGACGCCGAGATCGAGCGCGGTGTAGCAGTTGGCCACGGTCTGCGCCTCGACGCCCTGGCTGGCGTCGACCACCAGCAGCGCGCCTTCGCAGGCACTCAGCGAACGGCTGACCTCATACGAGAAGTCGACGTGCCCGGGCGTGTCGATGAGGTTGAGCTGGTAGACCTGACCATCGCGCGCCGTGTATTCGAGCGCGGCGGTCTGCGCCTTGATGGTGATGCCGCGCTCACGCTCGATGTCCATCGAATCGAGCACCTGGGCTTCCATCTCGCGATCGCTGAGGCCTCCACAGCGCTGGATGATGCGATCGGCCAGCGTGCTCTTGCCATGGTCGATGTGGGCAATGATGGAGAAGTTGCGGATGTGATTCATCGAACGTGATTGCATCGCCGGGCATCGGCATCGAGCAGCCCCACGCGATATTCGGGCGGCTGGGTGCGATGGGCTGTGGGCGCGCGCGGCGAGTGGCGCGAAGGACTAAAAAAAAGGCGCGTCCAAATGGCTGACGCGCCTTCCAACAGAACGTTTGGCAACTGCTTGTTGGGACCTCATTGTAGCCAAAACAACCGGCCGGGAAGCCGCGTCGTTGCTTGATTTCCGGCCGTTGCAGCGATCAGACACGGAAAATTGTCCACAGGTCATGCACAGGATCGGATGCTCTCCGCCGATGCAATTAGTGGGCCGGGCTTGAGGGCCTGAAAGACGGTAAATGCTGGGTTGCACCCCCCATTCTAGACGGCGGGGCCGCTAATCACCCGGCGATGCGGTTTGAAGTGAAAGGTCACTAACCTTGACCACGAACCGAAACGACGTGAGCGGACACTTCGTTCCCGTCGGAATTTCATGATTCGGAAAGACCCGTCCCGCCGCTCAACTTGAGCCGAGCGCCAGGCCACGCTCGGCCCGGCGCTCGGGTCTCACTCAACGCGTTGGCCGGATCACCAGGTAGTTGGTCCATTCACCACGGCGCACCAGCACGCTCACGGCGCGGGCCTTCTCGGCCTTGGTGGCCACGGTGACGAACTGCCGGCTGTCGACGATCTCGGTATTGTCGATGGACAGGATGATGTCGCCCTCCCGCATGCCGGCACGGGCTGCGGCGCCATCGACGGCCTCGACCCGCACGCCACCACGCACGCGCAGTTCCTTCTTCTGCGCATCGCTGAGGTCGTTGACCGTCAGGCCCAGCACGCTCTTGGCGGCCGGCGCAGTCGGCCCCGGCTCGGCGCCGGCGCGGCGCGTCGGGCGGTCGGCCTCGAACTCTGCCACGGTGACCGTCAGGTCCTTGGTGCTGCCACGCCTGAACACCTGCAGCACGCTGCGCGTGCCCGGCTTGATGCTGCCCGCCATGCGCGGCAGGTCGCCCTGCTTCTCCACGGCTTTGCCATCCACCTTGACGACGATGTCGCCGGCTTCGACCCCGGCCTTGTCAGCCGGGCCGTCCTTCTCGACGCTGAGCACCAGTGCGCCGCGCGGCTGCCCCAGGCCGATGCTCTCGGCCACTTCCTTGGTGACGGCGCCGATCTGCACGCCGATGCGGCCGCGGATGACGCGGCCGCTGGTGCGCAGCTGGTCGGCCACGCGCGAGGCCTCGTCGATGGGGATCGCGAAGCTGATGCCCATGAAGCCGCCCGAGCGGCTGTAGATCTGCGAGTTGATGCCCACGACCTCGCCACGCAGGTTGATCAGCGGGCCGCCGCTGTTGCCGGGATTGATGGCCACGTCGGTCTGGATCAGCGGCAGCAGGTCACCGGTGTCGCGCTGCTTGGCGCTGACGATGCCGGCGGTGACGGTGTTGTCGAGGCCGAACGGCGAACCGATGGCCATTACCCACTCACCCACCTTGAGGCGGTTGACGTCGCCGACCTTCACCGGCGACAGGCCGCTGGCGTCGATCTTCACGACGGCGACGTCGGAGCGCTTGTCGGCACCGACGATGCGCGCCTTGAGCTCGCGCTTGTCGGTGAGCGTGACGATGACCTCGTCGGCCCCTTCAACGACGTGGGCGTTGGTCATGATGAAACCGTCGGCCGTGAGCACGAAGCCCGAGCCCACGCCGCGCTGCTGCGGCTGGCCGTCGTCGTCGTCTCCGCGTGGCCCGCCGCGGCGGTCGGGCTGCGGGCGATTGGGCATGGGGATGCCGAAGCGCCGCAGGAACTCTTCCATTCTCGGGTCGACCTCGGATGCCGCCGCGGCGTTGCGACGTTCCGTGGTGCGGATGTTGACGACCGAGGGGCCGACACGCTCGACGAGTTCGGTGAAGTCGGGCAGCTGCACGGTGGGTGCCGCCTGCGCCTGGCTGGTCAGCGGGTGCAGGGCGCCGACGACCAGGGTCAGGCAAGCCAGACCAAGCGCCAGGTGGCCGGCCCAGGAACGAACGAGGATCATGTGCGTGCTTTCATGCAATGCAGCCGAAGAGGTGCCATAGGAGGCCGGCCGCGGGAAAAAGTTCAGGGCCGCCTTCGTTCCACCGCTTCGGCGAAGCGCTTGAGCGTCGCCTCGGGCACGTCGCCGACGACCGTCATCCAATGCTCGCCGCGGCGCTGCATCAACGTGCCGGTGGCACCCAGCCGCGCCCGCAACTCGGTGCGGTGGCGCTTGGCCTCGTAGGGCTCGATGAACAGCGAGACATGCGTCAGGCCGTCGGTGAACACGGCCTGCAACACGGGCAGGCGGTCCCCCGCTGCGCCCATCACGCGGCGCACGCAGGCGGCGAGCTGAAAGCCAGCCACCGGCCGTGGCAGGGCCCAGCCTTCGGCCTCGAGTTCGGTGTGTTGCTGTTCTGGGCGCAGCACCCGCCAGCCTTCGAGGCTGCGCGCATTGCGCAGTTCCTGCATCACCTCGTCGGCACGGGGCTTGACGCCGATGGCGACCTCGGAGAACGCCGTCGACTCCAGCACCGGTGGCGAGGCCGTCGCACCGTCTGGGAAGCCGATGACATCGGCACGCAGCATCAGCCCGGTGGCCTCGTCGACCCACAACCGCTGCGTGTAGCGCAGCTGGTCGCGCGGCTGCAGCACAAACACCGCCGCGGTGCGTCCGGCCACGCGCGCCGCACCATCGGGCTTGAACTCGTACTGGTCCAGCGCCTGCAGGTCTATGCGTTGCGGTGTCGTCGACCAGGCGGCGCGGGTCTCGCGCTTCTCGATGACGGCCACGCGCGTCTGCGGCCATAGCGTGTGCACGGCGTCGTTGTGGCGCAGGATGCGCTGCTGGCGGCCGTCCAGCGCCTCGACATGCTCGAAGGTCTGGTCGCCGACCGCGTAGTGGCCCACACGCGAACTGGACATCGTGCCGCCGCTGCTGAACACCATCGTGCCCTGGTAGTTGGCCGTGGTGGCCGCACTGCGCATGCGCGTCAGCCAACTGCGTGCGTCGGCCGCGGCCAGGGGCGGCTCGGGCGCCGCGTTGGCGACCGGCGGCAACAGGCCGGCCAGCAGGGCCAGCACCGGCAGCAGGGCCCGTCCTGGCTTTGCTGCGGGGCAAGGGCGCGACATCGCCGACATCAGCGTGCGGGAGTGGCCGGCACGCTCAGGTCGACGCGGCGCATCACCCCAACCGGTGCGCCTACAGCCACGCCGCCGCGGGCCGACTGGTGCGCACGCAGGTACTCATCGAGCCGCTCGTCGCGCACCAGCACCAGGCCGGTCGGCGCCGGTGCCGCGGCCATGCCGCCCGTCGGCTCGGCGCCCGGCTGG
>PNKD01000214.1 GCA_013822265.1 Leptothrix sp. (in: b-proteobacteria)
AAGAAGGAGATGATCGAGGCCAACCTGCGCCTCGTGATCTCGATCGCCAAGAAGTACACCAACCGCGGCCTGCAGTTCCTCGACCTGATCCAGGAAGGCAACATCGGCCTGATGAAGGCGGTGGACAAGTTCGAATACCGCCGCGGCTACAAGTTCTCGACCTACGCGACGTGGTGGATTCGCCAGGCGATCACGCGGTCGATCGCGGATCAGGCGCGGACCATCCGCATCCCGGTGCACATGATCGAGACCATCAACAAGATGAACCGCATCTCGCGCCAGCACCTGCAGGAGTTCGGCTACGAGCCGGACGCGCCGACGCTGGCCGAGAAGATGGAGATCCCGGAAGACAAGATCCGCAAGATCATGAAGATCGCCAAAGAGCCGATCTCCATGGAGACGCCGATCGGCGACGACGACGACAGCCACCTGGGCGACTTCATCGAGGACACCAACAACGTGGCCCCGGTGGACGCGGCGATGCAGGCCGGCCTGCGCGACGTGGTCAAGGACATCCTCGACAGCCTGACGCCGCGCGAGGCCAAGGTGCTGCGCATGCGCTTCGGCATCGAGATGAGCACCGACCACACGCTGGAAGAGGTGGGCAAGCAGTTCGACGTCACGCGCGAGCGCATCCGCCAGATCGAAGCCAAGGCGATCCGCAAGCTCAAGCACCCCAGCCGCAGCGACAAGCTGCGCACCTACCTCGACAACCTCTGATCGCGGGGCGCGCCGGGCGATGACGCGCATTTCCGACCGCACCGTGCTGTTTGCCGACCTGCGCGGCAGTACGGGCCTGTTCGAGAGCCTGGGCAACGCCGAGGCCACCTCGGTCGTCACGCACTGCGTCAATGCGCTGGCCGTGCCGGTGTCCAGCCATGCCGGCCATGTCGTGAAGACCTTGGGCGACGGGCTGATGGCGATCTTCGACGCGCCGGCGGCGGCCATGCAGGCCGCCATCCAGATGCACGACGTGCTCGAGGGCATGGTCACGCGCGGCAGCGAGCGCGGCGCCTCGTCGGGCCTGCGCGGCCTGCGGCTGCAGGTGGCCGTGGCGCGCGGCGAGATCGTCGAGATGGCGGGCGACTGCTTCGGCGACGCCGTCAACGTCGCCGCCCGCCTGCTCGACCACGCCGGCGACAACGAGACGCTGGTGACCTCCGAGGTCATGAAAGGCCTGTCGGGCGAGACGCTGCTGCGCTTCCGCAGCCTCGACCGCCTCGTGCTGCGCGGCCGCGTCGAGCCGGTGGAGGTGCATGTGATGGGGGGCCGCCGCGGCAGCGGTGTCGACCAGGCGGCAACGCAGTTCGGCGACGTCACCTCGGTGCAGGAGCCCGACGGCCTGCGCCTGATGTGGGGCGGCCAGCACCGCGTCTTCAGCAGCCAGCAGATGCCGGTGGTGCTGGGGCGCAGCCCGCAGGCGGCGTTCTGCGTCGACGATGTGCGCGTCTCGCGCTCGCACGCCCGGCTCGACTGGCACAGCGGCAGCTTCCAGCTCACCGACCTCAGCTACAACGGCACCTACGTGCGCTTCAACGACGGCGAGATCGTCAGCCTGCGCCGCGGCGGGTGCACGCTGCACGGCAGCGGCAGCATCGGCCTGGGCGGCTCGCCGGCCGACCCGGCATCGGCCTGCGTCAGCTTCGACGTGCTGCGCCTGGCCGACACCCAGCCGCAGCCCTTCCTGCCGCTGCGCTGACGGGGTTCGGCATGCGCTTGCTGTACGTCGACGACGACCGCATCAACACCTTGCTCTTCGTCGAGGCCTGCCGCTATGCCGGCGGCGTCGAGATCGAGACCGCCGCGACCGGTGCCGAAGCCCTCGAAGTGGCCGGCCGCTGGGCGCCCGATCTGCTGGTCATCGACCTGCACCTGCCCGACACCACGGGCTACCAGTTGCTGCCGGCCCTGCGTGCGCTGTTGCAGGCCCCCACGCTGCCTGCCTACCTGTGCACGGCCGAAGAAGCCCGGCTCGTCACCGAACCTGCGCGCCTGGCCGGTTTCGACGGCTGCTGGACCAAGCCGGTCGACCTGCAGGTCATCCTGTCCGAGCTCGCGCGACGGGGCGGCGGCAGCGCGGCTGCCACGGGCCCGACACCCGCCCAATGAGCTTCTCTGCCGAACCCGCCTATCGCCATGGCCAGCGCGCACGCACCGCCGTGCTGCTGGTGAACCTGGGCACGCCCGACGCGCCCGAGGCGCCCGCGCTGCGGCGCTACCTGGCCGAGTTCCTGAGCGACCCGCGGGTCGTCGAGATCCCGCGCATCGCCTGGTGGCCCATCCTGCACGGCATCATCCTCAACACCAGGCCGGCCAAGTCGGCGGCCAAGTACACCAGCGTCTGGATGCCCGAGGGCTCGCCGCTGGCGGTGTGGACGCGCCGCCAGGCCGAGGCGCTGGCGCCCGCGCTGCAGGCCGCCGGGCACGACGTGCTGGTGCGCCACGCCATGCGCTACGGCAACCCGTCGGTGGCCTCGGTGCTCGACGGCCTGCGCGCCGAGGGCGCCACGCGCGTGCTCGTGCTGCCGCTGTACCCGCAGTACGCCGCCGCCACCACGGCCAGCGTGGGCGACGCGGTCATGAAGTGGGCGCTGAAGGCGCGGCGCGTACCCGAGTTGCGTTTCATCGGCGAGTACCACGACCACCCCGGCTACATCGACGCCCTGGCCGACCGCCTGCAACGCCACTGGGCCGAGCACGGCCGCGGCGACAAGCTGGTGCTGAGCTTTCACGGCTTGCGCGAGCGCTCGCTGACGCTGGGCGACCCCTACCACTGCCAGTGCCACGTCACCGCGCGCCTGCTGGCCGAGACGCTGGGGCTGTCGAAGGCGCAGATGGTCGTCACCTTCCAGAGCCGCTTCGGCAAGGCCAAGTGGCTGGAGCCGTACACCGAGCCCACCCTCGTCGCGATGGCGCGGCGCGGCGTCAGGCGTGTCGACGTGATGTGCCCCGGCTTCGTCGCCGACTGCCTGGAAACGCTGGAAGAGATCTCGCAGGAGGCGCGCGCCGCGTTTCTAGAGGCCGGCGGCGAGCATTTCGGCTACGTGCCCTGCGTCAACGACTCGCCGCTGTTCGTGCGGGCGCTGGCCGACCTGGCGATGCAGCACCTGCAGGGCTGGGACACACGTGGGCCGTCGCCCGAAGGCGCAGCCGCCGCCGCGGCGCAGCGTGCACGCGCGCTGGCGATGGGCGCCACCGACTAGGCAGCCCCGTCCCGCAGCTCGCGGCCTGCGGTCTGCGGTCTGCCGGCGCTGCCTCAGCGCGACTCGAGGCGCTTGCGCCAGGCCATCAGTGGCGGCAGCGCCAGCACCGCCACCACCAGCGCCAGCAGCACGGCCGACATCGGCCGCTGCACGAACACGCTCCAGTGGCCCTCGCCGATGGACAGTGCGTTGCGCATCTGCGCCTCGGCCAGAGGCCCCAGGATCATGCCGACGATGACCGGCGCGGTGGGGAAGTGGAAGCGCCGCATCACCACGCCCACGAGGCCGACGCCCAGCATCAGGAAGAGGTCGAAGGCGCTCTGGCGCATGCCGTAGACACCGATGGTGGCGAAGATCAGGATGCCGGCGTAGAGCTGTGGCCGCGGAATCTCTAGCGGCTTGACCCACAGCCCCACCAGCGGCAGGTTCAGCACCAGCAGCATGACGTTGCCGATGTAGAGGCTGGCGATCAGCGCCCACACCAGCGTGCTGCTGGTCTGGAACAGCTGCGGCCCGGCGTTGATGCCGTAGTTCTGCAGCGCGCTCAGCAAGATGGCCGCCGTCACGCTGGTCGGGATGCCCAGCGTGAGCAGCGGCACCAGCGTGGCGGTGACGGCGGCGTTGTTGGCCGCCTCGGGCCCGGCCACGCCCTCGATCGCGCCGACGCTGCCGAACTCATCCTTGTGCGGGCTGAGCTTGCGCTCGACGCCGTAGCTCAGGAAGGTCGGGATCTCGGAACCGCCGGCCGGGATGGTGCCGAACGGGAATCCGATGGCCGTGCCGCGCAGCCAGGCCGGCCACGAGCGCTTCCATTCGCGGCGCGTCAGGTGCACGCTGCCCATGCGGTGCATTTCCTGCGTCGTGCGGCCCTCGTACAGCGCGGTGAACCTAAAAACAGCAGTTA
>PNKD01000215.1 GCA_013822265.1 Leptothrix sp. (in: b-proteobacteria)
ACCACGCCCTGGTCGTTGGCGTCGAGCGTCTTGCTGCTCTTGCCCAGCTCCACCAGCTGCTCGAAACTGGCGGTGCTGGCCGTCTCGCCGTTTTTCTGCGCCGCGCGCACGTTTCGCGCCAGGGCATAGAACTCGGTCGTGTAGCGGCGCACGTCGTCGGGGTTGGCCACCACCAGGCGCACGCTGCGGCGTGTGTGGGCGGCGATCTCGGCCACCCAGGCGATGTCGTAGGGCTCGGCGGTGGCGATCGTCAACTCGGTCGGCGACACCGTCACCGGCAGCGCGCGGCGCAGTTCGGCGTACTGCACGCTCATCACGTCGGCGACGCGGCCGACGTCGACACGCAGCGGGTCGATGCGCAGGTAGGGCATGCCGCAGCGGCCGGCCAGCCATTCGGTGAGCGCCTCGGTGTCGAGCACCTGGCCGCTGTGCTGGTGCGCGAGGCCGGCCGCGCCCAGGCGCACCAGCGCGTGCAGGCTGGAAGCACCGGCGCGGAAGCGCGCCGCCACGCGTTCGGCGTCGCCGGCGCTGATCCAGCCGTCCTCGTGCAGCCAGCCCAGCAGCAGCGGCCACTCCAGGCGGCCCTTGACCGGCAGCGCCAGCGACGGCGGCACCGAGGCCAGCACCGAAGGCGCAGAAGCCGGCGGCGCGGCCGAACCCGCCGCGGCAGGTGCAGCAGGTGCAGCAGGCGCAGCAGGCGCGGCAACAGTCGGGGCAGCGGTCTTGGTCCGGGTCATGCGGGGCGCGTCAGTTGCGGGACGGGGTCAAACGGTCGAGGTCAAACGGTCGAGGTCAAACGGTCGAGGTCAAACGGTCGAGGTCAATCGGTCGAGGTCAAACGGTCAAGATCAATCGGGCGAGACATCCAGCGGCGTGTACGGCCGCACCATGCGCAGCCACTTGCGCGCCGGCAGCTTGAGGGCCCCGAATCGCGCCTCGATCAGCGCCGCCCGCGCCGCCAGCACGTCGCGGTCGGGCACCACCACGCCACGGCCGGCCACCACCACGGTGTTGCCTTCGCGCGTGGGGCGCAGGCTCCACACCTGGTGGCTGCCGAAAGCGGCAGCGATGCGGGCAATGCTCCCATGGAAGCTGGCGTGGCGACCGAAGAGATTGACACTCATCAGCCCCCCTTCTTCGAGCACTGCGCGGCAGTCGCGGTAGAAGCCCTCGCTGTCGAGCACCGGCGCGGCGGCCTCTTCGTCGTAGAGGTCGACGTGCAGCAGCCGCACGCTGCCCGGCGTGGCCTGGGCCAGCCAGTCGGCGGCGTCGCCGCGCACCACCTCGGCCGCGGCGGGCAGGTGGAACCAGCTCGCGTTGACCTCGATGACCTGCGGGTTGATCTCGACCACCGTGGTCGCCATCGCCAGCTGCACCGCGGTGAAGCGCGTGATGGCGCCGGCGCCCAGCCCGAGCTGCACCGCCTGGCCTTGGCCCACGCTCTCGGCCGGCAGCCACAGCAGGCTGGCCAGCATGCGCTGCACGTAGTCGATCTCCACTACCTGTGGCTTGCGTATGCGCATGCCGCCCTGGATCCAGATCGAATCCAGGTGCAGGTAGCGCACGCCGTCGTGCTCGGACAGCGTCACCGCGGGCAGGCTGCGCGGCTGCGGGCGGGGCTGGGCCCGCGTCGGGGTTCTCGTGTTCGTCATGGGTCTTCTTGGGCGAGTTCGAAGGCGGCGCGCCAGGCCGCGAGTTTGCGGTCGAACGACCAGCTCGCGTTGGCCGGGCTGGTCGAGGGCAGCCTCAGCACCGTGTAGCCCAGCGACGCCACCTGCTTCATCGCGCGCGCCGACTCGCCGCCGTTGTGCGCCACCACGCGCAGCGCCGGCGCCAGGCGGCGCAGGCTGGCCAGGTCGTTGAACTCGGCATCGGTGATGGCCTGGTCGAGGCTGCCGCGGCGGCGGCAGCTGGCGTAGACGTCCCACAGGCCCAAGCCGCGCCGGCGCAGCTCGGCCAGCCGCGCGGCGTAGGGCAGGCTCACCAGGTCCACGCCCCACAGCGCGCCCAGCAGGGGCCAGAACTGGTTGCGCGGGTGGCCGTAGTACTGCTGCGCCTGCAACGACGCCACGCCCGGAAAGCTGCCCAGCACCAGCAGCCGCGTGCGGCGCGACAGCACCGGCGGCAGGCCTTGCAGGCGCGGGCCCCGGGCGGCGGCCGTCACCGCAGAGCCACCGCGCCGGCCAGCCGCGGCAGCGCCGCCCGCGTGTTGGCCGCGGTGATGCGCGCGGTCTCGGCCAGCGTCCAGCCGCGCAGCCCGGCCAGCACGGCGCCGATGCGCGGCAACTCGGCGGGCTCGTTGCGCGCCTGCGGCTGGCCGTCGCGCCGCTGTTCGGCGCTGCGGTACAGCCACTGCGGCGGGATGTCGGGGGCGTCGGTCTCCAGCACCAGCGCGCTCTCGGGCAAGCGCTGCGCCAGGGCGCGGATCTGCCGCGAGCGATCGAAACTCAGCGTGCCGCCGAAACCGAGCCGGAAGCCCTGCGCCACGAACAGGTCGGCCTGCACGTCGCTGCCGTTGAAGGCATGGGCGATGCCCCCGGGCACCTCGATGCGGCGCAGGCCGGCCAGCAGCGCGTCGGCCGAGCGGCGCACGTGCAGGATCACGGGCAGGCCGGCGTCGCGGGCCAGCTTGAGCTGGGCGCGGTAGAAGTGATCCTGGCGCACGGGGTCGGTGCCCGGCACATGGTTGTCGAGGCCGATTTCCCCCACCGCCAGCAGGCGTGGGTCGTCGCGGTGGGCCTGCAACGCGGCGGCCAGCCGTTCGAGGTCGCCATCGTCGGCCTGGTCGACGTACAGGGGGTGGATGCCCAGCGCGTAGGCGCAGTCGAATCGCTGCGCCAGGTCGCGCAGGGCATCGAAGTGCGCCACCGCCACCGCCGGCAGCACCATGCAGTGCACGCCCGCCTCGTGGGCACGCCGCACCACGTCGGCCCGGTCGGCGTCGAACTCGGGTGCATCGAGGTGGCAGTGCGAGTCGGTCCAGGTGGGGTCCATGTCGACATCATGCCCCGGCCGGGAGCGCGCGCGATGCAGCTGTCCACGCAACGTGATACCGTGCTTTTCAGATTCAGCCGACGCGATGAAGAAGGCCCCGCTGTACAGCCATTCGCCCCGACGCGCCGCGCCGGCGCAGGGCGGCACGCCCGCCGCAGAGGCATCGGCCGCGGCCCAGGCGGCGCAGCTCGCCGCGCCGCCGGCCCGGCCGTCGCGCCTGACTGCGGCGATCTGGGCGGCCGGCGGCGCCCTCGTCACCGCGCTGCTGGTGCTGGGCCTGGTGCAGTTGCGGCCGGGCCACACCCTCATCACGCAGGACGACATCGACGCCGCGGTGCGCCAGTCGCTCGAGAAGGAGCCGCTGCCCTCGGCCGCCGCGGCTGCCTACCAGGCCATCCTGCCCTCGGTGGTGCGGGTCGTGGGCCTGATGGACGAGAAGGACGAAGGCGAGGACGACCCCGAGCAGCGCGCGCTCGAGCGCAGCCTGGGCTCGGGCGTGGTCATCATCGACAACGGCACCATCCTGACCAACCTGCACGTGGTGACGGGCGCCAAGAGGATCCGCGTGCGCTTCGCCAACGGCCACGAGAGCGACGCCCGCATGGTCGGCGCACAGCCCGAGAACGACCTCGCCGTGCTGCGCGCCGAGAGCCTGCCCGACGATCTCGAGGCCGCCACCATGCGCAGCACCGCCGACCTGCGGCCGGGCGACCACGTGATCGCCGTGGGCTACCCCTTCGGCATCGGCCCGTCGGTGAGCTACGGCGTGGTTTCGGGCCTCAAGCGCCAGTTCCGCGCGCCCGAAAGCGACCGCCCCGGCGACAAGCCGCTGTCCAACCTGATCCAGTTCGACGCCGCGGCCAACCCCGGCAACAGCGGCGGCCCGCTGGTCACGATGGACGGGCAGGTGGTAGGCGTCGTCACGGCCATCCTCAACCCGTCCGAACAGCGCACCTTCATCGGCATCGGCTTTGCCGTGCCCATCGAAAGCGCCGCCAACGCCGCCGGCATGATGCCGTTCTGACCCCGCGCACGGCCCTCCCCGCCCGTGGCGCCGCCCGCAACCACCCGAGCCCACCCCGCCCATGGACCCACACGCCGAATCGA
>PNKD01000216.1 GCA_013822265.1 Leptothrix sp. (in: b-proteobacteria)
AGCATGTCGCCGGGGAAGATGTTGGCCGCCACCAGGTCCTTGATGGCGTTGCCGTACTCCACCACGGCGTGCGCCAGCTGCTCGGGGCTGGCCTCCTGCAGGTAGATGTTGAGCGGGATCATGCGGCGCTCGATGTAGCAGTGTTTGATCACCAGCGTGTCGCCGCTGTCCTCGATGACGCTGGGGCAGTAGTGCTCGAGCTCGGCGATCAGCTCTTCCTCGAAGCGCTGGCGCGGGAACGCGACCTTGCTGTACTCCAGCGTGTCGGCCATGCGGCCGACGCGGTCGTGCTGCTTGACGAGCAGGTACTTGCCCATGATCTGCTCGCGCGTGGTGTCCTTCTGAGGCGGGTAGAAGTCCTTGATGACCTTGAACACGTAGGGGAAGGACGGCAGGTCGAAGACCAGCATCACCATGCCCTTGATGCCCGGCGCGATGCGGAACATGTCCGACGAGTGGCGCTCGTGGGCGAGCAGGTCGCGGTAGAAGAGGTTCTTGCCGTGCTTGTGCAGACCGATGGCGTTGTAGATCTCGGCGCGCGCCTTGCGCGGCATCAGGCCACGCAGGAAGTGCACGTAGGCCGACGGAATCTCCATGTCGACCATGAAGTAGGCGCGGGCGTAGCTGAAGATCATCAACAGGTCGTCTTCGCCGAACAGCGCCGCGTCGATCACCAGCTTGCCGCCGCTGCCGTGCAGGATGGGCAGCGCCACCGGCGTCTCGGTGAAGCCGTTGATCACCTTGCCCACGAGGTAGGCAGCCTTGTTGCGATAGAACAGGCTGGACAGCACCTGGATCTGGAAGTTGGCGCGCGGCCTGAAGCCGCCCAGCTCGACCAGCAGCGCGTTGACCACGCACTCGACGTCGCGGTCCAGGTCCTCGAACTCGCGCTCGAGCTGGAAGTTGTCGACGATGCGCCGCCAGGTCGCGTGCAGCCTGTCCTTGCTCGGGTAGTAGGCGCGGTAGGTGGGCAGCGCGCCGGGGGCGTCGTCCTCGATGTACTCGGTGCTCACGGCCGGGCGCACGAAGATGAAGTCGTTGCGGAAGTAGCTGCGGTGCAGCAGCTTGGCCGTGACCGAGTTGAAGAAGGTCTCGGCCAGCTCGGGCTGGTGGTGGTTGGTGAGCAGGCCGATGTAGTGCAGCTTGGCCTGCTGCCAGGTGTCCATCGACAGCGCATCGATGTTGAACTCGGTGCGCAGGCGGTGCACGGCCTCGTCGACGCGCTGGTCGTAGAACTCGATGCGCAGTGCCTGCGCGCTTTGCTGCCCGGCCCAGTCGGCCTTCTCGAAACGCCGCTTGGCCAGCGCGGTGGTCTCGCGGAACAGGCGGTAGTGGCGGTTGAAACCGTCGAGCAGCGCCTGCGCGATGTCGAAGGCACTCTGGTCGCTGAGCTGGTGCGGGAACATCGCCTTGCCCTGCGGCCGGGTTCAGTCGTGCAAAGGCCCGCCGCCGAAGGCCGTTTCGGCGTCGTCGTCGGGGTCGTGGTCCTTGCCACGGTCGGCCGCCTGCCGCGGGTAGCGCTTGATGGCGGCGCTGAAGACCGGCACGACGCAGTCGGACCGGTCCATCGTGACCTCCAGGTTCTTCAGCAGGCCGTCCTTGAGGCCGTAGACCCAGCCGTGCACGGCCAGCGGCTGGCCGCGGGCCCAGGCGTCCTGCACCACGGTGGACAGCGCCACGTTGCCGACCTGCTCGATGACGTTCATCTCGCACAGGATGTCTTCCTGCTGCGCCGGCGGCAGGTGGTCGAGCCGGCGGCGGTGGCGCAGGCGCACGTCGTGCACGTGGCGCAGCCAGTTGTCGGCCAGGCCGACGCGGATGCCGCGCATCGCTGCGCGCACGCCGGCGCAGCCGTAGTGGCCGACGACGATGATGTGCTCGACCTTGAGGTGTTCGACCGCGAACTGAATCGTCGACATCGCATTGAGATCGGACGACACCACCACGTTGGCGACGTTGCGGTGCACGAAGACCTGGCCCGGGTCGAGCCCGGTGATCTCGTTGGCCGGCACGCGGCTGTCGGCGCAGCCTATCCACATGTAGCGCGGGCTCTGCTGCTGCGCCAGCCGCGTGAAGAAGCCGGGCTCGCGCGACTCGGTGGCGGCGGCCCAACGGCGGTTGTTGTCGAAGAGGTCGTGCAGTTCGTCGCTCATGTCGCGGGTCAGTTTAGGGGGCCGGTGCATCGGTGCGCGGCACCAGGCCGGGTCGGTAGGCGGCGTAGACGGTGCCGTCGATGGCCTGGCCGTTTTTCAGGATGCCGAAGGGCACGAAGCTCTCCTGCGCGTAGCCGGCCTTGCGCGCCACGCCGCGCGAGGCGGCGTTGCGGGCGTAGATCGGCATCTGCAGCCGCATCACCTGCGGCAGCGCGCCCCAAGCCCAGTCGGTGACCAGGCCCAGCGCCTCGGAGACGATACCGCGGCGCCAGTGCGCACGGCCCAGCCAGTAGCCGATCTCGGCACTGCAGGCCCAGATGCCGCCCTGGGGCGCGACGCTGATGCAGCCGGCGGCCTCGCCGTCATGGCCGTCGTCGCCGATCTCGATGGCCCAGACATGGCCGAAGCGCGCCTCGCGCTGCTCGTCGCTGCACCAGGCCTGCGCGGCGGCCAGCGTGTAGGGCTGCGGAAAGCCGTCGAAGAGGTTGAAGGCCACGGCCGGGTCGTCGGCGTGGCGCTGCAGCGCCGGCGCGTCGGCCGGCCGCAGCGCGCGCAGCGTGCAGCGTCGGCCGCCCAGCGTGGGCACCGGCGGTGCGGTCACATCGTCTCCGCGAACAGCTCCCGGCCGATGAGCATGCGGCGGATCTCGGACGTGCCGGCGCCGATCTCGTAGAGCTTGGCGTCGCGCCACAGCCGGCCCAGCGGGTAGTCGTTGATGTAGCCGTTGCCGCCGAAGATCTGTATGCCCTCACCGGCCATCCAGGTGGCCTTCTCGGCGCACCACAGGATGACGCTGGCGCAATCCTTGCGCACCTGGCGCACGTGTTCGGCGCCCAGCAGGTCGAGGTTCTTGCCTATGGTGTAGCAAAAGGCGCGGCCGGCCTGCAGCACGGTGTACATGTCGGCCAGCTTGCCCTGGATGAGCTGGAACTCGCCGATCGATTGACCGAACTGTTTCCTGTCGTGCACGTAGGGCACGACGTTGTCCAGCACCGCCTGCATGATGCCGATGGGGCCGGCGGCGAGCACCGCGCGCTCGTAGTCCAGCCCGCTCATCAGCACCCTGGCGCCGCCATTCACCGCACCCAGCACGTTCTCGGCCGGCACCTCGACATCGTGGAACACCATCTCCCCGGTAGGGCTGCCGCGCATGCCCAGCTTGTCGAGCTTCTGCGCGGTGGAAAAGCCCTTCATGCCCTTCTCGACGATGAAGGCCGTCACGCCACGGGCACCCAACTCGGGCTCGGTCTTGGCGTAGACCACCATGGTGTCGGCGTCGGGGCCGTTGGTGATCCACATCTTGCTGCCGTTGAGCACGTACGAGCCGCCGCGCTCCACCGCCTTCAGCTTCATGCCGATGACGTCGCTGCCGGCGCCGGTCTCGCTCATGGCCAGTGCGCCGACGTGTTCGCCGCTGATCAGCCGGGGCAGGTACTTGCGGCGCTGCGCCTCGCTGCCGTTGCGCTTGATCTGGTTCACGCACAGGTTGCTGTGCGCGCCGTAGCTCAGGCCGATGGCGGCACTGGCGCGGCTGATCTCCTCCATCGCGATCATGTGCGCCAGGTAGCCCATGCCGGCGCCGCCATATTCCTCGGGCACGGTGATGCCGAGCACGCCGATCTCGCCCATCTTGCGCCACAGCTGCATCGGGAACTGGTCGCTGCGGTCGGCCTCGGCGGCCAGCGGCGCGATCTCGGCCTGGGCGAAGTCGCGCACGGCGTCGCGCAGCGCGTCGACGTCGTCGCCGAGCTGGAAGTTCAGGCCGGGCAGGTTCATCGCGGGGTCTCCGGTCGGTTGACGTTGACGTAAACGTCAATCATACGGTTGTGGCCCTGCTCTGCGGTCATGCGCTCT
>PNKD01000217.1 GCA_013822265.1 Leptothrix sp. (in: b-proteobacteria)
AGGTGGCGCCGTCGCACGTCGATGCCGTGCAGGGCCACGCGTGCGAGACGCTCGCTCATAGGGCACGCCGATCAGCAGGCGCGGTGAATTGGATCGTACGGCGCAAGGACGACACGGCCATTGGTGATCGGCGTCCGCCAAAGGTTCCGAGCCTCGCCTTTCGAATCGCCAAGGTTTGGAATCCCCCGGTCGCACGCCCCGACCTCGGCATCTTGTGCTTCAGGTCGACGCCGGCCTGGCCGACGCCCACGCTGCCAGCCACACCGAGCCGCATCGCGCGGCGCGTATGGAGGCGCAGCCGCTCGCCTGGAGCGCATGCTGCGTACACAGCCGCGGCAGCGCACGCGCGGGGGATGCCTACAATGCGCCGGAACCACACCACCCGCGGCGCGCCCCCGAGCCCATGCCAACGTCGACGACCGCCGCGACTAATCTCGGCCGCATCACGCCGCGCGAGAAGGCCGAGATCCTGGCCCAGGCGCTGCCGTACATCCGCAAGTTCCACGGCAAGACGATCGTCATCAAGTACGGCGGCAACGCGATGACCGATCCGGCGCTGCAGCAGGACTTCGCCGAGGATGTGGTGCTGCTCAAGCTGGTCGGCATGAACCCGGTGGTGGTGCACGGCGGCGGCCCGCAGATCGAGGAGGCGTTGTCGCGCCTGGGCAAGAAGGGCACTTTCATCCAGGGCATGCGCGTCACCGACGCCGAGACGATGGAAGTGGTCGAGTGGGTGCTCGCCGGCGAGGTGCAGCAGGACATCGTCGGCCTGATCAACCACGCCGGCGGCAAGGCGGTGGGCCTGACCGGTCGCGACGGCGGGCTGGTGCGCGCCCGGAAGCTGCGCATGGTCGACAAGGACGACCCGACCAAGGAGCACGACGTCGGCCAGGTCGGCGACATCGTCGCGATCGACCCGAGCGTCGTGCGCGCGCTGCAGGACGACCAGTTCATTCCGGTGGTCAGCCCGATCGGCTTCGGCGAGCACAATGAGAGCTACAACATCAACGCCGATGTCGTCGCCGGCAAGCTGGCCGAGGTGCTGAAGGCCGAGAAGCTGGTGCTCCTGACCAACACGCCCGGCGTGCTCGACAAGAACGGCCAGCTGCTGACCGACCTGTCGGCGCGCCAGATCGACGAGCTGTTCGCCGACGGCACGTTGTCGGGCGGCATGCTGCCCAAGATCGCCAGCGCGCTCGACGCCGCCAAGAGCGGCGTGCACGCGGTGCACATCATCGACGGCCGCGTGCCGCACGCGATGCTGCTGGAGATCCTGTCGGACCAGGCCTACGGCACGATGATTCGAAGCCATTGATCTGGCTTTTCGACCTCGACGACACGCTGCACGACGCGGCGCGGGCGTCGATGCCGGGCATCCACGAGGCGATGGGCGCCTACATGCAGCGCGAGCTGCAGCTCACGCGCGAGCAGGCCGATGCGCTGCGGCGGCTGTACTGGCGGCGCTACGGCGCCACGCTGCTGGGGCTGATCCGCCACCACGGCGTCAAGGCGGCGCACTTCCTGCACGACACGCACCGCCTGCCCGGGCTGGAGGCGCGCGTCGACGGCCATCGGCACGACTTCGCCGCGATCCGGCGGCTGCCGGGCACCAAGCTGGTCCTGACCAACGCGCCGCGCGCCTACACGCAGCGGGTGCTCGGTGCGTTGCGGATCGAGCATCTGTTCGACGGCATCGTGACGATCGAGGACATGGCGATGTTCGGCCAGCTGCGGCCCAAGCCCGACACGCGCATGCTGCGCGCGCTGTGCGCGCGGCTGCGGGTGCATCCGCGGCGCTGCGTGCTGGTCGAGGACACGCTCGGCCACCAGAAGGCGGCGCGGCGCGTCGGGCTGCGCACGGTGTGGATGCAGCGCTACGTGCGGCGCCGCCTGCCGGCGCAGCCGGCGCGCGGCCGGCGGCCGGCGTATGTCGATCGGTGCGTGTTGCAGCTGCGCCGGCTGGTCGGTTGTTTCGGGCGCGAGCGCGTCGCCGCGCAGGCGTGAGCGGCGAATTTCAGTAAGTGTTTACCTGCCCCCGGCGCGGCAACAGCCCTATGCCAGAATGCCGCCGCGACCCGCGCCGCCGCCCCCAGCCCGTCTGCCGATGACCGACTCTCCCGTACCGGACGCCACCACGGCGGATGCCAGCAGCGCCGGCATCGAGGCCCCGGCGGACCGCAGCGAAGGACCGGCGGTCACTCCCACGCGCAAGCGCCCCAAGCCCGGCGAGCGCCGGGTGCAGATCCTGCAGACGCTGGCCTCGATGCTCGAGCAGCCCGGCGCCGAGCGCATCACCACCGCGGCGCTGGCTGCCAAGCTCGATGTCAGCGAGGCGGCGCTCTATCGCCACTTCGCCAGTAAGGCGCAGATGTTCGAGGGGCTGATCGAGTTCATCGAGAGCAGCGTGTTCACGCTGGTCAACCAGATCACCGAGCGCGAGACCTCGGGCGCCGCGCAGGCGCAGCGCATCGTCGCGCTGATCCTGCAGTTCGGCGAGAAGAACCCCGGCATGGTGCGCGTGATGGTCGGCGATGCGCTGGTGTTCGAGCACGAGCGGCTGACGGTGCGCATGAACCAGTTCTTCGACCGCGTCGAGTCGCAGCTGCGCCAGAGCCTGCGCCAGGCGGCCGAGGTCGCCGGCTCGATGACCCCGACCGTCGACGCCGGCGCGATGGCGTCGGTGCTGACCGCCTACGTGGTCGGCCGCCTGCAGCGTTACGCGCGCTCGGGCTTCAAGCGCAACCCGACCGAACATCTCGACGCGGCGCTGCAGCGGCTGGCGGCCTGACGTCGCGCGGCACTCGCTACGCTCTCTGCCGCCCGCGCTCCTGGGTCGCGCTGGGTTGAAGGCGCGCAAACCCTACACTCGTCCGCTGTGAACGAGGCCGTCGAACACCTGATCACGCGCGTCGAGAAGCTGCTGTCGCGGCTCGAGGCGGTGCTGCCGCACGCGCCCAAGGCGCCCGACTGGTCGGCCGCGGTGGCGTTCCGCTACCGGCGGCGCGGCGCCAACGCCGTGCTCGAGCCGGTGCGGCGCACCTCGCCGATCCGCCTGGCCGACCTGTTGGAGATCGACACCCAGATGGAGCGGCTCACCCGCAACACCGAGCAGTTCGTCAGCGGGCGGCCGGCCAACAACGTGCTGCTGACCGGCGCGCGCGGCACCGGCAAGAGCTCGCTGATCAAGGCCTGTCTGAACGAGTTTTCGGCGCGCGGCCTGCGGCTGATCGAGGTCGACAAGGCCGACCTGATCGACCTGCCTGATCTGGTCGAGTTGGTGGCGCACCGGCCCGAGCGCTTCGTCGTCTTCTGCGACGACCTGAGCTTCGACGAGGGCGAGCCCGGCTACAAGGCGCTGAAATCGGTGCTCGACGGCTCGGTGGCCCACACCAGCGACAACCTGCTGATCTACGCCACCAGCAACCGCCGCCACCTGCTGCCCGAGTACATGAAGGAGAACCTGACCTACACCCACACCGACGACGGCGAGGTGCACCCGGGCGAGGTGGTCGAGGAGAAGATCTCGCTGTCCGAGCGCTTCGGGCTGTGGTTGAGCTTCTATCCGTTCAGCCAGGACGAGTACCTGGCGATCGTCGCGCAGTGGCTGCGCAGCTTCGGCGTCGCTGAAAGCCAGATCGCCGCCGCGCAGAAGGAGTCGCTGGTCTGGTCGCTCGAGCGTGGGTCGCGTTCCGGGCGCGTCGCCTGGCAGTTCGCGCGCGACTACGCCGGGCGCACCGCGGCGCCGTGAGCCAGGCCCGCCAGCCGGTCGACGTCGCGGTCGGCGTGCTGATCGATGCGACCGGCCGCTTC
>PNKD01000218.1 GCA_013822265.1 Leptothrix sp. (in: b-proteobacteria)
GGCAGAACGGCGACACCGTGCGTGCCGGCGAGCTGCTGCTGCGTCTGGACGACACCGCGTTCCGCGAGAACCTGGGCTCGGCTGAGGCAGCTGTGCGTGCGGCCACCCAGGCCTTCGAGCAGACCGAGCGCCAGGTGCAACGGCTGAAGACGCTGCAGGCCCAGGGCATGACCTCGACGCAGGCGCTCGAGGACGCCGAGGTGCGCCGCAACAACGCGCAGAGCGAGCTCGTGGCGGCGCGTTCGCGCGTGGTCGCGGCACGCCAGCAGCTGGCGCGTACCACGGTGCAGGCGCCCTTCGACGGCGTGGTCAGCGAGCGCCAGGTCTCGGTGGGCGACACGGTGCTGGTCGGGCGCGAACTGGTCAAGGTCATCGACCCGCGCAGCATGCGCTTCGAGGGCCTGGTGTCGGCCGACCGCATGCTCGAGCTCAAGATCGGCCAGCCCGTGTCGTTCCGCATCAATGGCTTCACGGAGGGCGGCTTCGCGGGCAAGGTGCGCCGCATCGACGCCGCGGCCAACGCCACGACGCGCCAGGTCGGCGTGGTGGTGGCCTTCGACGACCCGTCGGCCGCGCCGCGCGTGGCCGGGCTGTTCGCCGAAGGCCGCGTCGAGACCGGTGGCACGCAGGCGCTGATGCTGCCGGGCAGCGCCGTGGTCCGCGCCGGTGAGCAGGCCTCCGTCTGGCGGGTGGGTGCCCGGGCGCTGGACAAGGTGGCCGTGCGACTGGGCGAGCGCGATGCCCGCAGCGGCGGACTGCCGGTGACCTCGGGGCTCGCAGCGGGCGACCGCATCCTGCGCAGCCCCGGCAGCGCGCTGGTCGATGGGCAGCGCTTCGAATTCGCGGTGGCCGGGCCCGGGGCCAGTGGCTCGGCGGCGTCGGCCGCGCTCAAGTGAGGAGGCGGCATGTTCCTCTCTGACTTCAGCATCAAGCGCCCAGTGGCGATGATCGTCATCATCGTCGCGCTGATGGCGCTGGGCCTGCTCGCGCTGAGCAAGCTGCGCGTCAACCAGTTCCCCGATGTCGAGCAGCCGCTGCTTGTCGTCGCGATACCGTACCCCGGCGCCAGCCCCGACACCGTCGAGCGCGAGGTCATCAACCGCATCGAGAAGGCGCTGCAGGGCATCTCGGGCGTGACCGACGTGCGCAGCACGGCCAGCGAGGGCAACGCCCAGCTGCTGGTGATCTTCAACTTCGACAAGAACATGGTCGAGGCCGCCGACGAGGTGCGCAACGCCATCGGCTCGGTGCGCTACAAGCTGCCGGTGGAGATGCGCGAACCCGTGCTGCGGCGCGTCGACCCGTCGGCGCAGCCCATCATGCAGCTGGCGCTGTCGTCGAGCACGCTGTCGCACGCGCAGATCTCTCGCCTGGCCGAAGACGATCTGGCCGACCGCTTCCGCGGCATCAACGGCGTGGCCGTGGTCAACGTCAACGGCGCGCTGCGGCGCGAGCTCAGCGTGCTGTTGCGCGCGGCCAAGCTGCGCGAGTTCGAGGTCAGTGTCACCGAGGTCGTGGCGGCGCTGCGCGCACAGAACGCCACCGCGCCGGTGGGCAAGGTGCGCGGCGCGCTGCAGGACCAGAGCATCCGCCTCGTCGGGCGCATCGAGTCGCCGGCCGAGTTCGGACAGATCGTCATCAAGCGCCGCGGCAGCGAGCTCGTGCGGCTGGAGCAGGTGGCGGTGGTGAAGGATGGTTTCGCCGATCTGACCAGCTTCTCGGTGCGCAGCGGCAACCCCAACGTGGGCCTGTCGGTCACACGCACGCGCGAGGCCAGCACGGTGGCGGTGGCCGACGAGGTGCGCGAGCTGGTGGCGCAAGTCAACAAGACCTTGCCCGAGGGCACCAGGCTGGAAGTGACCCAGGACGGCGGCGAGAGCGCCAGCAACAGCCTGCGCAACGTCATCGAGGCGCTGGTCTTCGGCGCCGGGCTGACCATCTTCGTCGTCTACGTGTTTCTGAACTCGTGGCGCAGCACGCTGATCACCGCGCTGAGCCTGCCCACCAGCGTCATCGCCGCCTTCATCGCGGTGTGGCTGTGCGGCTTCACGCTCAACTTCATGAGCCTGCTGGGCTTGAGCCTGGCCATCGGCGTGCTGATCGACGACGCCATCGTCGTGCGCGAGAACATCGTGCGCCACATGGAGCGTGGCGAAGACCGCCGCACCGCGGCGCTCAACGGCACGGCCGAGATCGGGCTGGCGGTGGCCGCCACCACCTTCAGCATCGTGGCCGTGTTCGTGCCGGTGGCTTTCATGCCCGGTGTCAGCGGCGAGTGGTTCCGGCCCTTCGGCCTGACCGTGGTGGCATCGGTGCTGGTGAGCCTGTTCATCAGCTTCACGCTCGACCCCATGCTGTCGGCCTACTGGGGCGACCCGCCCGGGCACCACCAGGCGCCCAAGAGCGGCATCAGCCGGCTGCTGGCGCGCTTCAACGTCTGGTTCGACCACCAGGCAGACCGCTACGGGCGTGTCATCGCCTGGGCGCTGCACCACCGCCGCTGGATGGCGGTGTTCGCCCTGCTGAGCCTCGTCGCGGCCATCGCGCTGCAAGCCCGGTTCGGCGGCTCGAGCTTCCTGCCGGCGTCGGACGCGGGCACCATCGCCATCGACGTGCGCACGCCGGCCAGCAGCAGTCTCGAGTACGCGCGGCTGAAGGTCGAAGCCGCTGCCGCGCTGGCGCGCACGCTGCCCGAGACCAAGGCCACCAACAGCTACGTCAATCCGGGCGGCGGGCGCATCTATGTCGACGTGGGCAAGAGCACGAAACGCGAACGCGGCTCGCAGGCCATCGCCGTCGACCTGCGCCAGCTCACGGCACGCCTGGTGGGCGCCGAGTACGTGGTGCTCGACGACCTCAGCAACGGCGCTCAGAAGCCGGTGCAGATCCGCTTCACCGGGGCCGACACACGCCAGTTGCTGCAGATCACCGCGGCGTTCATGGAAAAGCTGCGCGCCGTGCCCGGTGCAGTGGACGTCGGGCTGTCCGAGCAGGACCCGCAGGACGAGATGAAGATCGAACTCGATCGCGGCCTGGCCAACACGCTGGGCATCAGCGCCAACGACGCCGCGCAGGCGCTGCGCGTGGCCTTTGCCGGCGTCGAGGTCGGCGACTGGGTCGACCCCAGCGGCGAGACGCGCGACGTCGCCGTGCGCCTGCACCCCGACGACCGCGTCAGCGCCGGCAACATCGAACGCCTGCCCATCGCCGTGAGCGGCAGCAACCGCATGGTGCCGCTGGAGCAGATCGCCACCGTGACCATGGGCAAGGGCCCGAGCCAGATCCAGCACAACAACGGCAAGCGCACCATCAGCGTGGCGGCCAACGTGCAGGGGCGTTCGCCGGGCGAGGTCACCGCCGACGCGCTGAAGCTGGCGCGTACGATGGACTTCCCGCCGGGCTACGGGCTCGAGCTGGCCGGCGCCTCGCGTGACCAGCAGGAGGTCTTCAAGGAGATGGGCATCGCGCTGGCCTCGGGCATCGCGCTGATGTACCTGGTGCTGGTGATGCAGTTCGGCAGCTTCACCGCGCCGCTGGCGGTGATGCTGTCGCTGCCGCTGAGCCTGATCGGCGTCGTGCTGGCATTGCTGGCCACACGCGGCACGCTCAACCTGATGAGCTTCATCGGCGTCATCATGCTGATGGGGCTGGTGGCCAAGAACGCCATCCTGCTGCTCGACGCTGCGCGCGTGC
>PNKD01000219.1 GCA_013822265.1 Leptothrix sp. (in: b-proteobacteria)
CTGCCGGTGAACACTTCGGCGACGTGGAAGGGCTGGCTCAGGAAACGCTGCATCTTGCGCGCGCGGCTCACGGCCAGCTTGTCCTCGGGGCTCAGTTCGTCCATGCCCAGGATGGCGATGATGTCGCGCAGTTCCTTGTAGCGCTGCAGCGTCGACTGCACGGCGCGCGTGGTCTCGTAGTGCTCCAGGCCCACGACGTTCGGGTCGACCTGGCGGCTGGTGCTGTCCAGCGGGTCGACGGCGGGGTAGATGCCCAGCGAGGCGATGTCGCGCGACAGCACCACGGTGGCGTCCAGGTGGGCGAAGGTGGTGGCGGGGCTGGGGTCGGTCAGGTCGTCGGCGGGCACGTAGACGGCCTGGATCGAGGTGATAGAGCCGACCTTGGTCGAGGTGATGCGTTCTTGCAGGCGGCCCATTTCCTCGGCCAGCGTCGGCTGGTAGCCCACGGCCGAAGGCATGCGGCCCAGCAGCGCCGACACCTCGGTGCCGGCCAGCGTGTAGCGGTAGATGTTGTCGACGAAGAACAGCACGTCGCGGCCCTCGTCGCGGAAGCTCTCGGCAATGGTCAGGCCGGTGAGCGCGACGCGCAGGCGGTTGCCCGGGGGCTCGTTCATCTGGCCGTAGACCATGGCCACCTTGCTCTCTTCGAGCTTCTCGAGGTTGACGACGCCCGAGTCGGCCATCTCGTGATAGAAGTCGTTGCCCTCGCGCGTGCGCTCGCCGACGCCCGCGAAAACAGACAGGCCTGAGTGCGCCTTGGCGATGTTGTTGATGAGCTCCATCATGTTCACGGTCTTGCCGACGCCGGCGCCGCCGAACAGGCCCACCTTGCCGCCCTTGGCGAAGGGGCAGATCAGGTCGATGACCTTGATGCCGGTTTCCAGCAGTTCCTGCGAAGGCGAGAGCTCGTCGTAGGCCGGGGCCTTGCGGTGGATCTCGGCGGTCAGCGTCTGGTCGACGGGGCCGCGCTCGTCGATGGGGTTGCCCAGCACGTCCATGATGCGGCCCAGCGTGCCCTTGCCCACCGGCACGGTGATGCCGGCGCCGGTGTTGCTGACCATGAGGCCGCGGCGGATGCCGTCGGACGAGCCCAACGCGATGGTGCGCACCACGCCGTCGCCCAGCTGCTGCTGCACTTCCAGCGTCAGCGCCGTGCCCTCGAGTTTCAGCGCGTCGTAGATGCGCGGCATGCTGTTGCGGGGGAACTCGACGTCCACCACCGCGCCGATGCACTGGACGATCTTGCCTTGGGCTTGCGTGTTCGACATTTCAATGGTCCTTCAAACGTAATCTGGTTCGGCCGGCGGCTTCAGCCGCTGATCGCGGCGGCGCCGCTGACGATCTCGGAGAGTTCCTTGGTGATCGCGGCCTGGCGTGTCTTGTTGTAGATGAGCTTGAGCTCGCCGATCAGCGTGCCGGCGTTGTCGGTGGCGGCCTTCATGGCCACCATGCGGGCGCTCTGCTCGCTGGCCATGTTCTCGGCCACGCCCTGGAACACCAGGGCTTCGACGTAGCGCGTCAGCAGGTCGTCGATGACGGTGGGCGCATCGGGCTCGTAGATGTAGTCCCAGCCGTACTGCTTCTTCTCGGCCGCGCTCTGCTCCAGGCGCGTGGCGGCCAGCGGCAGCAGCTGCTCGACCACCGGCTCCTGCTTCATCGTGTTGACGAACTTCGTGTAGCAAAGGTGCACGGCGTCGAGCCTGCCCTCGACGAAGGCGTCGAGCATCACCTTCACCGGGCCGATCAGCTTTTCGAGCTGCGGGGCGTCGCCCAGCTGCGTGGCGTGGCTGATGACGTTGGCGCTGATGCGGGTCAGGAAGCCATAGCCCTTGTTGCCGATGGCCACGGCCTGGATGCTGCCGCCGGCCGCCTGCACGTCCTTCATCTTCTGCGTGAGAGCACGCAGGATGTTGGTGTTGAGGCCGCCGCACAGGCCCTTGTCGGTGGTGACGACGATGAAGCCGACGGCCTTGGCCGTGCCGCCCGTGCGCATGTACGGCGACTTGTACTCGGGGTTGGCCTCGGCCAGGTGGGCCGTGATGTTGCGGATCTTGTCGGCATAGGGCCGGGCCGCGCGCATGCGCTCCTGCGCCTTGCGCATCTTCGATGCGGCGACCATTTCCATGGCCTTGGTGATCTTCTTGGTGTTCTCCACCGACTTGATCTTGCCGCGTATCTCTTTGCCGACCGCCATGATTACCTCGCCCCCAAGCTCGCTGCGCTCGCTACCCCCCGAGGGGGCCGTGTTCCGGCCCGGGAGACCCGGATCCGGAACGCTCCTTCGGCTCCGTGACACATCACGCGAAGCTCTTCTTGAAGGCCGCGATGGCGCCCGACAATTCTTCCTCCGCGCCCTTGTCCATGGCCCGGTCGTTCTCGAGCTTGGCCAGCAGCGCCGCGTGGCTGCTCTTCAGGTGCTGGTGCAGGCCGTGTTCGAAGGCCAGGACCTTCTTGACGTCGATGTCGTCCACGTAACCCTTGTTCACCGTGAACAGCGTGGCGGCCATCAGGCTGATGGGCAGCGGGCTGTACTGGGGCTGCTTGAGCAGCTCCATCACGCGCGCGCCGCGGTCGAGCTGCTTGCGCGTGGCGGCGTCGAGGTCGGACGCGAACTGCGCGAAAGCCGCGAGTTCGCGGTACTGCGCCAGGTCGGTGCGGATGCCGCCGGACATGCCCTTGACGAGCTTGGTCTGCGCGGCGCCGCCGACGCGCGACACCGAGATGCCGGCGTTGATGGCGGGGCGGATGCCGGCGTTGAACAGGCTGGTCTCGAGGAAGATCTGGCCGTCGGTGATGGAGATGACGTTGGTCGGCACGAAGGCCGAGACGTCGCCGGCCTGCGTCTCGATGATCGGCAGCGCCGTCAGCGAACCCGTCCGGCCCTTGACCTCACCCTTGGTGAAGGCCTCGACGTAGTCGGCGTTGACGCGCGCGGCACGCTCGAGCAGGCGGCTGTGCAGGTAGAACACGTCGCCGGGGTAGGCTTCGCGGCCCGGCGGGCGGCGCAGCAGCAGCGAGACCTGGCGGTAGGCGACGGCCTGCTTGGACAGGTCGTCGTAGATGATCAGCGCGTCCTGCCCGCGGTCGCGAAAGTACTCGCCCATCGTGCAGCCCGAATAGGCGCTGACGTACTGCATGGCGGCCGATTCCGAGGCGCTGGCGGCGACGACGATGGTGTAGTCCATCGCGCCATGCTGCTCGAGCGCGCGCACCACGTTCTTGATCGACGAAGCCTTCTGGCCGATCGCGACGTAGACGCAGGTCATGTTCTGACCCTTCTGGTTGATGATCGTGTCGATCGCCACGGCAGTCTTGCCGGTCTGGCGGTCGCCGATGATCAGCTCGCGCTGACCGCGGCCGATGGGCACCATCGAGTCGATGGACTTGAGGCCCGTCTGCACCGGCTGGTCGACGCTCTTGCGCGCGATCACGCCCGGGGCGACCTTCTCGATGACGTCGGTCATCTTGGCGTTGATCGGGCCCTTGCCGTCGATGGGCTGGCCCAGCGCGTTGACGACGCGGCCGATGAGCTCGGGGCCGACGGGCACTTCGAGGATGCGGCCCGTGCACTTGACGGTGTCGCCTTCGGAGATGTGCTCGTACTC
>PNKD01000220.1 GCA_013822265.1 Leptothrix sp. (in: b-proteobacteria)
GCGAGAGCCTGGGCGACTACTGCGCCGGGCCCAACCACGTGCTGCCCACCAGCGGCACGGCGCGCTTCTCGTCGCCGCTGGGCGTGTACGACTTCGTCAAGCGCAGCAGCCTGATCGAGGTCAGCGAGGCCGGTGCCCAGGTGCTGGGGCCCATCGCCGCCGAGCTGGCCTACGGCGAGGGCCTGCAGGCCCACGCGCAGGCGGCCGAGATGCGGCTGACCGGGCCGCCTGCGGCGCCGCGCGCGGCGCTGCAGTTCAGCGTGCGGCCGGTGGACGCCGGCAACGTGGACGCGGTGCTCAAGCTGCAGGTGGCCGCCGGCCAGCGCGGGCTGGTGGCCTCGGCCGAGCGCTCACTGGCGCAGGTGGCCTACGAGCCCGCGGGCCGTGCGGTGGCGATGTTCGACGGCGACGAGGCCGTGGGCATGATGCTGCTCTACGACGCGCGCATGTCCAAGGACAAGCCGAGCGAACAGCTGTTCATCTGGCGCCTGATGATCGACGCGTGCCACCAGGGGCGCGGCCTCGGCCGTCAGGCCATGCAATGGGTCATCGAAGAGGCGCGCCGCATGGGTTTGCCCGCGGTCGGCTTGTCTCACACGCCCGAGACCGGCAACGCCGGCCCGTTCTACGAGAAGCTCGGTTTTCGCTACACCGGCGAGCTCGACGGCGACGAACTGGTGATGGCGCGCCCGCTCGACGAGGCCAGCGAGTGAGCGCCGACCGCCTGCTCGCCACGCTGCGCCAGGACGTGCAGGCCATGCACGCCTACGCCATCCAGCCCAGCGCCGGCCTCGTCAAGCTCGACGCGATGGAAAACCCCTTCCCGCTGCCGCCCGAACTGCAGCGTGAGCTCGGCGAGCGCCTGGGCCGCGTGGCCATCAACCGCTACCCCGGCGCGCGCATCGCCGAGCTGGCGGCGGCGCTGGCGCGGTTCGTCAACCTGCCGGCGGGGCAGGGCCTGATGCTCGGCAACGGCTCGGACGAACTCATCGACATCCTGTCGGTGGCCTGCGATGTGCCCGGGGCGTGCGTGCTGGCGCCGCTGCCCGGCTTCGTGATGTACGAGTTCTCGGCCAGGCTGCGCGGGCTGGAATTCGTCGGCGTGCCGCTGACGGCGGACTTCGAGCTCGACGAGGCCGCGATGCTCGCTGCCATCGAGCAGCACCGTCCGGCCATCACCTACATCGCCTACCCGAACAACCCGACGGCCAACCTCTTCGACGACCGGGCCATCGAGCGCATCGTCGCGGCCATTGCGCGCCAGCGCGGCCTGGTGGTCTTCGACGAGGCCTACCAGCCCTTCTCGTCGCGCACCTGGCTGCCGCGGCTGGGCGAGCACGACCACGTGCTGGTGCTGCGCACGCTGTCCAAGTTCGGCCTCGCCGGCGTGCGGCTGGGCTACCTGTGCGGGCCGCAGGCGCTGGTCGAGCAGATCGACAAGGTGCGCCCGCCCTACAACGTCAGCGTGCTGAACGCCGAGGCCGCGCTGTTCGCGCTCGAGCACGCCGGCGAGTACGCGCGCCAGGCCGCGCTGCTGCGCAGCGAGCGCACGCGGCTGATGGCGGTGCTGGCGGCCACGCCGGGCGTGCGCGTGTTCCCCAGCGAGGCCAACATGGTGCTGGTGCGCGTGCCCGATTCGAAGCGCGCCTTCGAGGGCATGAAGGCCCGCGGCGTGCTCGTCAAGCATGTCGCCGGCCTGCACCCGCTGCTGGCCCACTGCCTGCGCCTGACGGTGGGCACGCCGGCCGAGAACGACCTCATGACCCGTGCCCTGAAGGAAAGCCTGTGAGCCAGACCCCGAACCGCGCCGCCGAAGTGAGGCGCGACACCAAGGAAACACAGATCCGCGTGCGCGTCGATCTCGACGGCACGGGCGCGGCGAAACTGTCCACCGGCATCGGCTTCTTCGACCACATGCTCGACCAGATTGCGCGCCACGGCCTCATCGACCTCGAGATCGAGGCCCAGGGCGACCTGCACATCGACGGCCACCACACGGTGGAAGACGTCGGCATCACGCTGGGCATGGCCTTTGCGCAGGCGGTGGGCGACAAGAAGGGCATCACGCGCTACGGCCACAGTTACGTGCCGCTGGACGAAGCGCTGTCGCGCGTGGTGGTGGACTTCTCTGGCCGCCCCGGGCTGCACATGCACGTGCCCTTCAAGGCCGGCATGATCGGCGGCTTCGACACCCAGCTGGCCTACGAATTTTTCCAGGGCTTCAGCAACCACGCGCTGGTGACGCTGCACATCGACAACCTCAAGGGCGACAACGCCCACCACCAGTGCGAGACCGTGTTCAAGGCCTTCGCGCGCGCGCTGCGCATGGCGCTGACGCCCGACCCGCGTTCGGCCGGCGTCATCCCGTCCACCAAAGGTTCGCTCTAGCAGCATGCCTGCTGTCGCTGTCGTCGACTACGGCATGGGCAACCTGCGCTCGGTGTCGCAGGCCGTGCTGCACGTGGCTGCGGGCACGGGCTTGGCCGTCATCGTCACGCGGCGGCCTGAAGAGGTGATGGCCGCCGAGCGCGTGGTGCTGCCCGGCCAGGGCGCGATGCGCGACTGCATGCGTGAGCTGCGCGGCTCGGGGCTGCTCAACGCCGTGCTGCACGCCGCCGCCCACAAGCCGCTGATGGGCGTGTGCGTGGGCATGCAGATGCTGCTCGACCACAGCGAGGAGCAGGACACGCCCGGCCTCGGGCTGATCCCCGGCCGTGTCAAGCGCTTCCAGCTCGAGGGCCGGCTGCAGCCCGACGGCAGCCGCTACAAGGTGCCGCAGATGGGCTGGAACCGCGTCGCGCAGCGCCCGCACGCGTTGTGGCAGGATGTGCCCGACCAGAGCTGGTTCTACTTCGTGCACAGCTACTACACCGTGCCTTCCGACGACGCCCACATCGCCGGCGAAACCGATTACGGCGATCGCTTTACCTGTGCCGTGGCGCGGGATAACATTTTCGCCACCCAGTTCCACCCCGAAAAGAGCGCCGAGCAGGGCTTGGCCCTGTACCGCAACTTCCTGCGCTGGCAACCGTGACTGCCGCCCCACCGCCGCCCTGCCACGCACTCGCTCCGCGCTGCCCCTTCCTCCACCACGCTCAAACCGAGCCATGCTGCTGATACCGGCCATCGACCTCAAGGACGGCAAGTGCGTTCGCCTTCAACAAGGCGACATGCAGGCCGTCACCACCTTCGGCGACGACCCGGCTGCGATGGCGCAGCGCTGGCTGGACGCCGGCGCCAGGCGCCTGCACCTCGTCGATCTCAACGGCGCCTTCGCGGGCAAGCCCATCAACGAGGCGGCGGTGAAGTCCATCCTGCGCGTCGTCGGCGACCGCATCCCGGTGCAACTGGGCGGCGGCCTGCGCGACCTCGACACCATCGAGCGTTACCTCGACGACGGCCTGAGCTACGTGATCATCGGCACCGCAGCCGTCAAGAGCCCGGGTTTCCTGCAGGACGCCTGCACCGCGTTCGGCGGCCACGTCATCGTCGGCCTCGACGCCAAGGACGGCAAGGTGGCCACCGACGGCTGGAGCAAGCTCACCGGCCACGAGGTCGTCGACCTGGCGCAGAAGTTCGAGGACT
>PNKD01000221.1 GCA_013822265.1 Leptothrix sp. (in: b-proteobacteria)
ACCGGCCGCGCGCTGCGCGCGGTGGCCGACGACCATCAGGCCGCGCAGTCGATCGGCATTCCGCTGAACCGCATCTGGGTCATCGTCTGGAGCGTCGCCGGCTTCGTGGCGCTGGTGGCCGGCGTCATCTGGGGCAGCAAGCTCGGGGTGCAGTTCTCGCTCAGCCTGGTGGCGCTGAAGGCGCTGCCGGTGGTCATTCTGGGCGGGCTCACCAGCGTGCCCGGCGCCATCATCGGCGGACTGATCATCGGTGTCGGCGAGAAGCTGTCCGAGGTCTTCATCGGCCCCTACTTCGGCGGCGGCATCGAGATCTGGTTCGGCTACGTGCTGGTGCTCTTCGTTCTGCTCGTGCGGCCGCAGGGGCTGTTCGGCGAGAAGATCATCGATCGCGTCTGAGCGCACAGAAAGACATACATGCTCTACCGCGAGAACGGCCAGTTCAAGACCGACTACCGGGCCGACCAGCAGGTCTTTCCGATCAAGCAGGACCGCATCGCCATCGGCTTGCTGCTGGTCTTCGCCGTCATCGGCGTGCCGCTGCTGGCCGACGAATACCTGTTCCGCGCCATCCTGATTCCCTTCCTGATCCTGTCGCTGGCGGCGCTGGGGCTGAATGTCCTCGTCGGCTACTGCGGGCAGATTTCGCTGGGCACCGGTGCCTTCATGGCCGTCGGCGCCTATGCCGCGTACAACTTCTTCGTCCGCATCGACGGCATGCCGGCCATCGCCGCCATCCTGCTGGGTGGTGTGTGCGCCACCGCAGCGGGCATCCTGTTCGGCATCCCTTCCCTGCGCATCAAGGGCCTGTACCTGGCGGTGGCCACGCTCGCGGCGCAGTTCTTCTGGGACTGGGCCTTCCTGCGCATCAAGTGGTTCAGCAACAACTCCACTTCGGGCACCGTCAGCGTGGCTGATCTGTCATTGTTCGGCGTGCGCATCGACAGTCCCGTGGGCAAGTATTTCTTCTGCCTGGCCTTCCTGGTGGTCTTTGCCGTGTTGGCCAAGAACCTGGTGCGCAGCCATATTGGCCGTGAGTGGATGGCCATCCGCGACATGGACGTCGCCGCCGCCGTCATCGGCATCCGCCCGGTCTACGCCAAGCTCACGGCCTTCGCGGTCAGCTCGTTCATCGTTGGTGTGGCTGGCGGACTGTGGGGCTTCGTGCACCTTGGTTCGTGGGAACCGGCGGCGTTTTCCATCGACCGCAGCTTCCAGCTGCTGTTCATGATCATCATCGGCGGACTGGGTTCGATCATGGGCAGTTTTTTCGGCGCCGCCTTCATCGTCATCCTGCCGGTGATCCTGAACCAGGCGCTGCCGGCCATCGGCGAGCTCTTCGGCGTGACCATAGGCACTGCGCTCATCGCTCATGCCGAGTTGATGATCTTCGGCGGCCTGATCGTCTTCTTCCTGATCGTCGAGCCACACGGCCTGGCGCGACTGTGGTCCACGGCCAAGGAAAAGCTGCGGCTGTGGCCGTTCCCGCACTGAATTCGAACGTTCGAATGGCCGACGGGCCGATCGATCCCGGGGCACTGACGAGTGCATTCTTTCGAGTACCACCTCTGGAGGCAGACATGAAGCTCAGAACCATCGCCCTCGGTGCCGCACTGGCAGCCGCAGGTGCCAGCGCCTTGCTCGCCGCGACCTTGGCCCACGCCCAGGCCAGGGAGCAGTTCTTCCCCGTGCTATCGGGCCGCACCGGCCCCGTGGCGCCGAATGCCACGCCTTGGGCCAACGGGCACAACGACTACATGAAGCTGGTCAACGCACGCGGCGGCATCAACGGCGTGATGACGCTGGTGGAGGAGTGCGAGACGGCCTACGCCACCGACCGCGGCGTCGAGTGTTACGAGCGACTGAAGGGCAAACACGGCGGCGCCACCGTATTCCAACCACTTTCCACCGGCATCACCTTCGCACTGACCGACAAGGTGCCGGCCGACAAGATCCCCCTCATCACCTCGGGCTACGGCCGCAGCGACACCGCGGACGGCAACGCCTTCAAGTGGAATTTCCCGCTCGTGGGCCACTACTGGGTGGCAGGCGACACCGTGCTGCGCCACATTGCCAACAAGGAAGGCGGCTGGGACAAGCTCAAGGGCAAGAAGGTCGGTGTCGTCTACCACGACAGCCCGTTCGGCAAGGAAGTGCTGCCGATCATCCAGGAACGCTCCAAGCTCCACGGATTCGAGGTGATGCTGCTGCCCGTGCCGGCACCGGGCGTGGAGCAAAAGTCCATCTGGCTGCAGGTGCGCCAGCAGCGTCCGGACTTCGTGATCATGCAGACCTGGGGCGTGATGACCCCCACCGCGATCAAGGAAGCCGTGGCCACGGGTTACCCGCGGGAGAAGATGTTCGGCACCTGGTGGTCGGGCGCCGAGCCTGATCTGAAGGACGTGGGGGCGGCGGCCAAGGGCTACAGCGCCATCATGATGCAGCACGGCGCCGAACCCGGTTCAGCGGTGGTGAAGGAGATCCTCGAGAAGGTCCACGCCAAGGGCCAGGGCACGGGCCCGAAGGAAGAAGTCGGCAGCGTGCTGTACATGCGCGGCGCCATGGGCGCCATGCTTGCCGTGGAAGGCGTGCGGGCCGCACAGGAGCGCTTCGGCAAAGGCAAGGTCATGACGGGCGAACAGGCCCGCTGGGGCTACGAGAACCTGAACCTCACGCAGGCCAAGCTCGACGCACTGGGCTTCAAGGGGGTCATGCGACCGATCTCGACGAGTTGCGCCGATCACCTGGGCGCGAACTATGCGCGGGTGCACTCCTGGGACGGCAGCAAGTTCGTCTGGTCCTCGGACTGGCTGGAAGCCGACCAGCAGATCATCAAACCCTTGGTCCGCGACTCGGCCGACAAGTATGTGACCGAGAAGAAACTGAGCCGGCGCACGCCTGCCGACTGCCAGAGCTGATCCCCTGCAAGGGCCCCGTGGGGCCCTTGTTCGAGCTCCGCGCGCGGTGTTCGAACAAGCCCAAACCATGCCAACCATGAGCAACATCCTCCTCAACGTCAACGGCATCGAGGTCATCTGCAACCACGTCATCCTGGTACTCAAGGGCGTGAGCCTGCAGGTGCCCGAAGGCGGGGTGGTGGCCATCCTCGGCGGCAACGGCGCCGGCAAGACGACCACGCTGCGCGCGGTGAGCAACCTGCTGGCGGGTGAGCGCGGCGAGGTCACCAAGGGCAGCATCGAACTGCGCGGCGAGCGCATCGAGAAGCTCAGCACGTCCGAGATGGTCAACCGCGGCGTCATCCAGGTCATGGAGGGCCGGCACTGCTTCGCGCACCTGTCGATCGAGGACAACCTGATGACCGGCGCCTACACACGCAAGGACGGCAAGGCCGCCGTCGCGGCGACGCTGGAGAAGGTCTACAACTACTTCCCGCGGCTGAAGACGCGCCGCAGCAGCCAGGCCGCCTACACCAGCGGCGGCGAGCAGCAGATGTGCGCCATCGGCCGTGCGCTGATGGCAAATCCGAAGATGGTGCTGCTCGACGAACCCAGCATGGGCCTGGCGCCGCAGATCGTCGAAGAGGTCTTCGAGATCGTGAAGGACCTGAACCAGCGC
>PNKD01000222.1 GCA_013822265.1 Leptothrix sp. (in: b-proteobacteria)
TCGCCGGCCAAGTACGGCATCCTCACCGAGCTGCTGCCGCCTTCGCAGCTGGTCAAGGGCAACGGCTGGATCGAGGGCCTGACGGTGGGCTCGATCATCCTGGGCATCCTGCTGGGCGGGCAGCTCGTGGGGCCGCGGCTGGCGCCGATGCTGCTGGGCTTCGACCTGCCGGGCCTGGACACCTCGATCGACGCCGCACCCGAGGCGGCGATCTCGCTCATCGTCTTCCTCTACGTCATCGCGGCGGTGTTCAACCTCTTCATCCCGCGCACGACGGCGCCGCTGCAGCCGCTGGGCGGCGGCGTGCACGACCTGGTGCGCGACTTCGCGCGCTGCAATGCGCGCCTGTGGGCCGACAAGCTGGGCCAGATCACGCTGGCCACCACCACGCTGCTGTGGGGCATCTTCGGCAACCTGCGCATCATCGTCTTCGCCTGGGCCGCGGCGGCGCTGGGCTACGGCACCACACAGGCCAGCAACCTGGCCGGCGTGGTCATCGTCGGCTCGGTGATCGGCGCCGTCACGGCGTCGATGACGATGAAACTCGACCGCGCCGCCGGCGTGCTGCCGCTGGGCGTCGTCATCGGCTTCCTGATGATCGGCCTGAACGTGCTGACCAACGTCTACGTGGCGGCGCCCTTCCTCATCGTGCTGGGCGCGCTGTGCGGTTTTCTCATCGTGCCGATGAACGCGCTGCTGCAGCACCGCGGGCACAACCTGATGGGCGCCGGGCGCAGCATCGCGGTGCAGAACTTCAACGAACAGGCCTGCATCCTGGCGCTGGGCGCCTTCTACTCGGGCATGACCAAGTTCGGCCTCTCGGCCTTCGGCGCCATCACGATCTTCGGCTTGGCGGTGGCGGGCATCATGGAGTTGATCCGCCGCTGGCACCGGCGCAACACGGTGCAGCACCGCGAAGAGGTCGACCGGCTGCTCGTCATCGCGCGTTCCGACACGCACTGAAGGCCGCCGGTGAACACGGCGGCCTCGCGCGCCGGCCCGGCGCTGGCGCTCACCTTCAACGCCTTCACCTGGGGCGTGTCGTGGTGGCCGTTCCGCGCCCTGCAGGGGCAAGGCCTGCATCCGCTGTGGGCCACGGTGCTGGTCTACGCGGTGGCGCTGGTGGCCATCACGCTGTGGCGTCGCGGCGCCTGGGCCGAACTGGCGCGAACGCGCTCGCTGTGGCCGCTGGTGCTGGCCGCCGGCATTACGAATGCCGCCTTCAACTGGGGCGTGACGGTGGGCGACGTGGTGCGCGTCGTGCTGCTGTTTTACCTGATGCCGCTGTGGGCGGTGCTGCTGGCGCGGCTGCTGCTGCACGAGCCGTTGACGCACGCCGCGGGGCTGCGCGTGGCGATGGCGCTGACGGGCGCGGCCATCGTGCTGTGGCCGGCCGACAGCGTGGCCGGCGTGGCCAGCCTGCCGGTGCCGCGCACGCTGCCCGAGTGGCTGGGCGTGGTGGGCGGTTTCACGTTCGCGCTCAACAACGTGATGCTGCGCCGCGAGGCGCGGCAGCCCGAGGCGGCGCGCGCGCTGGCGATGTTTCTGGGCGGCGCGGTGGTCGCCGGGGCGCTGGCCGCGGCCTTGTCGATCGCCGGCACGGTGGCGTTGCCGCCGCCGCCGGCAACGGGCTGGGTGCTGGGCGCGCTGGCGCTGGCGGCGGCCTTTCTCGCCGGCAACCTGGCGCTGCAGTACGGCGCGGCGCGGCTGCCGGCCAACGTCACCGCGGTGGTCATGATCACCGAGGTGCTGTTCGCCGCCGGCTCGGCGGTGCTGCTGGGCGCCGGCGTGGTGACGCCCGCACTGGCGCTGGGCGGGGCGCTGATCGTCGGCGCCACGCTGCTGGCCGGCAGCCACTGAGCGCCGCCGGGGCGCATCCGCCCATCCGGCGCGGCGCCGGTTCAGCTCGGCACGGTGCCGGCTTCGGCCCTGGGGTTCAGGCCCTGGCGCTGCAGCAGGCGCTGCAGCTCGGTGCCGTCCAGCGGCTTGGCCAGGTAGGCGTCGCAACCGGCCAGCGAGCCGCGCACGCGGTCGAGCTCGGTGTGGTGCGCGCTGACCATGACCACCAGCGCGTTCATCGACGAGGGCGTCTGCTTGATCTGGCGGCACAGGGCCAGGCCGTCGAGTTCGCTGTTCGGGCCCAGCTCGACGTCGAGAAACACGAGGTCGTAGCTCTGCTGGGCCAGCAAGGCCAGCGCGGCCTGGCTGTTGGGTGCCTGGTCGGTGTGCACGTGCCACTGCTCGAGCCGCTTCTCCAGGAACAGCAGCGCGATCGCGCTGTCGTCCACCAGCAGCGCCCGCGGCGCGCTGGGCAGCAACGTCGCCTTGGGCACCTTGGCGGGCTTGGACGGCTTGATCGGCAAGGGCGCCGGCCGGGCGGCGGCCGCCGCGGGCAACGATGGTGTAGCGCGCGCAGCCGCTGATGGCTGCGGCCCCAGCAGGCGCGGCCGCCGTGGTGGCGACTCGGGTGCCGGCCGCGCCTCGGGGGCAACGGCCCACTCGCGCAGCACCGGTGGCGCGGGCCGTGCCGCGGGCGGCAGTGGCGCAGGCAGCGCAGGCGCCGCCGGCAGCGCCGGCTCGACGGGGCCGGCGCTTGCCGCCGGCGGAACCACCGGCAACGGCATTGCGTGCAGTGCGGTGAGGTCTTCCGTCCAGCCGCCCGGCTGCCGCGGCAACGGGGGCTCATGGCCGACCAGGCCATCGGTGCCCGGAAACAGCTCATGCCCCTCGGCCCACCTGGTGTCGCCCGGGGCCGGTGTCGGCGGGTCGCGCAAGGTCAGCGCGGCCGGGCTGCTGGGCAGGGCCTCTTCGGCGAGCGCCTGTGGCGGCACGCCATAGGGCCCGCTGCCGGGCTGCGCCGGCGCCTCGGGGGGCCAGGCCGCAGCCGCCGGCGCTGCCGCCACGGCCGGCCCGGCCGGGTCGGGCGCGCTGAAGGGCAGGTCGCCGAGCAGCACGGCGGGTGGCTCATGCGCCGGCTCGCCAGCCGCCGCCGTGTCGGGCTGGCGGCGCATGGCCTGGATGATGGTGGTGTGCTGCACGCCGTCGTCGCGCACCGGCGCCACCGGCGCAAGCCGGGCCACGATGGCATCGAGTTCGCGCATCACATGCAGCGCGTCTATGGGCCGCGTCAGCCGGGCCACGCTGCCCTCGGGGGGTTGGGTGCCGATGAACACGGTCTCGCCCAGCCGTTCGGTGATGACCACCAGCTGCACCGACGGCGCGTGGTCGGCATCGGCCACGAGGAAGTCGGCGTCGGTCAACGTGGCGACGTGCTCGTAACTCGGGGTGCGGTTGTGTGCGAGGCGGAAATACGCGCTCAACGCATGGCGCTCGGACTCGGCAAAGCCCAGGAACGCAACTCGGTGCGGCATGGCGACGGGGCAGGCAGGGCGGGCAAGGCGCGGAATTGGGTTGCCGATGGTGGGCCGCACGGGGGCCGGTGTCAACGCCCAGTCTTGTCCAACGAGGTATGAGCCTGGAGCCGGGCGCCACATTCCACTGAGGAGTGAGCCTGGCGGTCGCCTGAGGTCGTCGATTTGGTGGCTGGCAGGCAGACCGCCGGCG
>PNKD01000223.1 GCA_013822265.1 Leptothrix sp. (in: b-proteobacteria)
GGACTTCAAGAACACCGTCATCGTGATGACCAGCAACCTCGGCTCGCACCTCATCATGCAGATGACGGGGCAGCCCAGCGAGGACATTCGCGACGCCGTATGGGCCGAGGTCAAGCAGCACTTCCGCCCCGAGTTCCTGAACCGCATCGACGAGACGGTGGTGTTCCACGCGCTCGACCAGGCGCACATCGAGAACATCGCGAAGATCCAGCTCGGCCTGCTGGAGCGCCGGCTCGAGAAGCTGGAGATGAAGATCGAGGTCTCGCCGGCCGCGCTGGCGGCGCTGGCCCAGGTCGGCTTCGACCCCGTGTTCGGCGCGCGGCCGCTCAAGCGGGCCATCCAGCAGCGCATCGAGAACCCGGTGAGCAAGCTCATCCTGCAGGGCAAGTTCGGGCCCAAGGGCGTGATCCCGGTGGACGTCGAGGACGGCGAGTTCGTCTTCTCCCGCATCGTCCACTGAAACGGAGCCCCCAAGCTCGCTGGCGCTCGCAACCCCCCCCGCGCGCGGGGGCCGTCCGCCAACGGCCCGGCAAGGCCGGTTCAGTGGCGGGAAGCTGGGTCGGGTCACCGTGCTTCATGGCTGGCTGGACGCCCCTGCCGTCCGCTGTTGGCCGATGCCCCGAGTTGCGGGGCAATCGAGCCCTTGCTCGTGAGGATGCCAGCCCCCGCCGCTGCGGACAATCTGCGATAGCACCACCGCCACCGGCGGGGTGAGCCTCCATTCGCCGCCCATCGTCTGCACCCCGGAGCCCCGCATGCCCTTCACTTCCGCACGTCGGTTTTTGTCGTTCACCGCGGCAGTCGCCACCGTGCTGGCCTTTGGCACGGCATCGGCGCGGGCCGGCGAGATCTATACCGGCCTCGGCATCCCGGGCGTCGGTCTGGGTTACGCGCAGCCGCTGAGCGAGCGCTTCACGCTGCGCGGTGATCTCTACACGCTGGGCTCGCGCGGCAAGTCGACGGTCGAGAGCGGCATCAATTACGACGGCCGCTACAAGCTGCAGCGCGCGGCGCTGCTGGCCGACTGGTTTCCGTTCGCCGGCAGCTTCCGCTTCACCGGCGGTGCGGCGTTCAACACCTACCGGATCGCGCTGGACGCCAACGGCGCCGGCGGCACGCTGACCATAGGCGACCGCACCTACGCCACCACCGCCGCCGACGGCCTGAAGGTCGAGGTGAAGTTCCCGAACACCACGCCCTACGTCGGCGTCGGCTGGGGCCACCGGATGGGCTCGGGGCTGCGGTTCTCGGCCGACATCGGTGCCGCGCTGGGCCGCGCCACGGTGAGCGCCACGCCGCGCGGGCAGCTGGCCAGCCAGCCCGACATCCAGGCCAACCTCGACAAGGAACTGGCCGACCTGCGTGACGGCGTGGGCAAGGTGCGCGCCGTGCCCCAGCTGAGCATCGGGCTGGGCTACGGCTTCTGACGCCCCGGCACTGCCGGAAACGACGCGGGCCCCGAGGGGCCCGCTTTGCAGTCATGCGCCGCTGGGCGGCGCCGGCGTGGTGTCATTGCGGCGCTTCGATGCGTTCGAGTTGCATGCGCGCCAGCGTCGGGTTGCCGGTGGTGGCCGAGACCACGATGTGCACCGCCACGCCCGGGTGGCCCGGCACCGGGCGCAGCAGCAGGTGGTGGCTGGTGGTGCTGATGCTGGCCTCGGCCTGCGCCGGGCCCAGGCCGAGGGCCCGCGTGGCGTCGTTCATCTGCGCCAGCAGTGTCGAGCCCTGCTGGGCCAGGCGGTCGGCCGCGGGCGCGCCGCCGGCATGCGCCAGCGTCTGCACGTTGTGCAGGTCGAAGACACACACCGAGACGGCGCCCTTGATGAGGGCGCAGCGCTCGGCATACGCCTGCCAGCTGGTGCCGCCCGCCTTGGGCATGGGCACCGGCGAGGCCGACAGCGTGGGCAGCGGCATGGGCATCGTCGGCGCCGGGCCGATGGGGCGCAGTTCCATGGGTTGGGTCGGCGCTTCACTGGCCGGAGGGCGGGGCTTGGGCACGGCCTGCGCCAGGTCGGTGGACAGGGTGCGCGTGCCGTTGCCGCCGTTCATGCGGTTCCAGGCGCCGCCGATGTAGCCCCAGGCCTGCCGCGGCTTGTCGGCCTGCGGCGTGACGTGCACCGAAACGGCGCTGCCCTGGGCCAGCTGGGCGGCATGAGCGGCCATCGCCAGGCTGGAACCCAGCGGCACCAGAAGCAGTTCGCGGTTGGGCCAGGTGCTGCGCAGCAGCGCCTCGTGCAGGGGCGCCAGCTGGCCGGCCAGCGCATGCGGCGGCAGTTCGCCGACCAGCAGCACACCCAGCTTGCTGAAGGCCAGCAGCCCCTTGGCCACCTGGGCGCGCGTGGGGTTGTCGGCGTTGACGTCGGTGGCGTAGACGCGCAACTGCGTGCCGTCGGCCAGCGGCATCTCGACGAACTGCAGCACCGCCAGCGCGACGCCGTGGCCCTGGCGGCGGATGGACAGGCGCTGCACCCGCGCACCCGCCGCACCGGCCAGGCTGGTGAGCAGGCGCAGGCTGGCGCTGGTGCCGAGGTCGTGCAGGGCGATGAACTCGGGCGTGTGCTGCACGAACTCGCGCTGCAGCGAGCCGGCCACGTCGCCGGTGATGAAGAGCTCGACCTGGTCGTCGGAGATGCGGCGCCCGACGTCGTGCCGGCCCTGGCCGAGGTAGGCCTCGCGGTCGGTGACGATCTGGGTGCTGGGGGCGTTGAGCTCGTCCCGCGAGGGCGGGCGCGCCGGCGCACGCTGAGCTTCCTGCCACCCGGGTTCGTCGCGCCTGATGTTCATCGCCGCATGATAGGTGCGGCCCGCCGCCGCCGCATCGTCCCTAAGGAGGCTTGTTCATACAATGCCTTCGCTGCAACAGCATGCCGCGCGTTCACCCGTGAAATGATCAACGATCCATCCTCTGCCGGCGCCGTGCCGCCCGTCGTCATCGTGGGTGCCGGGCTGGCCGGGCTGGCAGTGGCGCTGCATCTCGCCGACCGGCTGCCCGTGGTCGTGCTGGCCAAGCGCCGGCTCACCGAAGGCGCCACGCCCTGGGCGCAGGGCGGCATCGTCGGCGTGCTGGGCAGCGACGACAGCGTCGAGAGCCACGTGCGCGACACGCAGGATGCCGGCGCCGGCCTCGTCGACGAGCACACCGCGCGTTTCATCGCCGAGAACAGCGCCGACGCCGTACGCTGGCTGGTCGACGCCGGGGTGCCGTTCTCGCCCGACGCCCTGGGCCCGCTGGGGCTGCACCTCACGCGCGAGGGGGGCCACACGGTGCGGCGCATCGCCCACGCCGCCGACGCCACCGGCAAGGCCATCCACGACACGCTGCTGCAGCGGGCGCGCGAGCATCCCAACATCCGCCTGCTCGAGCGCTGGATGGCGGTGGACGTCATCACCTCGCGCCAGCTCAAGCGCAGCGAGGCGCCACGCTGCTACGGCGTCTACGCGCTCGACATGGACGGCGGGCGCGTCGAGACGCTGCCTGCCACGGCGGT
>PNKD01000224.1 GCA_013822265.1 Leptothrix sp. (in: b-proteobacteria)
CAGCCGCGGCCACGTGCTGGGCGGCATGGCCTGCCCGCTGGGCGCGCACTACCTGCCGCTGCCCGGGCCGCAGGCGCGCGAGGTCGGCGAGTGGCTGCACGAGCTCGGCCTGCTGCGCCACGAACTCGGCCGCACCGTGGCCGACGAACGCCACCTCTGCCACAGCCCGCAGGAGCGCTTGTTCATCGACAGCGCCTGGGCAGAGGGCGTGCTGCCGCCGGTCGACCCCGGCTCGGCCGCAGCGCGCCAGATGCAGACCTTCGCGCAGGCCGTGGCCGACCTGCAGCGCGCGGGCGCCTGCGGCAGCGCGCCGGCCTTCGCGCTGCCCGCCCACCGCGGTGCCTGGGGCGCGCTGCAGGCCGGCCTCGATGGCCAGACCTTCGCGCAGTGGCTGGACGGGCGCGGCCTCGACGACGCCCGCCTGCGCTGGTACCTCGACTACTGCTGCCGCGACGACTACGGCGCCGGCACGGCCATCGTCTCGGCCTGGGCCGGCGTGCACTACTTCGCCAGCCGCCACGGCTTCCACGCGCCCGGCAGCGTGGCGGCCGAGGACGACCCCGGCGACGCCGTCTTCACCTGGCCCGAGGGCAACGCCTGGCTCACGCAGCGCCTGGCCGCGCCGCTGGGCGAGCATCTGCACACCGGCCGCAGCGTGCTGCGCGTGGCCGAAGGCCGCCACGCCGTGCAGGTGCTGGCTTGGGACGAAGCCGCGCGGCGGCTCGAGGCCTGGACGGCGGGGCAGGTGGTGCTGGCGCTGCCGCTCTTCGTCGCCGCGCGCGTGCTCGAGTCGCCGCCGGCCGCGCTGCGCGAAGCTGCGGCGCTGCTGCGCCATGCCCCCTGGCTGGTGGCCAACCTGCAGCTCGACCGGCCCCTGCTCGACCGCCCCGGTGCGCCACCCTCGTGGGACAACGTGATCTATGGCGGGCGCGGCCTGGGCTACGTCGACGCCATGCACCAGAGCCTGCGCGCCGTGCCCGGCGCCACCGTGCTCACCGCCTACCACGCACTGGCCGGCACCGAACGCGCCGCGCTGCTGGCCGACGACCCCGCGCCCTGGGTCGCGCGCGTGCTGGCCGAACTGCAGCCGGCCCACCCCGACATCCACCGCCGTGTGCAGCGCATCGACCTCATGCGTTGGGGCCATGCCATGGCCATCCCGGTGCCCGGCGTGCAGCGCCACGCCGCACTGCGCGCGCTGCGCGCGGCACGCGGCCGGGTGCGTTTTGCCCATGCCGATCTGGCCGGGCTCTCGGTGTTCGAAGAAGCCTTCACGGCCGGCAGCGAGGCTGCTGCATGGCCGGCACTCTGATGCATTGGTGGGCACCGAATCCAGAGGCATCGACACCGGGGCCGCCGCAGCCGTTGCTGGACAAGGGTTTCGACGTGCGGTTGCTGTTTCATGCCGGCGCCATGGCCGCCGGCGATTTCCCCGGCACACTGCTCGAGTTGGTCGATGTGCTGCGGATGGTGCCACTGCCCATCAGCGAGATCATCGGCACAGCGGTGGCGGCGAAGCGCGCTTCACCCAGCGCCTGCGGCGCGCGCTCGCCGAGCGCGGTGTGGGCAACCCCTGCCCATTGCTGCTGGTGGGGCTGGCAGCTTCCCTCCTGGTTTTTGACGAGGGCCCAGTGGAGACTGTGTCCGACGAGGATTTCACCGAAGGATCCTGAACCCGCGCCCACATCGCGCCGACCGGGCCGGATCGATCACGTCGCGGGATCAAACTTCCAGCGGCAGTGGCCGGGCCTGGGTTGAGCAGGTCCTTGAAGGCTTCGCGCACGATGGTCTGGCGCGTGCTGCCGCTGATGCGCCTCAGACGGTCAAGTTGTGCCACGTACTCGTGGATCAGGACTTGGCTCACCCGTGAATCTCCCGAACCCGGCTGTGGCCGGTGTGCAGGGGCTTCAACACGGGCCGCATGGACTCCGCGCCGGGTGCCGGGCCGGCTGTTCGGGCCGACAGGGTGTTGCGATGGTCGGGCCGCCACGCGGAAGAGACGCGTTCATGTCCCCGACCTCCGCAGACCCCTTGCAGCTCACCGCCCTGGTGTTGTTCGCCGTCGCCCTGGCCCACACCTTCGCGGCCAAGCTCTTCGAACGACTGTCGCACCGCCACCCGCGCCACGCCGGCCTCTTCCACCTGCTGGGCGAGGTGGAGGTCGTCTTCGGCTTCTGGGCCATCGTGCTGGTCGTGGCCATGGCGCTGCTGCAGGGTGGCAGCACGGCCCTGAACTACGCCGAATCGCGCACCTACACCGAGCCGCTGTTCGTCTTCGTGGTGATGGTGGTGGCGGCCTCGAAGCCCGTGTTGCGCACGGTGATCGCAGCCGTCGACGCCGTCGCCCGCCTGATGCCGCTGCCCACGCCGCTGGCCTGCGCCTGGCTGGGCCTGGCCGCGGTGCCGCTGCTCGGTTCGCTGATCACCGAGCCGGCGGCGATGACCATCGCAGCGCTGATGCTGGCGCCGCAGATCTTCCGCCCGCCCATGCCCGAACCGCTGAAGTACCTGGCGCTTGGCGTGCTCTTCGTCAACGTCTCCATCGGCGGCACGCTCACGGCCTATGCCGCGCCGCCGGTGCTGATGGTCGCGACGACCTGGGAGTGGAACAGCACCTTCATGCTGACGAACATCGGCTGGAAGGCCGCCCTGGCCGTGCTGGTGAACGCCAGCATCGCCACCTGGCTGCTGCGCCGGCACCTGCAGGATGCCGCCGCGCCGGCCGGCACGCCCGCCGGGGCGCGCGTGCCGCTGCCGGTGGTAGCCGTGCACCTGGTGCTGCTGGCCGGCGTGGTGGCCTTCGCGCACCACCCGGTGGCCTTCATCGGCCTGTTCCTGATGTTCCTGGGCTTCACGCAGGCCTATGAACGCCACCAGAGCCCGCTCATCCTCAAGGAGGCGCTGCTGGTCGGCTTTTTCCTCGCGGGGCTGGTGGTGCTGGGCGGCCTGCAGGCGTGGTGGCTGCAGCCCATCGTCTCCAGCCTGGAACCGCTGGCGCTGTTCTTCGGCGCCCTGGGCCTGACGGCACTGACCGACAACGCGGCGCTCACCTACCTGGGCTCGCTGATCGCGGGCATCTCCGAAGAGGCCAAGTACATGTTGGTCACCGGCGCGGTGGCTGGCGGCGGCCTGACGGTGATCGCCAACGCGCCCAACCCGGCCGGCGTGGCGCTGCTGCGGCGCGGCTTTGCCGACGAGTCCATAGGCGCCGGCGGACTGCTGCTGGGCGCGCTGGGCCCGACGGCGGTGGCCGCGGCCGCCTTCCTGGTGCTGTAGGGCCCCGCGTGCGACGCGCAAGGGCGCACCCAAGAGAAAGAGGGCCCCGAAGGGCCCTCGTTCAAGCAACGCCTGGTCGCGGCTTACTTCAGGTGGCTGCTGACCAGCTTGGTCATCTCGAACATCGAGACCTGCGCCTTGCCCAGCACTTCCTTGAGCTTGGCGTCGGCGTTG
>PNKD01000225.1 GCA_013822265.1 Leptothrix sp. (in: b-proteobacteria)
TGCATCGCTGCAGCGCGCCCGTTCAGGATGGAGCTCTCAGCGGGGGATCAGACCGGTACCTTGCGCAGCATCTCGATGCCCACCTCGCCGGCAGCGATCTCGCGCAGCGCGGTCACGCCGGGCTTGTTCTTGGTCTCGATCTTGGGCGCGTGGCCCTGGCTCAGCATGCGGGCCCGGTAGGTGGCGGCCAGCACGAGCTGGAAGCGGTTGGGGATCTTGACGAGGCAGTCTTCGACGGTGATGCGGGCCATGGGTGCCTTCGGTGAAACGGGGTGGAGGGGGCGGAACTTCGGTGCGGCGTTCAGACCAGACCCAGCGCAGCAAACACCTGGGAGCGGTTGCGCTGCTGCGCGGCGTACTTCAGGCGCTGCGAGTGAACGACCGTCTTGAGGTCGAAAAGCGCCGTCTCGAACAAGCTGTTGATGATAACAAAGTCGAAGTGCCGAGCCTGCGCCACCTCATGGCGGCCGTTGGCCAGCCGCTGGGCGATGACCTCGGGCGGGTCTTCGCCGCGGCGGTTCAGGCGTTGCGCGAGTTCGTCCCAGCTCGGCGGCAGGATGAAGATCAGCACGGCGTGTGCGAACAGCTGCTTGATCTGCAACGCGCCCTGCCAGTCGATCTCGAGCACCACGTCGTCACCGCGCTGCAGCCGGGCCTCGATGGCGTTGCGGCTGGTGCCGTAACAGTTGCCGTGCACGTGCGCGTGCTCGAAGAACTCACCGCGCTCGATCATGGCGTGGAACTCGGGCTCGGCCACGAAGTGGTACTCGCGGCCGTCGAGCTCCTGCCCGCGCGGCTTGCGCGTGGTGTGGCTGACCGAGACGGCCAGGCGCGAGTCGAGCTCGAGCAACGCCTTGACGAGGCTGGACTTGCCGGTGCCGCTGGGGGCCGCGACGCAGAAGAGGTTGCCTGGGGTTTCCATCGGCGGATTTTCCACCAGCCGCCAGCCGCCGGCTCACTCGATGTTCTGCACCTGAACTTCGAGTGCGAAGCTAAGTGGTTGTCGTGCTGTCATATTTGCTCTTTGCCGGCCCAAACACCCCACGGAATACCCCACAGGTCGTGCATGCAGCGTCTTGCGGGAGCATTTCGTGGTCGATGCGTGCAGCAACTCAACTGTAGCCTGTGAGGCATGCGGGGTGGGAACAGGGCGCTGGCTGGCGATTTCGAGACGATTGTCGACCGCTATCGAGACCCTGACGCTGCCTTTTCGGTCCAGCGCTCCCCGGGTCCGGTTCCGTAAAGTGGAACCGCCGTGATCGTCCCCAGTCCATCCAACCACAGCGCCGGCATGTCCACGTCGGCGAACTCCCCTGTCAGGTCCGCGAAGCGTTCGGCCTGACCACGATGGTCAAAGGGTTTGGTGACTGCGCAGCCGTTCTGGCTCCGGACTTCCCATCCCCGAGTTCCGAGGCACACGGCCCTGGTGCCTGTGCGGACCCGGAGACGCGCGGATCCCGCGGTGATCAGGAGTGCCTTCGCCAGCGCCATTGCGGCGTCGGGCAGGAGCTTGCGGTACATCAGACCTGGCGGGCCGTAGCCGCCCCACCTCGCCTCCTGCAAGTCAGCGCTGCTCCATGACAGACCATCCGCGCCGCAGCGCTGCGCCCACCACAGCATGATCTTGAGCGTCAGCAGGGGCCAGTCCTTGGCGAATGGCGCCTCCGCGACCTTTCCATTCTCCGCGGCGGTCGCCACTCCTCTGGCCTGCGCATGCAGATCGGCATGCCAGTCGCTCTGGACCTCGTCCAGGAAGAGCACCCGCCTTCCGTCGGCGTTCAGGCGAATCCTGCTTCGCACATGTGCGAGGACATTCCGTGTCCTGAAGTGGCGCGGGTGATAGGTCAGGGGCCAGTCGTCCAGCTGGATCAGCAACTCGCGATAGTCGTCGCCACCTGGCAGGGAGAAGCGCTCCCACTTCACTGATGCCTAGTGCTTGCCCCATGCGAGAAACCGCTTTGCCATCTGAAGCTCAGCGAACTCGATCGCTTCGTTGGGTGAGGCAAAGCCGCTCTTGGCGGTGTCGACCAATCGCCCTTTCTCGTCAAGCACGATCCACCAATCACGCTGGTCGACCAACAGGTCGCTGAAGCGAGTTCTTGCCACTACCCAGCCGAGCGACCGGTGGCGGAAACGGACATGAGTCATGCCGTGGCCAACGCCATGCAGCCGGCGGCGCTTCTTGTCACTCGCCGTGAGTCGGTCGCAGCACTCCCGCCATCCCGACTTAGCGGCAAAGCCGAATCTGGACTCGCAGACGAGCTTGGGTAGCACATGAGACAGGTTCACCATGCGGAGCACCTGGGCCCTTGTGAGCTTTGCATCCGGCGGTGCCCGCTCAAGTCGCGAGAGCACTCCCGACAGGATCAGCTCCTCGCGTTTCGTGCCCCTCTCGGTCAGGGCTTGCAGGCTCAACGACCACTGCGCCGGCGTGGCGCGATTCGGTCCTGCTGATCGAACAAGCTGCGGCATTGCAGCGACCAGCGGCAGAGGCGCCACTTCGATGCAGTAGTGGTTGTCGGGCGTGCGAGTGCGGGTAGATGTGGGGTGAGGTTGCGCTCGTACCAAGCGATGAATCTGTCAATGCCGGGATCTGCGCGTCGTCTCAGGAACGCAAGATGCTCCGCGACAGTTCGCCCAGCGAAGCGAAACAGATCGGCGCCGGGTTCACGGACTACCAGGTCGATGAGCGGTGCGTAGTCCCAGCAACCTGCTGCATGCGGCAAGACCAGCCGCTGTCGACGCTGACGTTCGTCGAATCGGCTGATGTTCAGACCCAGTGGGCCGTCATCAGGAGATTGCGGTAGCACGCGGCCTGACATCAGCCTGCATCGGCTACAGCCGCTGGGGTCTCATCGAACGCGCCCGAGCGCTGGCCTGCAGCAGGACTTCGTCCAAATCCCGGTCGATGGTGTAGTGGGACTGCAGCGCCTCTGCGTCGCCATAGGTCACGATCCACGGCGCCCATGGGGTTGTTTGATCCTCCGCCAGAGCCGCAATAGCCTCGGCAGCCCAACTTGGCGGGTCGAGCGCGATAAGCGCATCCATCCATGGTCGGGCCTTTCGAAGTACGACGCGGACCCACGCCGACGTAGTGCTCTCGTCGCCCGGGGCTTGGAGCAGTCGGCACCCGGCCAGTGACCTTGCCCCTGGAATCCGTATCCCATAGCTGGCTCATGCACTGGCTTGCCGGAGTTGATTGTCCAGCCAGTTTTCTTCGAACCGCATCGGGCTGACATAGGCCAGTGTCGAGTGCAGTCGGGTTCGGTTGTACCAGAGCGTCCAGGCGACAAACTCGTCCATGGCTTGGCGTCGGGTCTTGAAGCGCTGCCCGTGCAGCCGCTCCACCTTCAAGGACCCGAACAGCGTCTCGCTGCAGGCGTTGTCCCAG
>PNKD01000226.1 GCA_013822265.1 Leptothrix sp. (in: b-proteobacteria)
TGCCGGACGCACCGCCCGCCGTGTGACCGTGTGCCGGCCGGCGTTTCCGGGATGACCGCGGTAGGTGCCAGCCGCGCTGGTCTTTGTCGTGGCTGACTCTACGAGTCGATCCGCCGCCGCAAAGCGCCTCGTCACGCATGGCCGGTCAGGAGTGGTGGCCTTGATGAGGAGAACTCGAATGGCAACCTGATCGAGCCACCACGGTAGATCAAGGCGCCACATGCAACCCCTCAGACTCACCCTCAAGGGCTTCCGCGGCATCCGCGACGGCCTGGGCCTGGAAGAACTTACTCTGGACCTGGAGTGCCTGACGGACGGTGCCGAGTTGATCGCCATCGCCGGTGCCAACGGCAGCGGCAAGACGACGATCATGGACAACCTCACGCCCTACAACCTGCTTCCCAGCCGGGCGGCGACGGCGGGGCCTGGCGGCTTCACGTTCTATGACCACGTCTACCTCCCCGAGAGCGTCAAGGACCTGACCTGGGCGCACGAAGGCCGCTGCTACCGATCGCAAATCGTCATCCGAATGAGTGGCCGCCGCAAGACCGAGGCATTCCTGCTCGGACTGGACGACGATGGGCAATGGCGGCCCGTGCGTGTCGACGATGGCACGGTATCCGACGGACGCGTCGAGTCGTATACCCGCTGCGTCGAGTGCATCTGCGGCAGCCCGGAGACCTTCTTCACGTCGGTATTCGCCTCCCAGGGCAAGCGCCAGCTCAACACCTACCGCAACGGCGAGATCAAGACGCTGCTGGCCGATCTGCTGGGCCAGGAAGAGATTCGCGCCATCGGCCAGGAGGCCGCCGAAGTCGCACGCCTGCTGAAGGCGGGGCTGGTCGCGATCCGGCAGGAGCAGGCCGGTCTGGTCGACGAGATCGCGGCGGTCGAGGCCGCCAGACAAAGGCTCGATGGCGCGGACTCGAGCGTGGCCGGTGCCGAAGGCGCCAAGCGGGCGGCCCAGACCAGGCTGGACGAGGCGCTCGAGCGGCACGCCCGCTTGACGGCCGAGCGCGAACAGTCCCACGCGATCGAGGCACGACGTGCCCAGTTGACGACCGAACGGCAGGCCGAGCTCGACGCGACCCGTCAGTCGGCAGAGGCACTGCAGGCCCAGGACCTCGCGGAGGTGCAGCGGCTGGAACGTCTGGAGCAGCGCATCGGTGCGCGCCAGCAGCAAGAGCAGGCGCGGCGGCAATCGTTGATGCAGTCGCGTCGCCGCTGCCTGGAGGTGCTCGGCGCGGCCGATGCGGTCGGCCGGTCGGTCCGGCGCCTGGCGCTGGCGCAGCGTGCGCACGAACTGCGCCGGGCGCGTACGCAGGCGGATCGCCAACAGGTCCAGTTGCTGACCCAATGCCAAGGCGCTGTCCGTCTCGCGGAGCAGAAACTGGCCAGCATCGAGCGCGACGCGGGCAAGGCGGTGCTTCGGGCGCAGGAGCTTGCCCATCGCCGCGGCCTCACCGCCGAGGTGCCTTGTTCGGGCACCGACCTGCAAGGGCGCTGCAAGCTGCTCGGTGATGCGCGCGAAGCGCAAGCCCTCATGCCCGATGCACGGACCCAGGTGGCACGCTGTGCCCGCGAGAAGGAGCAGGCCCAGGGGGAACTGAACCAGGCGCGCCGGCGACACGAAACGCTTGCCGGTGCCCCGCAGGCATTGGCCTGGGCGGAGGATCGTGAGAGCGCTGCACGTGAGCGCGTCGACCGCATGGCCGTACTCGCGTCGAAAGAGCAGGCCTGCGCGCAGGCCAGGGGCACGTTGACCGAGATCGATCGCGATCTTGCCGGCCTGGGTTCGCCGACCATGCCGGTCGTGCAGACCCCCGAGGAGCAAGCCGAGCGCGGGCAGATCGCGGTCTCGCGCCTGGCCATCGCGCAGCAGCTACAGAGGCAGCAGCAGCGATCCGCCGCGGCAATCGCCCGGATCGAGCAGCTGTTGGCGGACCTGCCGGCGGGCCACGACGAGAGTCCCCTCAAGGCCGCTGCCGAGGCGGTGACAGGTGCGCGCGCCGACCTCGCGACGGCCGAGCGCTCGCTGCTGGAGGCCGCGCGCGACGCGCAGGCGCAGGTGGAAATCGGCAAGCAGTCGGCGGCACTCGGCGCCCGCCGCGAGAGGGTCCAGGCACGCTGCACGAAGGTCGAGAACGAGCTTGCCGACTGGAGCCTGTTCGCGCGCTGCATGAGCAACGACGGGCTGATCGCGCTGGCGATCGACGACGCCGGGCCGACCTTGTCCGGCCTGGCCAACGACCTGCTGCTGGCCTGCTACGGACCCCGCTTCACGGTGTCGATCCACACGCTGCTCGAAAGCGGCAAGGGCGAACAGAGGGAAGGGTTCGACATCGTCGTGCACGACGGCACCACCGGCGATGCCAAGAGCATGGGCCTGATGAGCGGCGGCGAACGGACGTGGGTAGAGGCCTGCCTGACCCGCGCCATTGCCTTGTACCTGGCGACGCACACGGGGCGCCGGTACTCGACGCTGTTCTGCGACGAAGCCGACGGTGCGCTCGACCCCGACCGCAAACGCATGTTCATGGCGATGAAGCGCGAGGTGCTGCGCCTGGGCGGCTACGAGCGCGAGTACTTCGTCTCGCAGACGCCGGAGCTGACCGCGATGGCCGATGCCGTGATCGACCTGGAAGCGTTGAAGGCGCAGGCTGCAGAGGAAGTCGTCGTCGCGGGATGACCCGAGATGCAGGGCGACGCGACTTCGGCGTTCGCAGGCCACGCACTGCGGTCAGTTGCTGCGGTGCTCCGGCGCGATCGATACGACGCGCGCCTTGGCAGCGCGGCGCGACTCGGCCAGCTCGCGGTCGCGCCGCTGCAGCAGCAGGCGGGTCTCCTGCCACGCGGCGAAGTAGTGGTCGACCAGGGCTGCCATCCTGGCGACCTGTTCGCGCAGCATGGCATTGTCCTGGCGCAGCCGCTGTGCTGCCCGCCTGTTGCCATCGGGTCGAGGACGGTGCTTCTGCTGGGCTGCGCGCAAGGTCTGCACGACGTCGGGGTGGTAGCGATACAGCGCGTTGCGGGAGATGCCGGCCAGCTCGCACAAGGCGGTGGCGGTCAGCGCCGGCGGCGAAGCGCCATTGCCTTGCTGCTGAACCATGGTTCCCAGAGCCTCGCGCAATCGCTGCGCCGACGTGCTCTTGACCCCGGCGGGATGCTGCTTCGTCATGATGATTCCTTCCTCCCGCTGTCGATCGCCCGGATCAGGGAGCGCGCCTCGTCGAGCCGCGCACGCACAATGCGCAGGGTCTGCAACGGCAACGCGGGCTCATCCAGCAGCCCCTGGCAACGGTGAACCTGGTCGGCCCAGTAGGGGCGGTGCTGCTCGGACACCACGAAGTTCTGACAGCGTGCGCAGGTCGACGGCTCGCGGCGGGCAGG
>PNKD01000227.1 GCA_013822265.1 Leptothrix sp. (in: b-proteobacteria)
GCGCGACCGCGCGATGCTGGAGACGCTGTACTCCACCGGCATGCGCCGCGCCGAGATCACGAGCTTGCGCGTCGACGACGTGGACTTCAACCGCGGCACGGTCTTCGTTCGCCTGGGCAAGGGCGCCAAAGACCGCGTGGTGCCCATCGGTGAGCGCGCCTGCCGTTGGATCGAGAAATACCTCTTCCGCGTGCGGCCCGAGTTGGTGGACGTGGACGACGACGGCGCGCTGTTCCTGGCCAAGCACGGCCAGGGCATGCAGGCCAAGCAGTTGAGCGTGATCGTTCGCGGCGCCATCGCTGCGGCGAACCTGGAGCGCTTCGCCGACACGCACCCGAACGCCGCGTGCCATCTGCTGTGCCATGCGTGTGCCACGCACATGCTGGAAAACGGGGCGGACATCCGCTACATCCAGGCGCTGCTGGGCCACGCTGACTTGAGCACGACGGAGGTTTACACGCGGGTGTCGATCCAGCAGCTCAAGGCCGTGCACGAGAAGACGCATCCGGCGCGAATGCCGGGCCTTGGGCGCGTTCAAACGGGCGCGGTGGACATCGACCCTGCCGGCGATGCCGGCGGCGCTGCAGCGGACGCCTGACGGCGCCGCTGAGCTTGGATGCGAGGCGCGCCGGCTTGGGTCACGCCGTCACGGCCCTTGCAGGGCAAGGCCCGCGCCGGTGGCAGCAACCTCGGCGCTCCACCGACAGGCAACAGCCGGCATCGAGCCGGCTGTTGCCTGGCAGGCGCTGCGGGGGAAGTTGCTGCGCAACTTCACATAACGGGCTGTTGCCATGAATTGCCCCGTTCGCTCGCAAGCTCGCTCTGCGGGGCAACGCTTCGCGCCCTTCGGGTTCATGGCAACCCCCGTTATGTCTTGCGCCCACTCCGCGCCTGCAATACCGAAGCATGTGCGGCTGGCGCCGCAGGCACTTCAGTCAGGCGCGCTGCGCGCGCAGTCATGGTGTTGGCCCCCGCCCGCCCACCATCCGCCCCCCGAGGGGGCTCCCTGGCTCTCTCCACTGTCCTTGCTCAGCGTAGCGCCGTGCTCGCCGCGTCAAGGGTTCGCTTCGCCGCTTCGCGCCCTTGACCCGGCTGCGCTCGGCGCTCCTTGAGCCAGGCCAGTGGCGTTCGCCGAATGCCTGGCACTAACAAGGAAACGACATGCCACGCAAGACCCTGACCTCACGCCACCACAAGCACCTCACCATCGAACTGCCGCCCGAGTTCATCGCGCTGTGCAAGCAAGACAACGTGCCGCCCGAAGTCGTGCTGCGCGGCTTCATCGCTGATCTGTGCGAACTCATGAACTGGATCAACGACCCGCGCGCCGACGGCTACAGCAGCAACGGCAGCGATGAACGGCGCTACGCGATGGAGTATTACGAACGGGTCGGCTACCCATGGCTGTACAAGCCGCAGCTATAGCTGCTCGGTGCTGGCGGCTGCGCCGCCAGCACCGGCACGGCCGGTGCTGTGGCCCCGTGCGCTGCCGCGCTGCCGGATACTTCGCATCGCTCGCGTTCTTGCTTGGGGAGGCAATGCCGATGACGCCCGCAGAAGCTAAACAGATCATCGAAGTCCTGGCCGGTGGCGTCGACCCGTCGACTGGCGAGGTGCTGCCTGATGACAGCCCGTTGAGCAGCCCGCACGTCATCCGTGCGCTGTTCGTCGCGGCCAAGGCGCTGGAGCTGATGGCTGCTGTCAAGCCCGCGCGGCCCGCAGCTGCCGCGCCGGGCAACGCCGGCAAGTCCTGGACCGAGGAAGAAGACCAACGCCTGGTTGGCGCCTTCGACGCCGGCACGCCCGTGGCCGAGCTTGCGCGTACCCACGAGCGCACGACCGGCGCCATCAACTCACGGCTGATCCGACTCGGCCGGCTGCAAGTCAGCCGCGACGACCCGCCTGCCTGACAGAGACGCCGCAGGCTTGCCATGCGGTGCAAGCCTCCAAAGTCGGCTCGCACCGCATAGCAGCAGCGTATTGAAGACGAGGCGCGTCAAGGCCAAGCCGCCTTCGCGGCGCGGCCAAAGCCGCGGCCTTGACCCGTTCACCACCTGAGCACGCCCACGGTCCAGAACAGCCGAACAGCCAGCAGCTAAGAGAAGGACTGAGCGGCACGCTCCGGCCAAAAAATGGGCTTCCCGCGTGTGCGCCCGTGCGCGAGAATGCCCCTCGATCCGATCCCTTAGCCGCTGCCGGAGAGCTGTCTTCTTCACCTCGTCCGCCCTCGTGACTTCGCGCCTGGCGCCCACCGTGATTTACGGTGGACTCGCGTCAGGGCGGCTCTACACCCAGTCCGATCCCATCGGGCTGGCGGGCGGGATCAACACATACGCATACGTGGGTGGGAATCCGATTAGCTACACCGACCCAACCGGACTAGATCACCCTGGAATGGGACCTTACGGGCCTGGCCCGAATCGCGGTGTCCCTGGCCTGGGCCCAGTGGGCCAGAGCTCCGCGGCTGCTGGTGCCTTCGCGCAAAACTATCGAGACATGCGTGCTGCAAACAGAATTGGTGCCGATAAGTATTACCACTGCAAAGCCAACTGCGAGGCAACTCGATTTGGCCCTGCAGGCGAGAAAACTGCAGAGTCGATATCGGACATGCGAGAGTGGTCTGATGCAAAGTTCAAAGGTGATTCGCCCCAAGCCTGTCGAGCGGACCAAGCAGCGAACGCCTTTGGCCGCAGTCAATCATTGGCGTCATCTGCATCGTGCAGTGCTATTTGCGGCGCTTTTGGCCCATAACGACCAGCGCGGGGTTTTATGAAGCGCGCTGCACGTTGGTTTGCTCTGTTGCTTGCCCTGGCTCTCTCGTTCGCCGCCGGAATGTGGTTCTACAAGCAGTTCCAGATAGACAAATGCTTAGATCGGGGTGGTGCTTGGCAAGACGAGTTATCTGCCTGCGAAGGGGCAAGGCTCAATCAATAACGATGGCGCGGGCTGGGCACCATGATCAGTTCTTGCCTTGTGCCCCCGCGATCTTCTTGCCCTTCCCCTCGGGGTTGATGAACCCGATAGGCCGCTTGGGCGGATCGGGCGGTGTCATGAGTTCGCGCAGCGCATCGAACACCTTCTTGAGCTGGGCGCGGGTGTTGTGGCTGAAGGTGTCGTGGTTCATGGCCAGGGCTTCGGTCTTGTCCTCGAGTTCCGCCAGCCGCTTGGCCAGGTCGCCGTGCGTGGCCGCCAGGGCCCGCACGCGCACGAAGGTGCGCATGATCTCGATGTTCACCGCGATGGCGCGGGGGCTACCGAGCACCGAGGAAAGCATGGCCACTCCCTGCTCGGTGAAGGCATAGGGTGCGGTACGCCGGCCGCCGCGACCGGGAGGGTTGCCGG
>PNKD01000228.1 GCA_013822265.1 Leptothrix sp. (in: b-proteobacteria)
GACCATCGCCTACTGCCGGGGCCGGCCGTTCTCGCCCAAGGCCGTGGAATGGGACCACGCCGTGGCGCACTGGCGCACGCTGCACAGCGACCCCGGCGCGCACTTCGACGCCGTGGTCGAACTCGACGCGGCGCAGATCCAGCCCCAGGTCACCTGGGGCACGAGCCCCGAGATGGTGCTGGGTGTCGACGGCCGCGTGCCCGACCCCGACAAGGAGAAGGACGCCGCCCGCCGCGGCGCCATCGAGCGCGCGCTGGTCTACATGGGCCTGGAGCCGAACAAGGCCATCACCGACATCCGCATCGACAAGGTCTTCATCGGCAGCTGCACCAACAGCCGCATCGAAGACCTGCGCGAGGCCGCCGCCGTCGTCCAGCGCGTGGGCCAGCGTGTGGCCGGCAACGTCAAGCTGGCGCTGGTGGTGCCGGGCTCGGGCCAGGTCAAGGCGCAGGCCGAGGCCGAGGGCCTGCACACCATCTTCACCGCCGCCGGCTTCGAGTGGCGCGAACCCGGCTGCAGCATGTGCCTGGCGATGAACGCCGACCGGCTGGAGCCCGGCGAGCGCTGCGCCAGCACCAGCAACCGCAACTTCGAAGGCCGCCAGGGCGCCGGCGGCCGCACCCATCTCGTGAGCCCCGCGATGGCCGCCGCCGCGGCGCTGAACGGGCATTTCGTCGACGTCCGCCGTATCGGCTGAAACGCAAAGGAACCTCTGCCATGAACACCAAGTTGATCCTCGCTGCCCTCCTCGCCGCCTTCGCACTGTCTGCCTGCAACACCATGGAAGGTGTCGGCAAGGATCTCTCGAAGGCCGGCGAGAAGATCGAAGAAGCCGCGAAGAAGAAGTAAAGCCGCCGCGATGCAAGCCTTTACCGTGCACCAGGGGCTAGTCGCCCCGATGGACCGCGACAACGTCGACACCGATGCCATCATCCCCAAGCAGTTCCTGAAGTCGATCGCGCGCAGCGGCTTCGGCCCCAACCTGTTCGACGCCTGGCGCTACCTCGACGCCGGCGAGCCGGGGCAGGACCCGGCGTCGCGCAAGCCCAACCCCGACTTCGTGCTGAACCAGCCGCGTTACCAGGGGGCGTCGGTGCTGCTGGCGCGCAGCAACTTCGGCTGCGGCAGCAGCCGTGAGCACGCGCCTTGGGCGCTGCAGCAGTACGGCTTTCGCGCCCTCGTCGCGCCCAGCTACGCCGACATCTTCTTCAACAACTGCTTCAAGAACGGCCTGCTGCCCATCGTGCTGCCCGAGGCCCAGGTGGCGCGGCTGTTCGACGAGGTCCTGGCCTTTCCGGGCTACACGCTGACCGTCGACCTGCCGCGGCAGGTGGTGGTCAAGGCCGACGGCAGCGAACTGCCCTTCGACGTCGCGCCCTTCCGCAAGTACTGCCTGGTCAACGGTTTCGACGACATCGGGCTGACGCTGCGTCACCAGGACAAAATCAAGGCCTTCGAGGCCGAGCGGCTGGCCCGCATGCCCTGGTTGGCGGAGGTGAGCCCCCAAGCTCGCTAGTGCTCGCTGCCCCCTGGCCCTGTCAAGGGCCTCTCCGAGGCCCTGGGGCCGTCCGCCCACGGCCCGGCAGAGCCGGCTCCGTGGCGGCAAGCTTGATCGACAGACCTCCTACTCCGAGTACATCCACATGAAGATCGCCATCCTGCCGGGCGACGGCATAGGCACCGAGATCGTGGCCCAGGCCGTGAAGGTGATGCAGGTGCTGGAGCTGCCCTTCGAGACCGAGACCGCGCTCGTCGGCGGCGCCGCCTACGAGGCCCACGGCCACCCGCTGCCCGAGACGACGCTGCAGCTGGCGAAGGACGCCGACGCCATCCTCTTTGGCGCCGTGGGTGACTGGAAATTCGACAAGCTCGAACGCGCGCTGCGCCCCGAGCAGGCCATCCTGGGTTTGCGCAAGCACCTCGGGCTGTTCGCCAACTTCCGTCCCGCGCTGTGTTACCCGCAACTGACGCACGCGTCGTCGCTGAAGCCCGAGCTGGTGGCGGGCCTGGACATCCTGATCATCCGCGAGCTGACGGGCGACATCTACTTCGGCCAGCCGCGCGGCCGCCGCACGGCGACCGACGGCCACTTCCCCGGTGCCGAGGAAGCCTTCGACACCATGCGCTACAGCCGGCCCGAGATCGAGCGCATCGCCCACGTCGCCTTCCAGGCCGCGCGCAAGCGCAGCAGGAAGGTCACCAGCGTCGACAAGGCCAACGTGCTCGAGACCTTCCAGTTCTGGAAGGACGTCGTCACCGAAGTGCACGCGGCGCATTACGCGGATGTCGAACTGCAGCACATGTACGTCGACAACGCCGCGATGCAGCTGGTGAAGGCGCCCAAGGCCTTCGACGTGGTGTTCACCGGCAACATGTTCGGCGACATCCTCAGCGACGAGGCGGCCATGCTCACGGGTTCCATCGGCATGCTGCCGAGTGCGTCGCTGGACGTGAACAACAAGGGCCTGTACGAGCCCAGCCACGGCAGCGCGCCCGATATCGCCGGTAAGGATCTTGCAAACCCGCTGGCTACAATCCTGAGCCTGGCCATGATGCTGCGTTACACCCTGCAGCAAAACACCGCCGCCGAGCGCATCGAGCAGGCGGTGCAGGCCGTGTTGACGGCGGGGCTGCGCACGGGCGACATCTGGAGCGAAGGCACGACGCGGGTCGGCACGCAGGCGATGGGCGACGCCGTCGTCGCGGCCGTCCGTGGCAACTTCGCCGGCAAAACCATTACCACCAAGACCTAGCGTCTCGGACCGTCTCGCCCCCACTCTGGACCCCGGCGAAACGAGCCGCAGGCACCCAGGGGTCTGGAGTCATCGACAAAGGCGACACTGAAATGGCACTCGTAGGATTGGTCGGCTGGCGTGGCATGGTCGGCAGCGTGCTGATGGACCGCATGGAAGCCGAAGGCGACTTCGCGCTCATCGAACCGCTGTTCTTCAGCACCAGCAACGCCGGCGGGCCGCTGCCCGCGGCCATCTCGCGCTTCGCGAAGAACGAGACCACGCTGCACGACGCCAACGATGTCGAGGCGCTCAAGCGTTGCGACATCGTCATCACCTGCCAGGGCGGCGACTACACCAGCGAGATGTTCCCGAAGCTGCGCGCCGCCGGCTGGAAGGGCTATTGGATCGACGCCGCCTCGACGCTGCGCATGGAGAAGGATGCGATCA
>PNKD01000229.1 GCA_013822265.1 Leptothrix sp. (in: b-proteobacteria)
ATTTGATCTGATCGGAATCACCTCATGGCCACCGTACCCTTGACTCGGCGTGGCGCCGAGTTGTTGAAGTCCGAACTGCAGCGCCTGAAGACGGTGGACCGCCATGCGGTGATCCAGGCCATCGCCGAGGCGCGCGGTCAGGGCGACCTAACCGAGAACGCCGAATACGAGGCGGCCAAGGACAAGCAGGGCTTCATCGAGGGGCGCATCGCCGAGATCGAGAGCAAGCTCGCCGCGGCGCAGGTCATCGACCCGGGCACGCTCGACGCCGGCGGCAAGGTGGTGTTCGGCGCGACGGTCGAGCTGCAGGAAGAGGCGAGCGGCCAGCCGGTGACCTACCAGATCGTCGGCGACGACGAGGCCGACCTGAAACTGGGGCTGATCTCGATCAGCTCACCGATCGCCCGGGCGCTGATCGGCAAGGAGCCCGGCGACATCGCCGAGGTGCAGGCGCCCGGCGGCTTGAAGAGCTACGAGATCGTCGACGTGCGCTACCGGTGAGCGGCGCGCGTCGTGAGGGGCGTCGATGAACGGCGCGCTCGAACGGCTGCGGCGCCTGCTGCCCGCGCTGTGGCTGGGCCTGCTGCTGTGCGTGGCGGGCATCGCGACGCCGGCGGCGTTCGCGCTACTGGCACCGGGCGACGCCGGGCGTGTGGTCGCGCGCGTGCTGGCGCAGGAGGCCTGGCTGAGCCTCGCGCTGGGCGTTGCAATGCTGCTGCTGGAGCGCCGCGCCGCACAGGAGCGGGCCGCGACGGGCGGCGGCAGCCTGCTCGGCGGCGCGATGCTGCTGGTGCTGGGCACGTTGTTCTGCACGCTGGCGGGCTATTTCGCGGTGCAGCCGATGCTGGTGCGAGCCAGGCTGGGGCAGGGGCCGTTGGCTTTCGGCCAGCTGCACGCGGTGAGTCTGGGCTTCTTCGTTCTGAAGACGGCGCTGGTTGCCGCGCTCGCCTGGCGCGCGGCGCGGCGCTGAAGGCGCCTGCCGAGCAGACTGCCCTCGGCGGCGCTCGATCAGCCGAGCGAGCGCTTCTTCAGGCTGGCGCCCCGGCGCTTGGCGCGCTTGATCGTGCCGCCGGCCGTGACCCGTTGGTTGCCGAGTACCCGCACCTTCTTCACCGTCGGTCGATGGTGCGGGCTGCGCGAGAACGTGACGAGCTTGACGGTGCGCGGCGCCGGCAGCCGGCCCTCGGGCGCCGGCTTGTCCTTTTGCGGCAGCGGACGCCACAACACCAGCAGCTTGCCGATGTGCTGCACCGGAGCGGCGCCGAGCCTGTCGGCCAGTTGCACGAGCAGCGCTTCGCGCTCGTCGCGCGATTCGACGAACACCCGCACCTTGATCAAGCCGTGGGCACTCAGCGCGGCGTCGGCCTCCTTCAGCACGGCCGGCGTCAGGCCGTCGCCGCCGATCAGGACCACCGGGTGCAGATGGTGCGCGAGGCTGCGCTGCTGCTTGCGTTCGGCCGGGCTCAGGTGCAGGGCGGGCATGCGGCTTATTATCGTTGTCCATGGGTTCGCGAGCGCGCAGCAGCAAGGTCAACCGGGCATGGCTGCACGAGCACCTGACCGATCCCTACGTCAAGCTGGCGCGCAAGGAAGGCTACCGCGCGCGCGCCGCCTACAAGCTGAAGGAGATCGACGAATCACTGCACCTGATCCGGCCCGGGCAGGTGGTGGTCGACCTCGGCTCGACGCCGGGGGCCTGGAGCCAGTACGTGCGGCGACGCTTCGCAGGCGGCCGCGCGGACGCCCAGGCCGCAACCGTCACCGGCGTGTCCGGCGGCACGGTCATCGCGCTCGACCTGCTGCCGATGGAGCCGATCGAGGGCGTCGGCTTCGTCCAGGGCGACTTCCGGGAGGCGAGCGTGCTGGACGAACTGGTGCGCCGCCTCGAAGGTCGGCCTGTCGACCTGGTGCTCTCGGACATGGCGCCCAACCTGTCGGGCATCGCCGCGTCGGATGCCGCGCGGGTGGGCCACTTGGTCGAGCTGGCGCTGGGCTTCGCGCGCACGCACCTGCGACCGGACGGCGCGCTGGTGGCCAAGGTCTTCCACGGCAGCGGCTACAGCCAGCTGGTCGAGCAGTTCAAGCGCTCGTTCAAGTCGGTCAAGGCGGTCAAGCCGAAGGCGTCACGAGACAAGTCTTCTGAAACCTTTCTAGTCGGGCGCGGTCCGAGAACGGTGGGGTGAGGCAGGCGCGCGGCGGTAGGTGCGCACGAAAGCTGCCGATTCAGCCGTTCGCGGAAGGGCCTTGCCCCCGGCCGCCGCAGACTTGCGTGGACTAAAATCACACCCACATGCCGGGTTGTCGTCACAGGGTGGATGCGCGGGGAGCCGGGCTCACTGACGCGCGCGGACGCCGGCACAAGGAGCTTTGGTGAACAATCAGTGGTTCTCGAAGGTCGCAGTCTGGCTCGTCATCGCGCTGGTGCTGTTCACGGTCTTCAAGCAGTTCGATCGCGGCGTCACCCAGGGCACGCAGATCGGCTACTCCGAGTTCCTCGAGGAAGTGCGCGCCAAGCGCATCAAGGCCGTCACGCTGCAGGAAGGCAACGGCGGCACCGAGATCCTGGCGATCACCAACGACGACAAGCGGGTGCGTTCCACCGCCACCTATCTCGACCGCGGCCTGGTCGGCGACCTGATCAACAACGGCGTCAAGTTCGACGTCAAGCCGCGCGAGGAGCCGTCGATCCTGATGAGCATCCTGATCAGCTGGGGCCCGATGCTGCTGCTGATCGGCGTGTGGATCTACTTCATGCGGCAGATGCAGGGCGGCGGCAAGGGCGGCGCCTTCAGCTTCGGCAAGAGCCGGGCGCGCATGCTCGACGAGAGCAACAACTCGGTCACTTTTGCCGACGTGGCCGGCTGCGACGAGGCCAAGGAGGAAGTCAAGGAGCTGGTCGACTTCCTGAAGGACCCGCAGAAGTTCCAGAAGCTCGGCGGCCGCATTCCCCGCGGCGTGCTGATGGTCGGGCCCCCCGGCACCGGCAAGACGCTGCTGGCCAAGGCCATTGCCGGTGAGGCGAAGGTGCCGTTCTTCAGCATCAGCGGCTCCGACTTCGTCGAGATGTTCGTCGGCGTCGGCGCGGCGCGCGTGCGCGACATGTTCGAGCAGGCCAAGAAGAGCGCCCCCTGCATCATCTTCGTCGATGAGATCGACGCCGTCGGCCGCCATCGCGGC
>PNKD01000230.1 GCA_013822265.1 Leptothrix sp. (in: b-proteobacteria)
CCAGATGGTCGGCGCCGGTCAGCTCATCAAGCTGCTGTTCGGCATGGACTACCTCTACGCCGAGATCCTGGTCGGCTCGATCATGATGGTCTACGTGCTCTTCGGCGGCATGACCGCCACCACCTGGGTGCAGATCATCAAGGCCTGCATGCTGCTGGGCGGCGCCACCTTCATGGCGCTGATGGTGCTGATCCAGTTCGGCTTCTCGCCCGAGGCGATGTTCACCAAGGCCGTGGATGTGCACGCCAAGGGCGACGCCATCATGGGCCCGGGCGCGCTGATCAAGGACCCGATCTCGGCCATCAGCGTCGGCATGGCGCTGATGTTCGGCACCGCCGGCCTGCCGCACATCCTGATGCGCTTCTTCACCGTGCCCAACGCCAAGGAAGCGCGCAAGTCGGTGGGCTGGGCCACCACCTGGATCGGCTACTTCTACATCCTGACCTTCATCATCGGCTTCGGCGCCATCACCAACCTGATCCCCAACCCGGCGAACTACTTCGTCGGCGGCGACATCGCCAAGGGCCTGGTGGGCGGCGGCAACATGGCGGCGGTGCACCTGTCGGGCGCGCTGGGCGGCAACTGGTTCCTGGGCTTCATCTCGGCGGTGGCCTTCGCCACCATCCTGGCGGTGGTGGCCGGCCTGACGCTGTCGGGCGCCTCGGCGGTCTCGCATGACCTCTACGCCAGCGTCTGGCGCAAGGGCCGTGTCGACCAGGCCGACGAACTGCGCGTGTCCAAGATCACCACGCTGTGCCTGGGCGTCGTCGCGGTGGTGCTGGGCATCGCCTTCGAGAAGGAAAACGTGGCCTACATGGTGATGCTGGCCTTCGTGATCGCGGCCTCGGCCAACTTCCCGGTGCTGTTCATGTCGGTACTGTGGAAGGGCTGCACGACCAAGGGCGCGGTGACCGGCGGCTTCGTCGGCCTGGTGACGGCGGTGACGCTGACCATCGGCTCGGCCAGCGTCTGGGAAGCCGTGATGCTGTACCCCAAGGGCTCGGCCTGGTTCCCGTACAACTCGGCGGCCATCTTCTCGATCCCGGCGGCGTTCTTCACGATCTGGCTCGTCTCGATGCTGGACCGCAGCGCCCGCGGCAACGAAGACCGTGCCGGCTACCCGGCGCAGGAAGTGCGTTCCGAAACCGGCATAGGCGCCGCCGGCGCCAGCGGTCACTGAGGCGGGACGCGCGAGCCCGGAAGGGCTTGCGCGCCAGCCGAAGGGCGAGCGGCGATTTCACGCCGCGAGACTGAGGCGGGACGCGCGAGCCCGGAAGGGCTTGCGCGCCAGCCGAAGGCCCGAACGCGATTTCACGCCCGAGGGCTGACCTGGCGCAGTCCCCGGGCACCTGCCCGGGCCTGCGCGGCGCGCCATGCGCCATCATCGCGGGGCCGCCGGCAACTGTCTGCGGCCCCGTTGCCATGGTTTGACCCGATGACCACTGTCCAAGCCGAGCCGCAGCGCGAGATGCTCTCGCTGGTGACCTCGCGCATCCGCGACGCCTACCTGCGGCGGCCGTTCTATGTCGACGGCGACACCGACCTCGTGACCGTGTGTCGCGAACTCGCGTCCCATGGCCTGACCCACGCGCTGGTGCGCGACCGCCACGACGGCACTGAGCGCATCGGCATCTTCACCACCACCGACCTGCGCGACGCGCTGCTGCGGCCCGAGCCGCCGCAGCAACTGCCGGTGCGCGAGGTGGCGCACTTCGAGCTCGTCAGCATCGACGCCGACGCCGACCTCTTCGAGGCGCTGTGGATGATGGTCCACCAACGCGTGCACCGGCTGGTGGTGCGCGATGGCGATGCCGTGCTCGGCGTGCTGGGGCAACTCGATCTCGTGAGCTTCGTTTCCAACCACTCGCACATCGTGGTGCTGCAGATCGACGAGGCCACCGGCGTGGCCGAATTGCAGCAGGCGGCGGCGCGCATCGACGAGATGGTCAAGCTGCTGCATGGCGGAGGCATCCGCATCGAGCGCATCACGCGGCTGGTGAGCGAGCTGAACACACGCCTGTTCGCGCGCCTGTGGCATCTGCTGGCGCCGCCCGAGGTGGTGGCGCACAGCTGCCTGCTGGTGATGGGCAGCGAGGGCCGCGGCGAGCAGATCCTGAAGACCGACCAGGACAATGCGCTGCTGCTGCGCGACGGTTTCGACTGGCCCGGCCTGGCCGACCTGGCCGCGCAGTTCAACGGCGCGCTGGCCCAACTGGGCTACCCGCGCTGCCCGGGCGACATCATGCTCACCAACCCGCTGTGGCGGCAGCCGCTGGCGCTCTTCCGCGAGACGATCTTCGGCTGGGTGCACGGCGGGCATGTCGACGGCCCGATGCACCTGGCGATCTTCTTCGACGCCGCCTGCGTGGCCGGCGACGCCTCGCTGCTGGAGGCGGCGCGCGTGCACCTCGCCCAGGTGCTGCAGGACAGCGATGTCTTCCTCTCGCGCTTCGCCGCTGCAGCGGACCAGTTCCAGGAGCCCGGCAACTGGTTCACGCGGCTGACGACCAAGCGCGACGAGCAGCCGCTGGACCTGAAGAAGCTCGGCACCTTCCCCATCGTGCACGGCGTGCGCGCACTGGCCCTGCAGTACGGGGTGCGCGAGCAGGGCACGGCGGCGCGGCTGGCGGCGCTGGTGCGGCGGCAGCGATTCGACGCCACGCTGGCGCGCGACCTCACCGAGGCGCTGCAGCTGTTGATGGCCATACGCCTGACCCACCAGCTGCGCCAGCGCGCCTCGGGCGAGGACGCCGGCAACGAGGTGCGGCCTTCGGCGCTGTCGACGCTGGAACGCGAGCCGCTGCTCGACGCCCTGGCGATCGTGAAGCGCTTCCGCGCCTACCTGCGCCTTCACTTCCGGCTGGACAACCTGTGAACCGGGGCACTCGATGACACCCAAGACCCTGCTCGCGCAACGCCTGCTGGCCGTCTTCGCGGTCGGTGCGGTGCTGATGAACTTTCCGCTGCTGCGTCTGTGGCTGGGCAGCGGTGTCCTGGCAGCCGGCACGGTGTTCGGCCTGCCGCTGCTGCCGTTGGCACTGTTCAGCATCTGGGCCCTGCTGATAACCGTGGTGGCGCTGCTGATGGAGCGCGGGGCGCG
>PNKD01000231.1 GCA_013822265.1 Leptothrix sp. (in: b-proteobacteria)
CACGCACCTGCATAGCTGGCCGTGTTCAAAGCGTGCGTTGATACCGGGCGGCCTGCTCCCTGGTGAGCGTTGGCGTGGATGCGAATCTCGCCAGGCATGGCCGATCGCACGCAACGCCTGCAGGGAGACCGCCCGTATCGGGCGTTGCCTCAGAAGCGATAGCGCACGCCTAGCGCCACGGCACTCGGATCCGCGCCGACCCCTGCTGCCGGGGCACCGGACACGCCGTAGTTGTAGGCCGCTGCCGCCTCGTTGGAGATCTTGCTGGCGAACAGGTACAGCGAGGTATTCGGGTCCACGGTGTAGACGTAGCCCAGCGCCACGTGCTGAGCGCCCAGGCCCGCGGTGGAGCACTCACCTCCGGCTGCGAGCGAGCATTGGCCGTCTGCGGCCTTGCCGTAGCTCACGGCCAGCCGATGCTTGCCGAAGTTCTGCGCCACGGACACCACCGCAGCGTTGCGGTCATAGGAAGCAACAGAACCCTGGTTTGTCGTGTACTTCAGGTTCTCGAGCACCAGCAGCACCTCTGTGTCGAAGACACTGCGGTAGCCGATGCCGAGCTTGTTTCCAGTGTCGACCGAGGATGCGTCGGCCGTAAGCGTGAACGCGGCACCGGTGACGCCGGTTCCAGGGTTCAACGTCGTCAGCGAGTTCAATCCGAATACGTCGCGCCTCCGCTCGAACGAGTAGGTCGCGAAGAGAGGGCCCATGACGTAGCGGCCCTGCAGCGACCACACGTTGGGGTTGATCTGCACACCTGTCGATGTGCTCTTCTGCTCGTTCAGCCCGTAGCCCACTTCTGCGGAGAAGCCCTCAAGAACCGGCGAGCGATAGATGAGCAGGTTGTTCAGGCGGGCATCGAAACCGGCGTTCTGCTGCTGCGCGCCGGCGGCGTTGCCGCCCACGGTCGCGCCGCTGACGGCGTTGACGCTGGTGACGTTGAAGCCGGGACTGCCGAGAATACCCTTTTGGGTGGCGACGCCGGTCGCAAAGAACGGATCGCGCTCCTGTACGCCGCGCTTGTATGGGCTGTCGATGTTGCCGCCATACAGCAGCGTGCCGAATGGCGAGGCAAGACCCACGAACGTATCGCGGCCACCCAGGGTGCTGGCATTGCCGTCCATGCCGAGGGCGGACTCGATCTGGAAGACGGCGCTCCAGCCGTTGCCAAGCTTGCGTGATCCGCGCAAACCGAAGTTAGAGGAGTTCGACCGCAGCGTCCCTCGATTAGGCAACAAAACCGGCGTTGCGCCAGGTGCGCGCACCATGCTGTTCAGCACCGCGGTTCCGGCCGTGGCGCCAGTGCGCGAGACAGTACCGGCATCCACGTTCAGCGTGCCATACAACGTCACGCTGGCGCCACCCACTGTGAAGGTGGTGGGCGTGCCTGCACCGGCTGCGGCCGCAGGGGGTGCAGGCGCAGGTGTACTTGCAGCTGCAGGGACAGGTGCTGGCCTGGGCCGGCTCGCGACGTCGCTTCGAAGCTCGCGAAGCTCCCTTCTCAATTCATCCAGTTCCTTGCGCAGTTCCGCCTCGTCTGCGCTCGCCGGTCCGGCAACCATGAGCGCGAGTGCTGAGCAGATTCCCGCTCTAGCGATGGTCTTTACGGGTGCTGACATAAAGTTCTCCTTCGGTGTTTGTGGGCAGAGCCGACCTAACGCTGCAGCGTTAGGCTAGAAGAGGGGCGGCCGCAGTGTAGCGCAGCGATGACGGCGCCAGCGGCCGGTGTCGGCGAGTGCGATGAGCCCGGCGCGTCGGTGGCCGAGGTGGTGATGGCGCACGGCATCAACGCCGACGCCGTGCGTCGCTGGCGGCAACCGGCCCGAGAGGCCATGCCGCTTGTTCGCGGCAAGGCATGCAAGTTCATGCCGATCACGCTTGCGGCGCCTGCTGCGCCAGCCGCGGCTGCAGACATCCGTGTCGAACTGAGCCGCGGCGCGACCGCGATGATCATCGGCCCGCCGTTATGCGCAGCGGCAGACTGCGCACCCAGGACTCGCGAGCTGCTGCGGTGATCCGCGTGGACGCGGTGCGGCTGGCCCGCGAGCCGCTGGACATGCGCGCGGACACCGAGTCGGCACTGACCCGCGTGGTCAACGTCTGCGGCCAGGCCCAGCCCCACCATGCCCGCCAGTTTGCCAACCGGCCAGGCAACCGAAAGAAGGCTCTCGTGCATGCCGGCATCGGCGTCTGGCTTGCGGCACGGCGGCTCCACAGCGGCAAGTTCGTCCGGCCCACGGACGGCAACACGCAGGCGTTGACGCGAGCCCCGATGGATGTGCCGGTGCTGGGCCTGCCTTGGCAGCGCGTCGGTGAGTCTGGCGTCATCCGAGTGCTGTGGCGCCGGGCAATCGACATAACCGCCAATTGGAGTGTCAGGCGGACTGCGGCACGATCAATCCGCCGTGACCGCCCCGCGGCAACTCGACACCCTCGACCCGCAGCAGATGCGCCACGCCGTGCTGCACGCCGACGAGACGGCGGCGGCCATGCTCAAGCCGCGCAACAAGAAGACGCACAAGGTCTGCGTCCGGGCCTACGGCACGACCAGCTTCCAACCCGACCAAGGCGGTGGCATTCAACTTCGCCGAGACGCGCGGCGGCCAGAACGTACGCGGCTTCCTGCGCCAAGACAGCGAGCAGGCCCGCAAGGGCGAGCTCGTGACCGACGCGTTCGCGGGTGACAGGCCACCTTCGAGCGTGGCGTGACAAGGGTCGGCTGTGTAGCCCCCCGCGTGCCGCAAGTGCCACGAACCGTGGGCCAACCACGGCAGCAAGGTCGGCGAGCAGGCGCTGCGGCACTTCCAGCGGCTGGGCAAGATCGCAGAAGACGTCGCCGGTCGCTCAGCCGACGAACGACAACGAATACGGCAGCGCAAGTCGCGCCGCGTCGCTGCCGCCTTGCACAGGTGGCTGATCAAGCAGCGACGGCAGGTTCCCGATGGCTCGGCCACGGCCAAGGCGATCGACTGCAGCTTGGGGCGCTGGCAAGCGCCAGCGCGCTGCATCGGCGACGGCGACCTGCCGATCTTTAACAACAGGGTGCAGAACCAGATCAGGCCCCTTGTCGTCGGAAGACGG
>PNKD01000232.1 GCA_013822265.1 Leptothrix sp. (in: b-proteobacteria)
GGGGAGTGTATTAATGTTCCGTTACTTACGTGTCATAGTACTAGTGTAGTGTTTCGTTCTGTTTGGAACTTAAGCGCGCATTGGCGCGAATGACCTTCTGCAGAATGTCGGCAGCGCTCTTCGTCCAGATGAACGGCTTGGGCTTGGTGTTGTGATGGGCGACGTATTCGTTGATTGCAGCTTCCAGTTCGGACACGCTGGTGAACACCCCTCGGCGCAGCCGATTGACCGTGATGTCGCGGAAGAAGCGCTCCACCATGTTCAACCACGAGGCAGAAGTCGGAGTGAAGTGCATGTTGAAGCGCGGGTGCTTGACCAGCCACTTCTGCACCACCGGGTGCTTGTGGGGGGCGTAGTTGTCGGCGATCAAGTGCAGCGTCTTGTCCTTGGGCGTCTCGCGGTCGTTGGACCAAACCGCTGACGCGGTGGTGGTGCGCGGTCGATCGGACCTCGTAGACGCGGGGGGTTGTGAGTCGTAGCTTGGTGCGTATTTCGGAGCAGCGTGACCGCCCGTTTCGGCATCGTGACCGCCGAATTCGGGAGCGTGACCGATCATTTCGGTGACGTGACCGACGGACGGTTGGTACCCGCCTGAAGGCGGTCGCCGGCCTGTCAAGGGCTCGGTGCTGGTGTTGCGTATGAACCACCGCGGCGGCATAGCGTCACGGCCTTTTGGCCGGAGCTTGGATGCCGCAGCAACGAATGGACATACGCATGATCAAGGACATCCTCAGACTCAAGTACAGCGCGGCGCTTTCGCACGAAGCCATCGCACGCAGCCTCGACATTTCCAAGGGCGTGGTCGCCAAGTACCTCGGCCTTGCCGGCGCTGCCGGCCTGGACTGGGCCACCGTGGCCGAACTCGACCAGGCCGAGCTCGAACGCCGGCTGCTCGGCCGCAGCATCGCCGAGACCCAGGTGATCGAGCCCGACTTCGCCCGCGTGCACATCGAGCTGCGCCGTAAGGGCGTCACGCTGATGCTGCTGTGGCAGGAATACCGCGCCGTCCACGAGGGCCGGCGCACCTGGGCCTATACCCAGTTCTGCGAGCACTACAAGGCGTTTGCCAAGACCCTCAAGCGCGCGATGCGCCAGCACCGCCGCGCCGGCGAGAAGCTGTTCATCGACTACGCCGGCCCGACGCTGGCCCTGGCCGACGGCGCGCGCGCCCAGGTGTTCGTCGCGGCGATGGGCGCGTCGAGCTACACCTTCGCCTGCGCCACCGCCGACCAGAGCATGCGCTCGTGGCTCGGCGCCATGGCCCGCGCGCTGAGCTTCTACGGCGGCGTGCCGCAGCTGATCGTGCCCGACAACCCGCGCTCGCTCGTCTCCGACGCCTGCCGCTACGAGCCCAAGCTCAACGAGACCGTGCGCGACTTCGCCCGCCACTACGCCGTCTCGATCCTTCCCGCACGCCCATATTCGCCCAAGGACAAGGCCACCGCAGAGTCCGCCGTGCAAGTCGTCACCCGCTGGATCTTGGCGCGGCTGCGGCACACGGTGCTGGCCGACGTACACGCCGCCGACGCTGCGATCTCGACGCTGCTGGCGTCGCTGAACGAGCGGCCCTTCCAGAAGCTCGACGGCTGCCGCGCCAGCCTCTTCAAAGCGCTGGATGGCCCGGCCTTGACGCCGCTGCCGGCGCAGCCCTGGCAGTGGGCCACCTTCAAGACCGTCAAGGCGCACATCGACTACCACGTCGAGGTCGAGTTCCATCGCTACAGCGTGCCGCATCCCTTGGTGGGACTGGAGCTGGAGGCACGCGTCACCGACGCCTTGGTGGAGGTGCTGCACCGCGGCCAGCGAGTGGCATGCCACGCCCGCAGCAGCCGGCGCGGGGGCTTCACCACGGTGGACGCGCACATGCCCGCAGCCCACCGGGCGCACAAGGAGTGGACGCCCGAGCGGCTGATCCACTGGGGTGCCGGCATTGGCCCGAACACGGGCCAGTTCGTGGCCCAGTTGCTGCAGCGATTCAAGCATCCTGAGCACGGCTACCGCAGCTGCCTGGGCCTGCTCAGCCAAGCCAAGCACTACGGCCCTGTGAGGTTGGAGGCGGCCTGCACATTGGCGCTGGAGCTGCGCGCCGGGTACTACCGCCACGTGCGCGACATCCTGGCCAACGGGCGCGACCTCGTCCCCCGCAGCGAGCCCGCGCCCGAGTGGGTGGCGCCCGCCCACGACAACGTGCGTGGCGCTGCGAACTACCACTGACACCGTGCGTGGCGCCGGCAATGTCCTACGCCACCGAATCAACCGACTTCAAGGAACCGAACATGATGATGAACAACACCCTGGCGCAGCTGCGCGAGCTCAAGCTCGTGGGCATGGCCACCGCCGTCGAAGAACAACTCTCCAGCACCGCCAGCACGGCCTTGAGCTTCGAGGAGCGGCTGGCCCTGATGGTCGACCGCGAGGTCCACCAGCGCGCCGACAAGCGCCACGCAGCGCTGCTCAAGCGAGCGCGGCTGAAGTACCCGCAGGCCTGTATCGAGGACGTGGACGGCCGCGCTGGACGCGGCTTCGAGAGGCCGGCGTTGATGAGCCTGGCGCTGTCCCGCTGGGTCGAGGATGGCACCGCGGTGCTCGTCACCGGGCCGACCGGTTCGGGCAAGAGCTGGTTGGCTTGCGCGCTGGCGCAATACGCCTGCAGGCGCGGGCAATCGGCGCTGTACCTGCGCGTCCCAAGGCTGGCCGAGGAACTGCGCATCCTGCACGGCAACGGCGGCTTCACACGCTGGCTGGCAGCGGTGGCGCGCACCGACGTGCTGCTGCTCGACGACTGGGCGCTGGCGGCCATGGACGGACCCACGCGGGCCGACCTGATGGAGGTCATCGACGACCGTGCGGGCACGCGCGCCACGATCATCGCCAGCCAGTTGCCGGTGGAGCACTGGCATGCGTGGATCGGGGACGCGAGCATCGCTGACGCCATCCTCGACCGGCTGCTCTCGCGCAGCCACCGCCTGGCGTTGAAGGGCAAGTCGCTGCGGGCGCAAAGGCCCGGGGCGGCCAATGCCACCACCGGCGGCAGCAACACCACCGACGCGGCGCA
>PNKD01000233.1 GCA_013822265.1 Leptothrix sp. (in: b-proteobacteria)
GTCGGAGTAGGAATGCCAGTCACCCAGCACCCCCTCCACAGATCCGTACGTGCGGCACTACCGCATACGGCTCCTGCCTCGGGTCATGACGATAGGGCCAGCATGAAGCAGCCCTTCGTAGCCGCCGCTGGACGCTTGACGCACGAACCCGGTTCGATGCCCGGTGCACGTTGCCAACCGACGGCTTTCCCTTGGCCTGCCGCCTTCCCTCCACCGCCTCCGCAGCCCGGCCATTGCAGACCCGGCGTTGTTCGGCAGCTTCCTCGGTACTACGCAGCAGTCCGACTTCTCAGCGCCATGACTCATCGGCGTACGCCCTTAGGCTTCCCGATGCGCTCTGCACTCGATGGTGCAGAAGACCCTGAGATCTCCCGGTTCCCGCGCGAGATGTGTCCACGCATGCTCGGGGTCTCTGACTGCGCAGGGTCCGCGCTTGCCTCGCCAAAGCGGCAAGCACGGTGTGGCCTTCGGCATGTCTCCACGGCCTCGGCACCCCGGTCACCCCGAGACCGAGGTCCGGGGTCATGGATTTCGCAGCTCAATACCCGGCCTGCCTTCTCCCCTGTCAACGCTTCGCCCACGCCCTCACGAGCGTGCACGCATGACTCGGGGCCGCCGTAGCTGGCTAGGCCTTCAACGTATGACTCTTTCATTCACTACATCTCGCCGGTTTTGACCGGCGCACGGAGACCGCCATGAACGTGCTGCCCATCGAACGCGCCCAGCGGCACCCGGCCGCCGCGGCGCCTGCGCAGAAGGCCGACCCGCACGCCGCAACGGCAGCGGCGCGCGAGCAGATCGTGCAACGCACCGCGCTGCTGGCGCGCACGCTGGCCGACGTGCTGATGTCCAACGTGCAGAACACCGCGTCGCTCAACCTTGCCTGCGCCCGTGCGCTGCTGGCGCATGCGCGCATCCCGGCGCCGAACAACCTGCCGCTGCACACCGACACCTGGCGCACGACGTGGCGCAGCTTCGAGGTCTGCGCGACGTCGGCCGACCAGATGCTCAACCTGACGCGCGGCCACGTCGAGCGCACCACGGCGGCGTTGTGGCGCGGCGCCGAGCGGCTGCTGGAGGAGCTGGCGCAGGCGCACGCGGCGCGCGTCAACGAGCTGCTGGCGTCGTTCGACGCGCTGCGAGCGGCGCAGGACGCCTACTGGCAGGCGGCGCAGCACACCCACGAAGAACTGGTCGCGCTGGCGCAGGCGCCCGCGCTCGGCCCGACGACGGAGGTCGACCATGGCACGCACTAGGCGCAACGGCAATGGCGCGGCCGAACCGCTGCGCGTCGACAGCGTCGCATCGCCGAAGCCGCAGACGGTCCTGGTGCTGCAGGGCGGCGGCGCGCTCGGGGCGTATCAGGTCGGCGTCTACGAGGCACTGCACGAGCGCGGCATCGAGCCCGACTGGGTGATCGGCACCTCGATCGGCGCGATCAACGGCGCGCTGATCGCCGGCAACCCGCCGTCCGATCGCCTGGCGCGGCTGCACGAGTTCTGGGGCAGCGTCGAGCACTCGGCACCGCCCGACGGCTGGAAGTTGTGGCCCGGTCTCGGCAACCTGCTCGCCAACTGGATGCTGATGACGCGCGGCATTCCGAGCTTCTTCGCACCGAACCCGGCGTCATGGGCCGGACCGCAGGCGCAGGTGGGCGTCGAAGCGGCGTCGTACTACAGCACCGCGCCGCTGCACGCGACGCTGCGCTCGCTGGTCGACTTCGATCTGCTGTCGGCATGCCGCCCGCGGCTGACCGTCGGCGCGGTCAACGTGCGCACCGGACAGATGCGCTACTTCGACAGCCGCGAGTCGAAGATCGGCGCCGAGCACGTGATGGCCTCGGGCGCGCTGCCGCCGGCGTTCCCGGCGATCCGCATCGACGGCGAGCCGTACTGGGACGGCGGCATCTACTCCAACACGCCGATCGAGGCGGTGCTCGATGACAAGCCGCGGCGCGACTCGCTGATCTTCTCGGTCAACATGTGGCAGCCGAGCGGCCCCGAGCCCGAGTCGATCTGGCAGGTGATGAGCCGGCAGAAGGACATCCAGTACTCCAGCCGCGCCGACAGCCACATCGCGCGACAGGAGCAGATCCACCATCTGCGCCACATCATCCGCCAGCTGGCGCGCAACACGCCGCGCGAGGCGCGCGACACGCCCGAGTTCCGCGAGCTGGCGTCATGGGGCTGCGGCACCACGATGCACGTGATGCGCCTGCTCGCGCCGCCGCTGGACGGCGAGGACCACACCAAGGACATCGACTTCACGCCGGCCGGCATCCGCGCGCGCTGGCAGGCCGGTTATGCCGACGCGCTGCGGCTGATCGACCGCCGGCCGTGGGAGGCGCCGGTGGATCCGATGATGGGCGTGGTGGTGCACGAGTCGCGGGTGGCTTGAGTTCCAGCGCTACACCGCCTCGGTGTAGCGCGGATCCTCGTGCAGCGCCCAGTAGGCCTGCTGCAGCGCCTGCGTCACCGGGCCGAAGGTGCCGGCCGGCCGGCCGCCGATCAGCTGACCGTCGAGCCGGGCGATCGCGATCACGCCGCCGCCGGTGCTGGACAGGAACACCTCGTCGGCCGTGCGCAACTCCTGCGCCGTCCACGGCCGCACCTGCACCTCGTGGCCGGCGGCGCGCGCCAGCTCGATCACCGTGCGACGCGACACGCCTTCGAGCACGCCGCTCTCGGCGGTGAGGAGGCGCTTGCGGCCGCCGCCGGCGTCGAACACGCCGAAGACATTGAAGCCGGGCCCTTCGGTGACGTGGCCCTGCGCGTCGAGCAGCACCACCGTCTCGCCGCCGCGCTCGTAGGCTTCGTACAGCCCCATCACGAAGTCGAGCCAGTGGTAGTTCTTGATGCGCGGGTCGACGCTCGACTTCGGAATGCGGTGCGGCGTGCCGACGACAAGGTCGACGCCGCGCTGCTGCTTGTCGGGGTCGGCGATCCAGATGAACGGAACGGCGAACGCCA
>PNKD01000234.1 GCA_013822265.1 Leptothrix sp. (in: b-proteobacteria)
AGCATCCTGGGCCGCCTGCTCGGCGCACTGGTGCGAGCGCCCAGGCGGCCAGAGCGCGGTATCAGGGTTGCTGAGGTTCATCGCTAATCAGGTGAGGGATTGTCCTCAAGGGGTGCGGTGACGCGGTACCTCGGAGAAGATCGGGCGGCCGGCCAATCGTCGCGCGGCGTCATCGGGGCCATCCGTCGTGAAGTCGCGGCCTTCGCCAGGTCGCGCCACCGGGACGATCTGGCAAAGCTCTTCGTCGGGCCTGCCCGCAAAGGCCCCACGGCCGCCCGCGCCATGGCCGCCGCCATCGAGCAGCTGCGAAGCGCAGCCGTCCCGGTTCCCCTGATCGGCGACGGCGTCGACCACTGGCTCGCGCCCCGCCTCGCCGCAGTGCTGCGCCAGGCCGGCATCAAGACCTTGGCAGACCTCACGCTCCGAGTACCGCGCCGCAGGCGTTGGTGGGTCGACATCGACGGCCTCGGCGTGGCCGGTGCACGCCAGATTGAAGCGTTCTTCGCCGCGCATGAAGACCTGACCGACCGTGCTCGCGCGCTGCTGGTCACCCAGGCGCAATCGGATGTAGTTCCTTGGGAGAAGCTCGTCGTGCCTCATGAGGTCGACGGCGCCATGGGCCTGCATCGTGCGCCGCGCGCGTCGTGCGTCCTGAGGGCGAACAACGACTACGAGGCGGTCCAGGCTTGGCTGTCGCTGCACGAAGCGCCCGCCACGCAGCGGGCCTACCGCAAGGAAGCCGAGCGGCTGATCCTGTGGGCCATCGTCGAGCGCGGCGTGGCCCTGTCCTCGCTGGCCACCGAGGACGCCGTAACGTACCGGGCCTTCTTGCGGCAACCGACGCCGAGGCAGCGTTGGGTGGGGCCGGCGTCACCTCGCCACTCCGCCGAGTGGCGGCCGTTCGCCGGCGGCCTGTCCACGCGCTCCAGGGCCTATGCGCTGTCCGTGCTGAGCTCAATGTTCCGGTGGCTGATCGAGCAGCGGTACGTACTGGCCAATCCCTTCGCCGGCATCAAGGTCCGCGGCGCCAGGCAGACGACCCTGGACACGACGAGATCCTTCTCCGAGGGCGAATGGAATCTGGTGAGGACTGCCGCCGAGGGGCTGGAGTGGTCGTACGGTTGGCAGCCGGGCGCAGCCCAAAGGCTTCGCTTCCTCATCGACTTCAGCTACGGCACGGGGCTGCGTGCTGGCGAACTTGTGCACGCCACGCTGGGATCGATCGAGGTCGATGCGCACGGCGATCATTGGTTGCACGTGGTCGGCAAGGGCAGCAAGGCCGGCAAGGTGGTGCTGCCTGGACTGGCGCGTGGGGTGCTGGACCGGAGTCTGGCTCAGCGCGGCCTTCCCGTGACGCCGGGCAAGTGGAACCCCGCCACGCCTTTGCTCGGCGGCCTCGATGGCGAGGTCGGCATCACGTCCAAGCGGTTGTGGGCAATCGTGAAGAGGTTCTTCGCCACAACGGCCGACGTCCTGGCCGGCACGAATCCGGCGCTGGCCGAGAAGCTGCGGCGGGCCACGCCTCACTGGATGCGCCACACACATGCAACCCATGCGCTTCAGCGAGGCGCCGAGCTGACGACGGTGCGAGACAACCTGCGGCACGCTTCCTTGTCGACCACGTCCATGTACTTGCACTCGGACGACCTTCGCCGGGCGAAGCAGATCGGTGGGGCGTTCGAGGCGCCGGCGGCGTGATCGGCCGGGGCAGGTCGAAGCGTGTCAATCTGCACCGAAAGCACGAGGGGTCCGCGACAGCCAGTTTTGCAAGTGCTTGTCGCGGTTAGAGTTTTTCCGGGTCAGCGTGTCAATCTGCAGGAAAGATACGATTACCCCGAGATGAAGGCGATCTCCGGCTCGCACGCCCTGCTGACGAACATCGTGCTCGCCTGGAACACCTTCCGGATGCACGAGGTGGTCGAGAGGTTCAAGCGAGACGGGATCCCAGTCGAGGACGACTGGCTGCGCCGCATCGGCCCGGCGAACTTCTCGCACATCAACTTCCGCGGCACCATGAGATTCGGCGTCGAGAAGTTCGCCGCGGCGCTGATCCAGCGCGCGCCGGGCCAGGCAGTTCGAGCGGCTTCGTGACGAGGCCAGCGGCAGCACCCCTTGGACTGGAAAGATGTCGGCAAGCGGAGTTGACAACTGTTGTCAAACCGGCAAAGATCCCTGGATGAGCCGCCAAACCATGAGTTTCGCCTTGCCCGAGTCGATGCGCGAGTACATCGACAACCGGGTCGCTGCGGGCAACTACGGCAACACCAGTGAGTACATCCGCGACCTGGTCCGCCGGGATCAGGAGGAGCAGGCCAAGAAGCGGCTTCGCGATCTCATCGAAGAAGGGCTGGCATCCGGGCCCGGCCGGCGTCGCACCAAGGCGGACGAGAAGGAACTGCTGGCGATCGCTCGCGGCGAGATCGATTGAAGCCGGCGGAGTTGCGCCCTCAGGCGCTGCGCGACCAGCAAGGCGAGGTCCGGTACTACCGCAAGGAGGGTGGCAGCCGCGTGGCTGTGAAGGTGGCCAAGGCCACCAACGCCGCGCTTGACCGGATCGAACTCAACCCAGGGATCGGCTCACCGACGCTCGGCAAGCGCCTCGGCATTCCAGGGCTTCGGACCTGGCGGGTTGCAAAGTTCCCGCTGCTCTGGTGCTACTTCGAACGCGGAGACCACTTGGATGTGGTCCGGCTGCTGGGCGAGCGGCAGGACCTTTCGGCGATCTTGGGCGACGAGTTCGCCGCCAACTGAAGACGCCCGGAGCGGGTCGACGCAGGTCTGGCCGCCAAAGACCGGTTCTCGGCCTTCTTGATCTCCGGGATGGACCGGAGAGCGTTTATCCTAAAAACAGCAGTTACCCGGGCGCCGCGAGCGTCGGCGGTGGGGTTGGCAGGCCGATCTGACCGACGATGCGCTGGCAGATGTAGGCCAGCAGGGCCC
>PNKD01000235.1 GCA_013822265.1 Leptothrix sp. (in: b-proteobacteria)
AAAGACTGCACCGGGCTGCGCCAGAATGCGGCTGCCCCCTCATCTCGACCGTCAGCCCTGCCCCCATGAGCCTGCCCCCCCTGCCCGGCCTGGACGTCTTCCAGCGGGGCTGGCTGTCGTCGAACAACGTGCTGCTGCACGGCGACGGTGCCGGCGCCGTGCTGGTCGACGCCGGCCACGTGCTGCACGCCGGGCAGACCGTGGCGCTGGTGCGGCACGCGCTGCGGGGCGAGCCGCTGGCCGGCGTCGTCAACACCCATCTGCACTCCGACCATTGCGGCGGCAACGCCACGCTGCAGCGCGCCTTCGGCTGCACGCTGACCATCCCGCCCGGCCAATGGGCGGCCGTGCAGCGCTGGGACGAACACGCGCTGAGCTACGCGCCCACCGGCCAGCGCTGCGAGCGCTTCACCGCCGACGCTGCACTCCACCCCGGTGAGGTGCTGCGCGTCGGCCGCCAGCAGTGGCAGGCTTTGGCAGCACCGGGGCACGACCCGCATTCGCTCGTACTTTTCGACGCCGAGCAGGGCGTGGTCATCACCGCCGACGCGCTGTGGGAGCGCGGCTTCGGCGTCGTCTTCCCCGAACTCGAAGGCGAGCAGGCCTTCGACGAGGTGGCGCAGGCGCTCGACCTCATCGAGTCGCTGGATGCGCGCTGGGCCATCCCCGGCCACGGTGCGCCTTTCGGCGACATCCCCGGCGCGCTGCAACTTGCGCGGCAGCGGCTTGCCGCCTTCCGCGCCGACCCGGTGCGCCACGCCCGGTATGCCGTCAAAGCGCTCGTCGCCTACCACCTGATGGAGGAGGGCCGGCAGGACCTGCCGGCGTTGCTGCAGTGGTTCGGCAGCGTGAGCCTGTACCCGCTGATCTGGGCCTGCATCGGACGGCCCGAAGGGTCGCTGCAGGCCTATGCCGGGACGGTGGTGAAGGAACTCGCCGATGCCGGTGTGCTGGCCTTGCGTGACGGCGTCGTGTTCAAGACCTGAGCCGCGGCACTGCGCATGCGGTCACGCCGCGGCTGAAACAGTGCAAAGAAGGACTGGACAAGGTGGATCGGGATGAACATGGTGCAGGCTCGGTCGCCGTTGGAATGAGTCCCGGGTTCATGACCTAGGGTTTAGCCCAGCTCAACGGTTGACGCCCCCACGCTGTGGAGCCTGCGCACCAATCCGCTGCGGGCCTCTCCGAGAACGTGTCCGAGAGCAAGGTCGGCGCGCCCGCGGCGCATTCGGCCTCGGCCGGCGGTGCGTCGAGACGGCAGCCGGCGGTCGCGCAGCCGGCAAGTACTTTCCTGACCTGGCTCAGGCTTCATGCCTAAGTACCTGGCCCAGAATAGTCGCCTCGCTGTGAAAGGTCACGCCATGCGTATTGCCGTCCCCAAGGAAGTCAAGAACCACGAATACCGCGTCGGGCTGACCCCGGCCGCGGTGCACGAGCTGGTCTCGCACGGGCATGAGGTCTGGGTGCAGGCCGGCGCCGGCCAGGCCATCGGCCTGGACGACGCGCAGTACCTGGCCGCCGGCGCCCGCCTGGCGGCCGATGCCGCCGAGGCCTGGGCGCGCGGCGAGATGATCGTCAAGGTCAAGGAGCCGCAGCCCGCCGAGATCGCGCTGCTGCGCGAGGGACAACTGCTCTACACCTACCTGCACCTGGCGCCCGACCCCGCGCAGACCGCCGGGCTGCTGAAGAGCGGCGCCGTTTGCGTGGCCTACGAGACCGTCACCGGACCCGGCGGCGGCCTGCCGCTGCTGGCGCCGATGAGCGAGGTAGCCGGCCGCATGGCTGTGCAGGCCGGCGCCACGCACCTCGAGAAGAGCCACGGCGGCATGGGCATCCTGCTGGGCGGCGTGCCCGGCGTGGCGCCGGCACATGTCGCGATCCTCGGCGCCGGTGTCGTCGGCACCAACGCACTGCAGATGGCCGTCGGCCTGGGCGCGCGCGTCACCGTCATCGACCGCAACGTCGACCGGCTGCGCCAACTTGACCTCGTCTTCGGCAACCGCATCACGACGCTGTACTCCACGGCCAAGGCAGTGGAGGCCGCAGTGCTGGGTGCCGACCTGGTGATCGGCGGCGTGCTGATCCCCGGCGCCTCGGCACCCAAGCTGGTGACGCGCGGGATGGTCTCGCGAATGAAACGCGGCGCCGTGGTGGTCGACGTGGCCATCGACCAGGGCGGCTGCTTCGAGACCTCGCGCGCCACGACCCACGCCGAGCCCACCTACGTCGTCGACGGCGTGGTGCACTACTGCGTCGCCAACATGCCCGGCGCGGTGGCTCGCACGTCCACCTTCGCGCTGGGCAACGCCACGCTGGGCCATGCGCTGGCCCTGGCCGCCAAGGGCTGGAAGGCCGCCCTGCGCGACGACCCCCACCTGCGCGCCGGCCTCAACGTCGCGCTCGGCCAGGTCACCTGCGAACCCGTCGCGCGCCAGCAGGGTCTGGACTACACCCCCGCCGAGACCCTGACCGGCTGACGGCCGCAGGACGCCTCGTCATCCCGCTGCGGCATGGCTTGCCAGCGCAGCGGCAGCGGCGCAGTGCGCTTTCACGACGATCGCGGCGTTAGCGGCGTTAGCGGCGCCGTGTCGACAACCGCCTCGCAATCGGTTACCTGAACCCGTGACCTCACCTCGACAGACGAGCACCCTGCGGCTGACGCGGATTGCTGGAGAAACGCACGCGTGCCAAGACAATTCGGTCATGCGCACGATCGAAGTCCGGCAGCTCAAGTACGACCTCACGTCGGTAGCCGGCTTGGCATTGGTCGGCGGCCATCTCAAGACCTTGGCCCCGGTGCGTCTCTATGCCGCTCCGTGTGGAACTTGACTTTCCATCATAGGGTTCAAGCCACCGGCTTCCAGCCGGTCAGCTTTAGCTCCAACATGTGCCGTAGGAGGTGCGGCACAT
>PNKD01000236.1 GCA_013822265.1 Leptothrix sp. (in: b-proteobacteria)
CGCGAAGGAGTGGCTCGGCAAACCCGACGGCCCGAAGGCCAAGCTGGCCAACGAGAAGCCCAAGGGTTTGACGATGCCCTACGAGGAAATCGTCAAGCGCTGGGCGGCAGCCAAGTAGCCGCGGCATGACGAACGGGACAGGGGCGCGAGGGCGCCCCTGCTCTTTGTGGACACCATGAGTCTCGAACTGCGTGAGGTCACGTTGCGCGACGGCGCGGACGTGCACATCCACCCCACCACGCTGGCGCTCGCACCGCAGGGTTTCAACACGCTGCTGGGCGAGACGCTGGCCGGCAAGACCACGCTGCTGCGGCTGATGGCCGGGCTGGTCAAGCCCAGTGCGGGCAGCGTCTGGTTCGGCGGGCGCGACGTGACCGGCGTGCCGGTGCAGCAGCGGCACGTGTCGATGGTCTACCAGCAGTTCATCAATTACCCCAACTTCAGCGTCTTCGACAACATCGCCTCGCCGCTGCGCGTGTCGCGCCTGCCGGCGGTCGACATCAAGGCGCGCGTGGGCCGCATCGCCGAGCTGCTGCAACTCACGCCGCTGCTCGACCGCCGGCCGGCCGAGCTGTCCGGCGGACAGCAGCAGCGCTGCGCGCTGGCACGCGCACTGGTCAAGGATGCGCAGCTGGTGCTGCTGGACGAGCCGCTGGCCAACCTCGACTACAAGCTGCGCGAGTCGCTGCGCGACGAGCTGCCGCGCCTGTTTGCCGACCGCGGCTGCACCGTGGTGTACGCGACCACCGAGCCGATGGAAGCATTGCTGCTGGGCGGCCATGTCGCGACGATGCACCAGGGCCGTGTCACCCAGTTCGGCCCGGCGGCGGCGATCTACCGCGCGCCGAGCGACCTGGTCACCGCGCGCGTGTTCTCCGACCCGCCGATCAACGTCGCCGATGCGCACAAGCGTGGCGACGACATCGTGCTGGCCGACGGCGTGCGCTGGCCGGCGCCGGATGCACTGCGCGCGCGGACGGACGGCGGGCTGACCGTCGGCCTGCGCCCGCACCATGTGCGGCCGGCCGGCCAGACCGGCGTGCCGGTCACCGGGCGCGTGCTGATCAGCGAGATCAGCGGCAGCGAGAGCGTGGTGCACTTCGCGTTGGCGGGCACCACCTGGGTGTCGCTGACGCGGGGCGTGCACAGCCACGCCGTGGGCGCGCAGGTGCCGTTCACGCTCGACGTGGCGCAGTGCCTGTACTTCGATGCCGCGGGCCGGCACCTCCACAGCTGACATGACAGCCCCCAGCTCACTGCGTTCGCAGCCCCCGAGGGGCGCTCAGCCGGCTTGGGAGCGGCCCTGCGCCGGAGTGTGGGCCCCCAGCTCACTGCGTTCGCGGCCCCCGAGGGGCGCTCAGCCGGCTTGGGAGCGGCCCTGCGCCGGCTGAGATCATGGCCCGCATCCACCTCGAGGCGCTGCGCCACAGCTACCGCGCCCATCCGCGTGCGGACGTCGCCAGCCACTGGGCGCTGCAGGACGTCGACCTCGAGTGGATCGACGGCGGCGCCTACGCGCTGCTGGGCCCCTCGGGCTGCGGCAAGTCCACGCTGCTCAACCTGATCTCCGGGCTGCTGACGCCGACGCGCGGCCGAGTGCGCTTCGACGGGCGCGACGTCACCGCGCTCGAACCCGGCCAGCGCAACATCGCCCAGGTGTTCCAGTTCCCGGTCGTCTACGACACCATGAGCGTGTTCGACAACCTCGCCTTCCCGCTGCGCAACCGCGGCATTGGCGAGGCCCAGGTCGGTGCACGGGTGCGCGAGATCGCCGCGATGCTCGACCTCGCGGAGATGCTCGACCAGCGCGCCGCCGGGCTGACCGCCGACGGCAAGCAGAAGATCTCGCTCGGCCGCGGCCTGGTGCGCAGCGACGTTGCGGCGATCCTGTTCGACGAGCCGCTGACGGTGATCGACCCGCACCTGAAGTGGCGGCTGCGCAGCAAGTTGAAGGAACTGCACCAGCGCGTGGGCGTGACGATGATCTACGTGACACACGACCAGACCGAGGCGCTGACCTTCGCCGAGCAGGTGGTGGTGATGCTCGAGGGCCAGGTGGTGCAGGCCGGCACGCCGGTGGAACTGTTCGAGCGCCCGCGTCACACGTTTGTCGGCCACTTCATCGGCTCGCCGGGCATGAACCTGCTGCCCTGCGAGATCGACGCCGCCGGCGTGCCGCGCATCGGCGGCCAGGCGGTGCCGGTGGCGGTGGCCGACGCCAGTGCGGCGCGCGGCAAGCTGGTGCAGATCGGCGTGCGGCCCGAATTCACGCACTTCGCGCGCGAGGGCGAGGACGGGCTGCCGGTGCGCGTCGAGCGGGTGGCCGACGTCGGGCGCTTCCGCATCGTCGATGCGCGGCACGCCGACCAGGTGGTCAAGGTGCTGGTGGGCGAGGGCATCGAACTGCCGCGGGGCGAGGCGCGCCTGGCCTTCGACCGCGCGCATACCCAGGTCTACGCCGACGGGTGGATCGTCGAATGAGTCAGCGTACCGTCAACCAGAAAGCCTGGTGGCTGGTGCTGCCGGTCGTGCTGCTGGTCGCCTTCAACGCCGTGATCCCGCTGATGGCGGTGGTCAACTACTCGGTGCAGGAGACCTTCGGCAACAACGAGTTCTTCTTCGAGGGCGTGCGCTGGTTCCAGCAGGTGATGCAGTCGGCGCGCTTCCGCGAGGCGCTGCAGCGCCAGATCCTGTTCACCGCGATCGTGCTGGCGATCCAGGTGCCGCTGGGCGTGGCGATCGCGTTGGCGATGCCGCGCACC
>PNKD01000237.1 GCA_013822265.1 Leptothrix sp. (in: b-proteobacteria)
CCAGCGCGTTGTCCATCAGCCGCAGCATGGCGGTCGCCAGCTCGACATTGAGCGCGATCTCGATGCGCCGGCCACGCGGCTCGCGCAGCGCCAGCGTCAACTGGCCGTCGGCGCCCGGGCGCAGGTCGGCAGCGTCGGGCAGCAGCGGCTCGGGCCCCAGCGGGTGCGTGGCATCGGCGCTGGCAAACGGCTGGGCGAAGTCGGCGCCCTGCAGCGGCCGCTGCAGCGCGGCCTGCTCGAGCATCTGCCGCGCCTCGGGCACGGGCATGGCCTGCGGGGTGGTGCGGGCCACGCTGGCCTGCGTCACCACCTGGCGAAACGGTGGGTACAGGCGCTGCACCATGCGCCGCGTCAGCCAGGCGGCGTAGACCTCGGCTTCGGTGGTGCGCAACTGCAGCAACAGGCGGTCTGCCGTGGCGTCGTAACGCAACTGGATCTGGTGGATGGCCATGGCCGGCATTCTGGCGCGGCGCGCTGCGCCGGCGGCAGGCCGGGTTGTCACGGCACAAGCCGCGGCACCGGCTCGGCCTTGAAAGCAGGCCGCCGGCGCCCATCTGGCCTGCAAGCGAAAGGATTCGATCATGCGCTTCGACAAGCTCACCACTGCCTTCCAGCAAGCCCTGGCCGACGCCCAGAGCGCCGCCGTGGCCCGCGACAACCCCTACATCGAACCGTCGCACCTGCTGGCCGCGATGCTGGCCCAGCCCGACGGCCCCAAGGCCCTGCTCGACCGCGCCGGCGCCAACACCGCCGCACTGGCCACGGCGATGGAAACCGCCATCCGCAACCTGCCGCAGGTGCAGGGCGGTGGGCAGGTGCAGGCCGGGCGCGATCTCGCCCAGTTGCTGCAGGCTGCCGACAAGGAAGCCACCAGGCAGGGCGACCAGTTCATCGCCAGCGAGATGTTCCTGCTGGCACTGGCCGACGCCAAGACCGACATCGGCGGCGTGGTGCGCGGCCACGGCCTGACGCGCAAGTCGCTGGAGGCCGCCATCCAGGCCGTGCGCGGCGGCCAAAAGGTCGACTCGGCCGACGCCGAGGGCCAGCGCGAGGCGCTGAAGAAGTACACGCTCGACCTCACCGAGCGCGCGCGCCAGGGCAAGCTCGACCCGGTGATCGGCCGCGACGACGAGATCCGCCGCGCCATCCAGGTGCTGCAGCGGCGCAGCAAGAACAACCCGGTGCTGATCGGCGAGCCCGGCGTCGGCAAGACAGCCATCGTCGAGGGCCTGGCGCAGCGCATCATCAACGGCGAGGTGCCCGAGAGCCTGAAGGACAAGCGCGTGCTGGTGCTCGACATGGCCGGCCTGCTGGCCGGCGCCAAGTACCGCGGCGAGTTCGAGGAGCGGCTCAAGGCCGTGCTCAAGGAAGTGGCCGCCGACGAGGGCCGCATCATCCTGTTCATCGACGAGCTGCACACCATGGTCGGTGCCGGCAAGGCCGAGGGCGCCATCGACGCCGGCAACATGCTCAAGCCGGCGCTGGCGCGCGGCGAACTGCACTGCATAGGCGCCACCACGCTCAACGAGTACCGCAAGTACGTCGAGAAGGACGCCGCGCTCGAGCGCCGCTTCCAGAAGGTGCTGGTCGACGAGCCCAGCGTCGAGGCCACGGTGGCCATCCTGCGCGGCCTGCAGGACAAGTACGAGGTGCACCACGGCGTCGAGATCACCGACCCGGCCATCGTTGCCGCGGCCGAGCTCAGCCACCGCTACATCACCGACCGCTTCCTGCCCGACAAGGCCATCGACCTCATCGACGAGGCCGCGGCCAAGATCAAGATCGAGATCGACAGCAAGCCCGAGGCGCTGGACCGCCTCGACCGCCGCCTCATCCAGCTCAAGATCGAGCGCGAGGCCGTGCGCAAGGAGAAGGACGAGGCCTCGGTGAAGCGCTTCGGCCTCATCGAAGAAGAGATCGCCAAGGTCGAGCGCGAGGCCGCCGACCTCGAAGAGATCTGGAAGACCGAGAAGGCCACCGCGCAGGGCTCCAAGCAGATCAAGGAAGACATCGAGGCCGCCAAGGCGCAGATCGAGGAGCTCAAGCGCAAGGGCGACTTCAACAAGGTGGCCGAGCTGCAGTACGGGCGCGTGCCCGAACTCGAGGCCAAGCTCAATGCCGCGCACGCCAAGGAGACCGGCAAGGCCAAGGGCGCCAAGGCAGGGCTCGTGCCGCAGCTGCTGCGCACCATGGTCGGCGCCGAGGAGATCGCCGAGGTGGTGAGCCGCGCCACCGGCATCCCGGTGAGCAAGCTGATGCAGGGCGAGCGCGACAAGCTGCTGCAGATGGAGGCCAGGCTGCACGAGCGCGTGGTCGGGCAGGACGAGGCCATCGTGGCCGTGGCCGACGCCATCCGCCGCAGCCGCGCCGGGCTGTCAGACCCCAACCGGCCGCTGGGCAGCTTCCTCTTCCTGGGCCCCACCGGCGTGGGCAAGACCGAACTGTGCAAGGCGCTGGCCGGGTTCCTTTTCGACAGCGACGACCACATGATCCGCGTCGACATGAGCGAGTACATGGAGAAGCACTCGGTGAGCCGGCTCATCGGCGCGCCGCCGGGCTACATCGGCTACGACGAGGGCGGGGCGCTGACCGAGGCGGTGCGCCGCAAGCCCTACAGCGTGCTGCTGCTCGACGAGGTCGAGAAGGCCCACCCCGACGTCTTCAACGTGCTGCTGCAGGTGCTGGACGACGGCCGCCTGACCGACGGCCAGGGCCGCACGGT
>PNKD01000238.1 GCA_013822265.1 Leptothrix sp. (in: b-proteobacteria)
AAGCTCATGCAGACGCCGCCGATCAGCGACAGGTAGCGTGACCCCGCGGCGTAGCTGACCATGCTCATTGCCGGGATCGGCGAGAAGCCGATGACGCGGTCGGGCCCGTGCTTCTTGATCGTGTAGACGTTGGCCGCGGCGACGAGCTGGTTGACCTCGTCCCAGGACGAGCGCACGAAGCCGCCCATGCCGCGAACCTGCTGGTAGTCGCGACGCGCGTCGGGGTTCTCGACGATCGTGGCCCAGGCGTCCACCGGTGTCTTGGCCGTCTTCAGCGCCGCGTGCCAGCGCTCGAGCAGGCGGCCGCGCACCATCGGGTACTTCACGCGGTTGGCGCTGTACAGGTACCAGCTGTAGCTGGCGCCGCGCGCGCAGCCGCGCGGCTCGTGGTTGGGCATGTCCCAGCGCGTGCGCGGGTAGTCGGTCTGCTGGGTTTCCCAGGTGACGATGCCGCCCTTGACGTAGATCTTCCAGCTGCAGCTGCCGGTGCAGTTCACGCCGTGCGTGCTGCGCACGACCTTGTCGTGGGCCCAGCGGTTGCGGTAGGCGTCTTCCCAGGTGCGGTCTTCGCCGGTGGTCACGCCGTGGCCGCCCGAGAAGCTCTCCTTGGGCAGGCTGAAGTGGGTGAGGCGGTCGAGAAAGTGGCTCATGCGGGTTCCTTGTTGCGTCCTTGGTGAGCAGGGCTCAGCACGGCATCGGGGCGTTCTTGCGGCTGTAGAACCACCACGTCACGGCGATGCAGGTGACGTAGAAGACGATGAAGAAGTACAGCGCGCCGTCGGGGCTGCCCGTCAAGGCGATCGACGTGCCGTAGCTCTTGGGGATGAAGAAGCCGCCATAGGCGCCGATGGCCGAGCTGAAGCCCAGCACCGCGGCGGCCTCCTTGTTCGCGTCCTTCACGGCCTGCTCCTGCGCCGCGGCACCCTGGCCTTGGGCGGCACGCTGGCGCTCGGTGAGAAAGATCACCGGGATCATGCGGAAGGTGCTGCCGTTGCCGATGCCCGAAGCAGCGAACAGGCACATGAAGCTGATCAGGAAACCGGTGAAGTTGCCCCCCTGCCCGCCGTGCGGCAGGAACTGCAGCACGGCGTAGACGCCGGCGGCCATGGCGATGAAGTTCCAGAAGGTGACGCGGGCGCCGCCGAGCTTGTCGCTGAGCCAGCCGCCCAGCGGCCGGATCAGCGCGCCGACCAACGGCCCCAGCCAGGCGTACTGCAGTGCGTTGACACCCGGGAACTGGCTCTTGATGAGCAGCGGGAAACCGGCGCTGTAGCCGATGAAGCTGCCGAAGGTGCCCAGGTAGAGCCAGCACATCAGCCAGTTGTGCTGGCGCTTGAAGATCACGGCCTGGTCGGCGAAGCTGGCCTTGGCCTCGGCCAGGTCGTTCATGCCGAACCACGCGGCAAGGGCGCTGGCCAGGATAAAGGGCACCCAGATGAAGCCGGCGTTCTGCAGCCACATCGGCGAGGTCTGGCCTGCCTTGGTGGCCATTGCCGGTTCACCGCCGATGGCACCGAAGACCCCGGCCGTGATGACCAGCGGCACCACGAACTGCACGATGCTCACGCCGAGGTTGCCCAGGCCGGCGTTCATGCCCAGCGCGTAGCCCTTCTGCGCCTTCGGGAAGAAGAAGCTGATGTTGGCCATCGAGCTGGCGAAGTTGCCGCCGCCCAGGCCGCACAGCAGCGCCAGCACCACCATCACCTCGAAGGGCGTGGCGGGGTTCTGCACCGCGAAGCCTATGCCCAGCGCCGGCAGCAGCAGCGAGGCGGTGGAGATCGCCGTCCAGCGCCGGCCGCCGAAGATGGGCACCGCGAAGCTGTAGAAGATGCGCAGCGTGGCGCCGCACAGCGCCGGCAGCGCGGCCAGCCAGAAGAGCTGGTTGGTGCTGTACTTGAAGCCCACCGCGGGCAGGTTGACGACGACCACGCTCCACACCATCCAGACCGCGAAGGCCAGGGTCAGCGCGGGGATGGACAGCCAGAGGTTGCGCTGCGCGATGCCGTGGCCGCCGCTGTCCCAGAAGCGCTTGTCCTCGGGGTTCCATTGACGAATGACGTGAGAAGCCATGGGGTTCTCCAGGTGGCTGTTGCGTGGGGTGGGGATGGGGCGGGCTGCGGGGCGAAGTGAGGCGCGAGGGCTCAGCGCGTGAAGCTACGCGACAGCGGCGAGGCGGGTGCGTTGGCGCCCATGACCTCGGTCTTGCGCACCTCGGTCCAGTACATCCAGATCAGCGAGACCCAGACGACGCCGTACATCAGCATGAAGGCGCTGCTGCGGATGCCGGTGAGGTCCATCAACGCGCCGAACATGATCGGCAGCACGAAGCCGCCCATGCCGCCGGCCAGGCCGACGATGCCGCTGACGGTGCCGATGTTGTGCGGGAAGTCGTCGCTGATGTACTTGAAGACGCTGGCCTTGCCGAAGGCCCAGCAGATGCCCAGGATGAACATCAGCACGGTGAAGGCGTAGACGTTGAGGCCGACGTGGAAGGTCTTGGGCCCGTCGACCGTCAGGATCGTCATGTCGGTCTGCGGGTAGCTCAGCAGGAACAGGCAGATCCAGCTCGCCCACATCACCCACCAGGTGACGCCGTGGGCGCCGAACTTGTCGGACAGCACGCCGCCGACGGCGCGCAGCACGCCGCCGGGCAGGCTGAAGCAGGCCGCCAGCAGCGCCGCGACGCGGATGTCGAGGCCGAATT
>PNKD01000239.1 GCA_013822265.1 Leptothrix sp. (in: b-proteobacteria)
CAGCGCCAGGAGCAGGCCTGGGCTGGTCTGCCGAGCTGGAATCAGCGCCCGGAGCATCTGCGGCAACTGCTGACCCGGGGCGAGATCGAGTCGGACGCCGACCCGCTGGCCCGCTACGTCACCGTCAAGGCCTACGAGAAGGCCGGCGGACCCCTGCGCCGCGACCTGTTCAGCGACGACGACCGCAAGGCCTACCTGCTGGACCCGGACTTGCTGGAGCGCCTCGCCGCCGACAAGCTGGGCAAGCGCGCGAAGCAACTGCTGGGCGAGGGCTGGAAGTGGGTCGACATCCGTCCGCGCTTCGCCTACGACGAGTACGTCAAGCACGGCGAGCTGCGCAAGCCCCGCCGCGCACCGACGCCCGAGGAGGCCGAGGCGCTGAAGGCGCTGGACACGCGCATCGCTGCCCTGCACGAGCAGATGGACGCGCTGGTGGACCGCGACGGCGATGGCGACGCCGGCGAGGGCGTAAGCGACGCCGGCGAGGCAAACGACGCCGCCGACGCCGCCGATGGGGACGACGCGTCGCGCGACCGTGCCTTCCTCGCCCTGGAGTCCGAGGCCGAGGGGCTGGAGGAAGAGCGCAAGGCCAGGCTCGAGGCGTTGACCGAATGGCCTGCGGCGTGGATGGCGCTCGCCGGGTGCGTGCTGCATGTGGGCGCGGACGGACGTGCCGCGGTCAAGGCAGGGCTGATCCGTCCCGAGGATCGGGCCGATCTGGCGCAGGCCATCACCAAGGCTGCCGGACAGAAGTCGGCCGGTGGAGGCGGCTCGGAAGGCGACGCAGATCCTGCGCGCGGCTCTGGGCTCCCGGCCCTGCAGTCGCTTCCATCGGCAGCCGGCGCCACGGCACGGCCCATGCACTCCGAGAAGCTCATGCGCCGCCTCACGGCCTACCGCGTCGCCGCGATCCAGGCCGAGCTGCTGGACCGACCCGAGGTTGCGCTGGCGGCACTGACGACCCACCTGACACTGAAGCTGCTGGCCGACCCGCTCCATGGCGCCTACCGACTGCCCAACCTGCTGGCGATCAGCGCGACCGGCAATCAGCACGAACTGCGGGGCGCGGCCGAGGACATCGAGACGAGCCCGGCGGCCCAGCGCATCGAAGCCGACCGCATCGCCTGGATCGAGCACCTGCCGAAGGAACCCGACGCGGTGTTCGACTGGATGCTGCGGCAGCCGCCGCAGACGGTGCAGCGGCTGCTGACCTTCCTGGTCGCGTCCACCGTGAACGGCATCACCGGCACCGACGCCGGCCGACCGGTCAATGACGGTCTGGCCCGCGCCCTCGGCCTGGACATGACGCGATGGTGGTCGGCGACGGGGGAGGCCTACCTTCAGCACGTGTCCAAGGCGAGGGTGGTCGAGGTGGTGAACGCGGTGGCCGGCGCCAAGGTTGCTGGTCCGCTCGCGGCGCTGAAGAAGGATGCCGCGGTGGCGCAGGCCGAACAACTGCTCGCCGGGCGTGGCTGGTTGCCCGACTGCCTGCGCGTGCAGCCGCACGCCGATGCCCCGGTGACGGGTGGCGAGGAGGTCGACGCCAACGATCCAGCACGGACCGAGGCGCCCGCCTGCGCCTGAACGCAGGGCCGGCCCGGGCCGGGCCGGCTCATGCGACCGGGACAGGCGTGTCACCGTCGTCCCCGATGCTCCGCGGCCCGGGCTTGCCGGTCTCGCCCTGGGCCGGGTCGCGGCTCCCTGCGGGCGAGCGCCGGATCGCACCGATGTAGGCGCCAGCCGAACGCAGGCGGGCATGGCCCGCGACACGGGCCACACGCAGCCGCGCCTGGCGGTCGAGGTCCTGATCGACCGGCCCGCCGCCACGCACCGGCGCGGGCGTGCCCGTCGTGTCCTGATACTGGCCTTGAAGGTGGTCGTGCCGCGCCCCGTGCCCGGTGGTGCCGCTCTCGCGCTTCGTGAGGCCGAACTTGCGCAGCGCATAGTCCAGCCGACGGAGGTTGGACTTCAGGTCCCGATCCGGCGCCCCCATGTGTGCGTCATGGCCGCTGACCACGCTGCGGGCATGCGCGATGGCCGCCTGCTGCTCCTCGGTTGCCAGCGGCAGCCAGCGCGCACGGCCTCCCTTGCCCTTCGTCCACAGATACCGATCCGCCTCCCGTTGCTCGTCGGGCAGGCCTGTATCCTCGAACGGATGCACGTGGGCGTAGGGGCGGCACATCACCGACTCCTTGCGCCGCAGGCCGACCTTCACCATCAGGCGCATCGACGCGCCGATGCGGGCATCGTAGGCGGAGACCTGGGCCAGCAAGGCCTCCACGTCGATGCCGTTGCCGCTCCAGCTCTTGTCGCGCTGGGCGTTCTCGTGGCGCTCGTATTCGCCAGGCGTCAGGCCGTAGTGCTCGGGCCTGCGGATGAAGCCCGGCTTGTTGAGCCACATCGCCAGGCCGCGCAGGAAGCTCAGGTAGGTCTGGATCGTCCCCGGCGAAAGCTTGCGGCGCTGCCAGACCTTCACCATTGCCTGGACATGCCGCTGGCCCAGGTTGCGGGGATCGGGCGCCAGCTTGAAGCCGGCGTCGGTGTGCAGTTCGCGGAAGAAGCGTCGCAGGAAGTGGGCGCGCTCGTAGCGCGTCTTGTGCGACACGGTCTTCTCCAGCGCGGTGTGCAGCGGGTTGAACAGCTCGATCAGCACGTCCACCACCCGGTTCACGGGCGTCCTGCCCGGCGGGTACATGGCCA
>PNKD01000240.1 GCA_013822265.1 Leptothrix sp. (in: b-proteobacteria)
GGCCTACATCTGCCAGCGCATCGTCGGTCAGATCGGCCTGCCAACCCCACCGCCGACGCTCGCGGCGCCCGGGTAACTGCTGTTTTTAGGATCAATCTTCCGCCCGCGGAAGCGGCTCTGCCGGGCCGCCAGGCGACGGCCCCCTCGGGGGGGCGAAGGCCGCGGCTCCAAGTCCGCCTGCGCGGACTTGGACGGCCAAGCAAGCAACGTCTCTGGCGTTGCGTGGAGCGCCAGCGAGATTGGGGGCCTAAATCTCTATCTTGGAGCCGAGTTCGACGATGCGGTTCGTCGGCAGGTGCAGGAAGTCGGCGGCGCCGGCGGCGTTGCGGTGCATGCTGGCAAAGAGCTTCTCGCGCCACAGCGGCATGCTGCCGCCGAAGGTGGGCACCACGGTGTCGCGGCTGAGGAAGTAGCTCGTCTCCATCTCGTTGAGCTGCACGCCGCGGCCGGTCAGCGTCTTCAGCGCCTCGGGCACGTCGGGGTCGTTCTTGAAGCCGAAGTGCAGCGTCACCTGCCAGCAGTCGTGGCCCAGCGCCTCGATCTCGCAGCGGCGGTCGAAGCCAATCCACGGCACCTCGTGGTGCTGCACGGTGACGAACAGGTTCTGCTCGTGCAGCACCTTGTTGTGCTTCAGGTTGTGCAGCAACGCGAAGGGCGTGCTGCCTTGCTCGGCGCTCAGGAACACGGCTGTGCCGGGCACGCGCAGCGGCGGGTTGATGAAGATCGATTCGAGGAAGAGGTCGAGCTCGATGGCCTCGCTGCGCAGGCGCTCGCCGAGCAGTGCGCGGCCGTGCTTCCAGGTCACCATCAGCGTGAACATCAGCCCGCCGATGACCAGCGGGAACCAGCCGCCCTCCAGCACCTTCACGGCGTTGGCGGCGAAGAAGGTGATGTCGACGACGAAGAACAGCCCCGTCGTGGCCACGCACAGCGCCAGCGGCAGCTTCCAGGCCCAACGGATGACGAAGAAGGTCATCACCGTGGTGATGGTCATGTCGATGGTGACCGCGATGCCGTAGGCCGAGGCCAGCGCGCCGCTGCTGGCGAAGACCACCACGGCGAACACCACGCAGCCGTAGAGCGCCCAGTTGACGAAGGGCACGTAGACCTGGCCGGCCTCGCGCACGCTGGTGTGCTGGATGCGCAGCCGCGGCAGGTAGCCCAACTGCATGGCCTGCTTGGTGACCGAGAAGGCGGCCGTGATCAGCGCCTGCGAAGCGATGACGGTGGCCAGCGTGGCCAGGCCGATGAGCGGGAACAACGCCCATGCCGGCGCCATCTCGTAGAACGGGTTCTTCACGTTCTCGGGCTGGTACAGCAGCATCGCACCCTGCCCGAAATAGTTGATCACCAACGCCGGCATCACGACCGCGAACCAGGCCAGGCGTATCGGGCGCTTGCCGAAGTGCCCGAGGTCGGCGTACAGCGCCTCGGCCCCCGTGACGCACAGCACCACCGCGCCCAGCGCGACGAAGGCCGTGCCCGGGTGCGCGAGCATGAAACCCAGCGCATGGTGCGGCGACAGCGCCGCCAGCACCTGCGGGTGCTGCACGATGTGGGGCACGCCCAGCGTGGCCAGCACGATGAACCACAGCAGCGTCACGGGCCCGAACATGCGGCCCACCACCGAGGTGCCGAAACGCTGGGCGGCAAAGAGCAGGGTCAGCACGACGAGCGTGACCGGCACGATGAAGCGGTGCAGCGCCGGCGCAGCCACCTCCAGGCCCTCGACTGCCGAGAGCACGCTGATGGCTGGCGTGATGACGCCGTCGCCGAAGAAGATCGCGGTGCCGAAGATGCCCAGCAGCAGCAGCGACTCCCGCAACCTGGGGTGTTCCTTCACCGCTTGCGAGGCCAGCGCCAGCATCGCGATGAGGCCGCCCTCGCCGTTGTTGTCGGCGCGCAGGATGAGCAGCACGTACTTCAGCGAGACGATGACCGTCAGCGTCCAGAAGACGAGCGAGAGGATGCCCAGGATGTTGTCGGGCGTCAGCGGCACGCGGCCGTGCGCGAAGACTTCCTTCAGTGCATACAGCGGGCTGGTGCCGATGTCGCCGTAGACGACACCGATGGCGCCCAGCGTGAGGGCGGCCAGTGCGCCGGGAGTCTTGGAATTCGGGGCGGCGCTCATGGGGGCGTGCGCATTGTGCGCGAGCACCGGATGAGGGTGTTGCGTTGCGGCATCGTTCGCCGGCAGCCTGTGCCGCCAGCGACCGCGCTCACTCGTAGCTTTCGGCGTCGGGGTCGGTGGCTTCCATCTCGTAGGACGCCGCCACCATTGCCAGGCGGCCGATCACCCCGTACATGTAGAAGCGGTTGGGCGCGCTGGCGCCCGGCTTGCCACCGGGCTTGGGCAGGGTGCTGCTGCCGGCAAAGGCCAGCGGCACGTAGCGCGAGCCGGGAGCGCACAGGCTCTCGTCGACATTGCGGTCGGCATGCACGCGGTAGAAGCCGCCGACGACGTAGCGGTCGATCATCAGCACCACCGGTTCGGCCACGGCGTCGTGGATGCGCTCGTAGGTCGGCACGCCTTCCTGGATGATGACCTCGTCGGGCACCTGGCCCTCGCTGACCAGGCCTTCGCGGCCGCGCATCACGCGCTCGGGGTCGTCGAGTTCCTTCGCGTCGCGCACGATCAGGATGCCCTGGCCGCCGGCGTTGTCGGCCTTG
>PNKD01000241.1 GCA_013822265.1 Leptothrix sp. (in: b-proteobacteria)
TCGAGGCCATGGCCGCGGTGTTCGGCGGCACGCAGAGCCTGCACACCAACAGCTTCGACGAGGCCATCGCGCTGCCCACCGAGACCAGCGCGCGCATCGCCCGCAACACGCAGCTCATCCTGCAGGAAGAGACCCACATCACCAGCGTCGTCGACCCCTGGGCCGGCAGCTACATGATGGAGACGCTGACGCAGCAGATGGCCGACAAGGCCTGGGCGATCATCGAAGAGGTCGAGGCCCAGGGCGGCATGACAAAGGCCGTGGACAGCGGCTGGGCCAAGCTGAAGATCGAGGCCAGTGCGGCCGAGAAGCAGGCACGCATCGACAGCGGGCAGGACGTCATCGTCGGCGTCAACAAGTACAGGCTCGATCGCGAAGACGCGATCGAGATCCGCGAGGTCGACAACGTCGCCGTGCGCGAGGGGCAGATCAGGCGCCTGCAGCAGATCCGCGCCACGCGCGACGGTGCGCGCGTGCAGGCGGCGCTGGCCGCGCTGACCGAATGTGCACGCACCGGGCAGGGCAACCTGCTCGCGCTGAGCATCGAGGCCGTGCGCGCCCGCGCCACGGTGGGCGAGATCAGCGACGCGCTGGAGACGGTTTTCGGGCGCCACCGCGCCGACATCATGAAGGTGACCGGTGTGTATGCAGCCGAGTACGCGAGCAAATACGATTCCGCCGAAGGCTGGGACAAGCTCAAGGCAGAGATTGCCGCATTCGGCGAAGCGCACGGCCGCCGCCCGCGCGTGATGATCGCCAAGCTGGGCCAGGACGGCCACGACCGCGGCGCCAAGGTGGTGGCCACCGCCTTTGCCGACCTCGGCTTCGACGTCGACATCGGCCCGCTGTTCCAGACCCCCGAGGAATGCGCGCGCCAGGCGATAGAGAACGACGTGCATGCCGTGGGCGTGAGCACGCTGGCGGCGGGCCACAAGACCCTGGTGCCGGCCATCATTGCCGAACTCAAGAAGCAGGGCGCAGACGACATCGTCGTCTTCGTCGGCGGCGTCGTGCCGCAGCAGGACTACGACTTCCTCTACGCCGCCGGTGTCAAGGGCATCTACGGCCCCGGCACGCCGATCCCGGTGAGCGCGAAGGACGTGCTCGAGCAGATTCGCCAGGCCCAAAAGTGAAGGCCAAGCCGTCGCCGGCCGACGGGTTCACGCTCGAGGCGGTGAGCGCGGCCGACTTCGAGGCCCTGCACGCGTTGCGCCTGCGTGCCATGCGCGAGAGCCTGGAGTCGCTGGGCCGCTACGACGAGCGCCGCTCGCGCGAGCGCCTGGCCGAAGGCTTCGTGCCCGCCCACACGCAGCACATCGTGCGTGAGGGCCGGCGCGCCGGCTTCATGGTGCTGCGGCGGCTGTCGCACTCGTTGCGCCTGAACCACTTCTACATCGACCCCCCGTTCGCACGGCAGGGCCTGGGCAGCGCGGTGATGCGCTGGATGCTGGCGCAGGCCGATGCGGCGCAGCTGCCGGTGGAACTCGTGGCGTTGAAGGGCAGCGCGGCCAACCGCTTCTACCAGCGCCACGGCTTCGTCAACACCGGCGAAGGACCGTGGGACGTGGACTACCTGCGCCCGCCCGTGACGCCCGCGCTGCGCGTCGTGCGCCAGTTCTGGGCCGCGGTGCAGGCGCGCGACTGGGCCGCCGCGCGCGCGCTGCTGCGCGACGATCTGCAGGCCGTCTGGTGGACCAGCGGCGAACGTTTCGCTGGCGCCGACGCCTTCATCGCCGTGCAGGCCGCCTACCCCGAGGGCTGGGCGCTGCGCCTGAAGGAGGCCGCGCGCCTGGACGACGGCCGCGTGCTCAGCGTGGCGCGTGTCGACCAAGCGCCGGCCCACTTCTTCGCCACCAGCCTGTTCCGCATCGACGACGGCCTGATCGCCGGCATCGACGAATACTGGGCGACGCTGGAAGCCCCGCCTGAATGGCGCACGCCGGCAGGTTTCACCGGCCTGCAGCCGATCGACCCGCTGGACGACGCGCGGGCACGCGAGCCGCGAGCATGAAGACGCCCGCCGACCTGCCAGCCGGCCTGCACGACGCCGACCGCCTCTGGGCCGAGGCCTTGCTGGGCGCCCCGGGCGCGGCACAGCGCCGCGCGCTGGCCAAGATCATCACGCTGCTGGAGAGCACGCGTGCCGACCACCGCGCCCGCGCCGATGCGCTGCTGGCCGCGCTGCTGCCGGCCAGCGGCGGCGCGTTCCGCCTCGGCATCACCGGCGTGCCCGGCGCCGGCAAGAGCACCTTCATCGAGACGCTGGGCCTGCATCTCATCGAGCGCGGCCACCGCGTGGCCGTGATGGCCGTCGATCCCAGCAGCAGCGTCAGCGGCGGCAGCATCCTGGGCGACAAGACGCGCATGGAACGGCTGAGCATGGACGAGCGCGCCTACATCCGCCCCAGCCCGGCCAGCGGCACGCTGGGCGGCGTGGCCGAGAAGACGCGCGAGTCGCTGCTCGTATGCGAGGCCGCGGGCTACGACATCGTCATCGTCGAGACCGTCGGCGTGGGCCAGAGCGAAACCGCGGTGGCCGGCATGACCGACCTCTTCGTGCTGCTGCAGCTGCCCAACGCCGGCGACGACCTGCAGGCCATCAAGAAGGGCGTGATGGAGCTGGCCGACCT
>PNKD01000242.1 GCA_013822265.1 Leptothrix sp. (in: b-proteobacteria)
AAAGTCCGTGGACGGTCATAATATCTAATCTATTGAACGCAACTTGGTATGAAACGGCGGCTGCGCGCGCCGCGGCCCCACGGCTCAAAGCCGCGCGAGTTCGTCCAGCACGGCAGCGCGGGTGGCGTCGGGCACCGCGTCGGCCAGCAACGCACACAGGCCCTGGCGGTCGCGCGTGCGTTCGGCAGCGCGCCTGACCACCACCTTGGCGATGGGCCCGACATGGGCGGCCAGCACGCGCTGGGCTTGATCGAGAAATGCATCGCTGACCGGCGGGCCGCCGGCCGACATCGCGCCCGCGGCGGGCGCCGACACATCGCGGCCGCCGCGGGTACCTGTGGCTGCAGCACTGCCGGCCGTGCCGTGACCGCCGTGCGTGCCATGCGTGCCGCCGGTGGCGTGGCCCGCCGAGACGCCATGCAGGAAGGCCTCGCGAGCCGACGCCAAGGTGATCTGCTCGCCCAGCCGCGCGTACAGCGCCGGTATGTCGTGGCACTCGCGCGCGGCACGCCGCACCATCACGCTGGCCAGCGGCCCGACGTGTCTGGCCAGCGCCGCCTCGACCTTGGCCAGCACCGCCGGATCCCAGTGCGAAGGCGCCTGGCCGGTGCCGGTGAAACCGTGGCTGGGCGGCGCCGCGGTGGCCGAGCCGGGGCGCAGCATGGTGGGGATGCGCTCGGTGGGCGCGAACTCGTTGGCCCGGGGCAGCGCGCCCACGGTCTCGGGCGACACCGCCGGCGGCGGCGTACTGCCCAGGGCCCGCACCACGGCGTCGCGGAAGGCGCCGGCATGCGCCCAACGTTCGGCCGGGTCCTTGGCCAGCGCACGCGCCACCACGCCGTCGAACAGCGGGCCCGTGCGCGCGCCCTCGGCCGCCGACGGCGGCAGCGGGATCTCGTTGACCACCTTGTACATCAGCGATTCGGGCGGGCCGACGAAGGGCGCACGGCCGGCGACCAGCTGGTAGAGCACGACGCCGGCGCCGTAAAGATCGACACGGTGGTCGATGCTGCGGCCCATGAACTGCTCGGGCGCCATGTACATCGGCGTGCCGAGCATGCTGTTGGCCATGGTCAGGCCGGTGGTGTCGGTGCGCGCGATGCCGAAGTCGGCGATCTTGATGCGCCCACTGCGCGTCATGATGACGTTCGACGGCTTGACGTCGCGGTGCCAGACGCCGTGCTCGTGCGCGTGGCCCAGCGCGTCGAGCAGTTGCGCGGCCAGGCTGGCGATGTCGGCGTTGCTGAAGGCCACGCGCCGCGAAAGGTAGGCCGACAGCGTGTGGCCCTCGACGAACTCCATCGCGATGTAGGCCACGTGGCCGTCGTCACCGAAATCGTAGACCCCGACGATGCCCGGGTGCAGCAGCCGGCCGGCCGCCTGCGCCTCGTTGCGGAAGCGCGCCGCGCTTTGCTGTGCCGCCTCGGCGCCGTCGCCCCCGAGGCGGCGGATGGTCTTGAGCGCCACGACGCGGCGGATGTCGGGGTCGAAGCCGCGGTAGACGACGCCCATGGCGCCTTCACCGAGCACGCCGGTGATCTTGTACTTGCCGAGCTTTTCCGGGTGGGCCACTACCGCGTTCCGTCGGTTTCAGTTGTCGAGCATCTTCATCGCCTGCACGACGCTGGCGCGCATGCGCGAGAAGCTGCCGGCCAGGCTGCCGATCTCGTCGCGGCTGCCGACCCTGAACTCGGGGGCGTCGAGGTCGCCCTGGCTCACGCGGTCGGCCAGCGCCGAGAGCTGGGTCACCGGGCGCACGACGAAGACCCAGATCATCAGGTTGAGCACCAGGCCGACGACGAGAAAGACGCCGATCAGCGAGCCGATGAAAACGCGGAAGGCGTCGTTGGCGCGCTGCAGCGGCAGCGCCATCGGCACGGACATCACCTGCGCGCCGACCACCTCGTCCATCTGCCAGCCAAAGCCGTTGGACGGGCCGTACTTGGCCAGCATGGTGGGCGGCGCCGCCTCGACGCTGCTGTGGCACTGCAGGCAGGCACCGTTGGTGATGCGCAGCGGCCGTGCCACGTACAGCGAACGCCCGGTGGGCGTGTCGCGCTGGCCCACCACTTCCTTCAGCTCGGCGTTGTTGCGAAAGGCGTTGACGATGTCGACCTCCCAGCCCACGGCGCGGTCGCGCGGGTTGGTGGGGTTGAGCGTGGCCTCCTTGTAGCCGTACTCCGGGTGCTTGCTGCGCACCGTGGCCAGCACCTCGGTGGCCGAGTAGCTGGGCACCGACTGCGGCAGGAACTCGGACTTCATCTGCTCCTGCAGCAGCTTGGTGATCTGCCCCGAGGTGTAGGCGCGCACCGCGCTGGCCTGCTCCATCATCAGCCGCGCACCGCCCAGCACCTCTTGCTGCGCCTGCACCTGCAGCAGGCTGCGGCTGATCCAGCCGCTGACGGCAATGCCCAGCGCCATCACGACGACGAAGATGAGGTTGAACTTCAGCAGCAGCTTCATCTCGGTCTCCAGGAATCAGGGCAGGCATGGGTCGCGGCCGTGCCGGCAAAGTGAGAGCAACTGCCGTGCCGGCCGTGGACTGGGCGATGGTAGCTCGCACGCTGCGGCAGGCAAGCACCAGTCTTGTCCAACGAGGTATGAGCCT
>PNKD01000243.1 GCA_013822265.1 Leptothrix sp. (in: b-proteobacteria)
ACCGCCAAGGACATGGAGGACATCAAGACCGCGATGGCCTTCCGGGCCGACTTCGTCGCGGTGAGCTTCCCGAAGAGCGCCACCGACATGGAGATGGCGCGCCAGCTGGCCAACGTGGCCGGCGAGTCGCAGCGCCACAAGCCGGCGATGATCGCCAAGATCGAGCGCAGCGAGGCGATTCCGCAGCTGGAGGCGATCCTCAAGGCCAGCGACGGCATCATGGTGGCGCGCGGCGACCTGGCGGTCGAGGTCGGCAACGCGGCGGTGCCGGCGCTGCAGAAGCGCATGATCCGCATGGCGCGCGAGATGGACAAGATCGCCATCACCGCGACGCAGATGATGGAGAGCATGATCAACAACCCGGTGCCCACGCGCGCCGAGGTGAGCGACGTCGCCAACGCCGTGCTCGACGGCACCGACGCGGTGATGCTCAGCGCCGAAACCGCCGCCGGCATGTACCCGGTGGAGACGGTCGAGCACATGGCACTGATCGCGCTGGAAGCCGAGCGCGCCGAGGACATCCAGCTCGACGCCGACTTCAGCAACCGGCACTTCGGCCGCATCGACCAGAGCATCGCGATGGGTGCGCTGTTCACCGCGCATCACCTCGGCTGCAAGGCGATCCTGGCGCTGACCGAAAGCGGCTCGACGGCGCTGTGGATGAGCCGGCACCTGATCCACGTGCCGATCTTCGGCATGACCTCGAAGAGCGGCTCGCAGCGCCGCATGGCGCTGTACCGCAACGTCTACCCGATCCTGATGCCGGCCTACACCGACCGCGACCAGGCCCTGCACGAGGCCGAGCGGCTGCTGGTGCAGCGCGACGTGCTCAAGCCGGGCGACACCTATGCCATCACCTGCGGCGAGCCGATGGGCTATCCGGGCGGGACCAACATGCTGAAAGTGTGCCGGGTCGGCTGAGAGCGTGAGAGTTTTTCTCCCCCGCTTCGCACCTGGCATGGCTCTGGCTTGCCGACCGGTATGAGTCAGCGGAAGCACCAAGACAGGGCGGCCGGGGGTCTGTTCAAGGACCTGGCGCCGATCGATGAACGTGCTGCTGTTGCGGCCGCGCATTCGCGAGCCAGCGCGCTGCGCGCCCAACCCCCGCGGCTGCTGCAACCCAACCGCCAGCAGATCGAGTTGCGTGCGTCGGACCTGGAGTCACTGCTGGGCGAGGACCATCGCGCCCGGCTGGTGTGGGGCTACGTCGAGCGACAGGATCTGAGCCGCCTGAGCGAGGCGATCAAGGCGCGGGGCAGCAACGCCGGGCGCGCGGCGATCGATCCGCGCATCCTGTTCGCGCTGTGGCTGTATGCGGTGCTCGACGGCGTGGGCAGCGGCCGGGAAGTGGCGCGGCTGACGCGCGAGCACGACGCGTACCGTTGGATCTGCGGCGGTGTCTCGGTGAACTACCACGCGCTCAATGACTTCCGCTCGGGCAACGAGGCGCTGATGGATGAGGTGCTGACGGCCAACGTGGCGGCGCTGGCTGCGGCCGGGGCGATCAGCCTGGAGCGCGTGGCGCAAGACGGTATGCGGGTGCGCGCCGACGCGGGTGCCGCCTCGTTCCGGCGCCAAGCCAGTCTGGAGCAGCACCTGGCCGAGGCGGGCGAGTTGGTCAAGGACATCAAGCAGCGCAGCAAGGACGATCCGGCAGCGGCCAGCCGCCGGGCGCAGGCTGCGCGCGAGCGCGCGGCCGATGAGCGCGAACAGCGCATCCGCGAGGCGCTGGAGCAACTGCCTCAGGTACAGGCAGCCAAGCGACGCAACGGTGACAAGCCCGAGGACGCACGCGCGAGCACCACCGATGCTGACGCGCGGGTGATGAAGATGGGTGACGGCGGCTTCCGGCCGGCGTTCAACGTGCAGATGGCCAGCACCTGCGACGACCAGGTCATCGTCGGCGTGGCGGTGACCAACGCGGGCAGCGACATGGCACAGATGGCGCCAATGGTCCGGCAGGTCATGCAGCGCACGGGCCACACGCCCGAGCAGTGGCTGGTCGACGGCGGGTTCCCCGCGCACGAACAGATCGACGCGGTACACGAGCACACGCGAGGCAAGACCGAAGTGATCGCGCCGGTGCCCGAGCCCAAGCGCAAGACAGGCAAGGACGGCGATGACGTGCTGCCGCCGGACAAGCACCAGCGCAAGGAAGGTGACTCCGAGCCGGTGGCGCAGTGGCGTTCACGCATGGCCGTGGACGACATCAAGGATGTGTACAAGCAGCGCGCGGCCACGGCCGAGTGCGTCAACGCGCTGGCGCGCAACCGCGGGCTGCAGCGTATGCCCGTGCGCGGACTGGGCAGGGTCCGCGCGGTGGCCTACCTGTACGCGTTGGCACACAACCTGATGCGCATGGTCAAGATCGCGCCGCAGTTGATCGGTCTGGGCACAGGTGCGTCCGCAGCGGCGGCATAGGAGGGTTCCGAAGTGAAGAGACGACCTCCGACGCCCCCTGAACAGCCCTTGTCGACCCTTGGCCGGATCCCGGTTGCCCGAGCGCGCCTGCGCATAGCAGGCAACTGCATCTCATCGCACGTCGGTCGATTGGCCTGCGGCGATCAAATGCTTCTCAGGCTCTGAG
>PNKD01000244.1 GCA_013822265.1 Leptothrix sp. (in: b-proteobacteria)
AGCGCCAACCTGATGAGCCTGGGCGCGCTCGACTTCGGCATCATCATCGACGGCGCGGTGGTCATCGTCGAGAACTGCGTGCGGCGGCTGGCCCACGCGCAGAGCGCGGCCGGCCGGCCGCTGACCCGCAACGAACGCTTCCACGAGGTCTTCGAGGCGTCGAAGGAAGCGCGCCGGCCGCTGCTGTTCGGCCAGCTGATCATCATGGTGGTCTACCTGCCGATCTTTGCGCTCACCGGCGTCGAGGGCAAGATGTTCCACCCGATGGCCTTCACCGTCGTCGCCGCGCTGCTCGGCGCGATGATCCTGTCGGTGACCTTCATCCCGGCCGCGGTGGCGCTGTTCATCGGCAACAAGGTCGGCGAAAAGGAGAACCGGCTGATGGGCTGGGCCCGGCGCGGCTACGAGCCGGCGCTGAACTGGGCGATGGCCAGCAAGCCGCTGGTGCTGACGATCGCCGCGGTGTCGGTGATCCTGAGCGGCCTGCTGGTCACGCGCATGGGCAGCGAGTTCATCCCGAGTCTCAACGAGGGCGACATCGCGCTGCACGCGCTGCGCATCCCCGGCACCAGCCTGACGCAGGCGATCGAGATGCAGACCGAGCTCGAGCGCGTGGTCAAGAGCTTCCCCGAGGTCGACAGGATCTTCGCCAAGATCGGCACCGCCGAGATCGCCACCGACCCGATGCCGCCCAACGTGGCCGACAACTTCGTCATGCTCAAGCCGCTGTCGGAATGGCCCGACCCCGGCCGCAGCAAGGCCGACCTGGTGGCGGCGATGCAGGCCGCGGTGATGAAGATCCCGGGCAACAACTACGAGTTCACGCAGCCGATCCAGATGCGCTTCAACGAGCTGATCTCGGGCGTGCGCAGCGACGTCGCGGTCAAGGTCTTCGGCGACGACATGGACGTGCTGAACCCGACCGCCGGCGAGATCGCCGAGGTGCTGGAAGGCATCCCCGGCGCGGCCGACGTCAAGGTCGAGCAGACCACCGGCCTGCCGATGCTGACGATGAACATCGACCGCGCCAAGGCGGCACGCCTGGGCCTCAACGTCGGCGACGTGCAGGAGGCGCTGTCGATCGCGGTCGGCGGCCGCGAGGCCGGACTGGTGTTCCAGGGCGACCGCCGCTTCGACATCCTGGTGCGCCTGCCCGACGCGGCGCGCGGCAACCTCGACGCCATCCGGCGCATCCCGATCCGGCTGCCGGCGGCCGAAGGCGCTCAGGGTGCGCAGGGTGTTCAGCGCCCGGCCTACGTGCCGCTGGGCGACGTGGCCACGCTGGACATCGCGCCCGGCCCCAACCAGATCAGCCGCGAGGACGGCAAGCGCCGCGTGGTGGTCACGGCCAATGTGCGCGGACGCGACATCGGCTCGTTCGTCGCCGAGGCGCAGGCCCAGCTCGAGCAGAAGGTCAAGGTGCCCACCGGCAACTGGACGACCTGGGGCGGCACCTTCGAGCAGCTGCAGTCGGCCACCAAGCGGCTGCAGATCGTCGTGCCGGTGGCGCTGCTGCTGGTCTTCGGCTTGTTGTTCGCGATGTTCGGCAACATCAAGGACGGGTTGCTGGTGTTCACCGGCGTGCCGTTCGCGCTGACTGGCGGCATCGTCGCGCTGTGGTTGCGCGACATCCCGCTGTCGATCTCGGCCGGCGTCGGCTTCATCGCGCTGTCGGGCGTGGCGGTGCTCAACGGGCTGGTGATGATCGCCTACATCCGGTCGCTGCGCGAGAACGGCCTGGCGCTCGACGCCGCCATCCACGAAGGCGCGCTGACGCGGCTGCGGCCGGTGCTGATGACGGCGCTGGTGGCCTCGCTCGGCTTCGTGCCTATGGCGCTGGCCACCGGCACCGGCGCCGAGGTGCAGCGCCCGCTGGCCACGGTGGTGATCGGCGGCATCCTGTCGTCGACCGCGCTGACGCTGCTGGTGCTGCCGCTGCTGTACCGGCTGGCGCATGCGCGCGCGGCGCGTGCCGAATCAGCGCGCAGGGGCGCCGCGCAGACCGGACCGCTGGCCGACGCGCCGACCGCCACGTGAGTGCCGGGGCCACCAGCGCGCGCTGGCGGCTCCGGACGTTAGCTAACGCGCAATCGGCATGAAGGCCGTGCGCCGATCCAGGCGTCGGGCGCGGCGGCGGCTTCAAGTCCCCGGATTCAGGCGCGGATGGGTCTCTTCGCCCCAGCGCTGCAGCAGCGCGCCCGACACCGCCATCGCGGCGGCGACAAACCAGAAGGCGCCTTCTATCCGCCCGCCCAGCGCTGCCGCGGCACCGAGGCCGAGCGCGCCGATGCCGTAGCCCAGGTCGCGCCAGAAGCGGTAGATGCCGATCGCCGAAGCACGCCAGCTGGGATGAGCGTTGGACCAAACCGCTGACGCGGTGGTGGTGCGCGGCCGATCGGACCTCGTAGACGCAGGGGGTTGTGAGTCGTAGCTTGGTTCCCGGGGACTGTTCCCCGG
>PNKD01000245.1 GCA_013822265.1 Leptothrix sp. (in: b-proteobacteria)
CACCATGACGCGTCGTTCAGGCGACGCGTATCCGGACTTTCAGTCCGTATCACATCAACCCACCGGCTTTAGCCGGTGGTCGTTGAGTTCGCCTTCGTCCTCGGCCACGTCGGCAAGCAGGGCTGCGGCGCTGCGCACCATCGGCCAGGCCAGCGTGGCGCCGGTGCCGTCGGTGCTTTCCATGCCCAGCTCGAGCAGCGCCGAGGCATGAAACAGGTTCAGCGCCTGGTCCAGCCCCAGGTGGCCGTGGCTGCGGCAGAACATGCAGTAGTCGGTGACGGGCTGCGCGATGCGCGCGGCCAGCATCAGCGCGGCGCAGGCCGGGATGCCGTCGACCATCAGCAGGTGGCGCTTGCTGGCCGCCATCAGCATCACGCCCACCATCACCGCGACCTCGAAACCGCCGAAGGCCGCCAGCACCTCGATCGGGTCGACAACCTCGCGGTGGCGGCTCAGGGCGGCTTGAAGCACCATCATCAGGTGGGCGAGTTCGTCCTTGTCCATGTGCGGGCCGCTGACCATCAGGTCGCGCACCGGGGTGTCGGTCATGCGCGACAGCACCATGGCCGCGCTCTCGTGGGCGCCGACGCCGACGCCGGCGATCAGTGTGCAGTTGCCGCGCAGCTTGTCGCCGATCTCCATGCCGGCGCGCATGCCGGCATGCGCCTGCTCCAGGCTCATCGCCAGCGCAACGCGCGAGTTGCGCGTGGCATGGGCGATCTTGCGCACCAGCAGGTGCTCGTGCGGCGGCAGGCTTTCGGCCATGCCGCAGTCGACCACCGTCAGCTCCAGCTGCTGCGTCAGCGCGAACGCCGTCACCGGCAGTTCGTTGCGCAGCAGCATCCGCACCGTCTCGTGCGTGGCACGGCCATGGGCATCGCGGATGCCGTCGACGGCGATGCCGTGGTCACCTGCGAAGACCAGCAGCTGCGGGTGCGTGAACTGCGGCCGCAGGCTGTTCTGCATCAGCCCGATGCGGATGGCCAGCGGCTCGAGCTCGCCGAGGCTGCCGCCGACCTCGTTGCGCCGCTGCAGCTTTTCGCGCAGTGCCGCCTCGAGTGCAGGGTTGGTGGTCGGGGTGACCAGCGAACGGTTCGATGACGCCATGGCCGCCGAGTGTAGCGAGCGATGCCGGCGCCGACGCCGCGGCGGCCTACTTCAGGAACAGTGCGACCAGGGGGTTGCGGGTCTCCTCGATGCAGGGGTAGGCCAGCGTGCGCAGGAAGTGATCGAACGCGGCCTCGTCGCCCTGGGGCACCTGGATGCCCACCAGGATGCGGCCGTAGTCGGCGCCCTGGTTGCGGTAGTGGAAGAGGCTGATGTTCCAGCCCGGGTGCATGGCCGCCAGGAACCGCATCAGCGCCCCCGGACGCTCGGGGAACTGGAAGCGGAACAGGCGTTCGTTGCGCGCCAGCTCGCTGCGCCCGCCCACCATGTGGCGCACGTGCTCCTTGGCCAGCTCGTCGCCGGTGAGGTTGACGGTGGCGAAGCCGTGCTTGACGAAACTGCGCTCGATGCGCTCGGCCTCGTCGGGGCGCTGTATCGCCAAGCCGACGAAGACATGGGCGGCGTCGGCGTCGCCGATGCGGTAGTTGAACTCGGTCACCGAGCGCGGGCCCATCAGTTCGCAGAAGCGCTTGAACGAGCCGCGCTCCTCGGGGATGGTCACCGCGAACAGCGCCTCGCGCTGTTCGCCGAACTCGGCGCGCTCGGCGACGAAGCGCAGGCGGTCGAAGTTCATGTTCGCGCCGCAGGTGATGGCCACCAGCGT
>PNKD01000246.1 GCA_013822265.1 Leptothrix sp. (in: b-proteobacteria)
TCATCGGCCTGGCCGAACGCGCGCTGACGCTGATGTGCGAGCGCGCCACCAGCCGCACCGCCTTCGGCAAGACCATCGCCCAGCAGACGGTGACGCAGGAGCGCATCGCCGAGGCGCGCTGCATGATCGACCAGTCGCGCCTGCTGACGCTGAAGGCGGCGTGGATGATGGACCGCGCCGGCAACAAGAGCGCCAAGGCCGAGATCGCGATGATCAAGGTGGTGGCGCCCACCATGGCCTGCCAGGTCATCGACTGGGCGATGCAGGTCTTCGGCGGCGCCGGCATGTGCCAGGACACGCCGCTGGCCTACTTCTACACGCTGGCGCGCACGCTGCGTTACGCCGACGGCCCCGACGAGGTGCACCGCAACGCGATCGCGAAGATCGAACTCGGCAAGCTCGCCGCCTGACGAGTGGCCCGCCGCGGTGGCGGGCTACTTCTCCCGTTCGTCGCCCGGCAATGCGCTCGTCGACCACATGCTGGGCTGCGTGCTCGGCGAGATCGAATCGCTGTCTTCGCTGGCGACGCGGCGCGCCTCGCGCATCGCCGTCTCGAACAGCCGCAGCCAGTGCTGCAGCGAAGGCACGTCGGCGTCGGGCAGCGCCGTTCGCAGCATCAGCCGGCCGCGGCCGATCATCAGCACGAGGGGCGTGGCCGGGTCGGTCTGCAGCGCCGCCAGCGCCTGCGTCAGCGGGCCCTCGAGCCAGTGCTTGAGCCAGCCCTGGATGCTGGACAGCGCGACGAAACGCTCGCGCAGCAAGGGCATGTCGGTGCCTGCCAGCTTGGGAAACATCACCAGCCAACGCATCTCGGGTGGCGTCTGGTTGTCGATGCGCGTCTGCACGCCCTCGACGTACTGGTCGAAGACGGCCTTCTCCATGGCCTCTTGCAGCGTGCGGTTCATCAGCACCAGCTGCAACTCGGAGCCCAGCCCGAGCTCGGCGCGCAGCCGCAGTTCCTGGCCCTGGATGTAGGGGCGATGTGAAGGGCCCCATTCCAGCCGCCATGGTGTGGCGCCCAGCCGGCCGTCGACGACGAAACCTTCTTCGTGCACGCCGCGAAACGTGTACTGCTTGGAAGCCGCCCAGGGCGCGATGCCCTCCCAGCCTTCGGCCGCCGGCGCCGTGCCGCCCGAGAACAAGCGTTTGATGCCTTCAAGCATGGTGCATTGGAGTCGGTTGAGACTGGGGCATTCAGAGCGCCCGACCCGAGGAGCCGGCATGGTCGAAGTGTATTCGTGGGCCACGCCCCATGGACACAAGGCTCGCATCATGCTCGAGGAAGGCGGCCTGCCCTGCCGCCTGCATGCGGTCGACATCGGCAACGGCGATCAGTTCAGCCCCGAGTTCCTGGCCATCAGCCCGAACAACAAGGTGCCGGCCATCGTCGACCGCGACGGCCCCGGCGGCCAGCCGTTCAGCCTGTTCGAGAGCGGCACCATCCTGCTCTACCTGGCCGGCAGGACCGGGCGCCTGCTGCCCGAGGGCGTGGCCACGAAGTACGAGGCGCTGCACTGGTTGATGTTCCAGGTGGGCAGCGTGGGCACGATGGCGGCCAGGCCCATCACTTTCGCGTTTATGCACCCGAGAAGCTCCCCTATGCCGTCGAGCGCTACACCAATGAGACCAGGCGCCTGTATGGCGTGCTCGACAAGCGTCTGGCCGGCAGCCGCGAGGCGCCGCTCCTAGAATCGCGCACGCTTCACAGCTGCCCGTAGCTCAACT
>PNKD01000247.1 GCA_013822265.1 Leptothrix sp. (in: b-proteobacteria)
TGCTGGTGCCCAGCGCCACTCCGGTGGAGGGAGACGTCGGTTCGGGCTTCGGTTTCCGTCGCGACCCCTTCAACGGCCGCTCGGCCTTGCACACCGGGCTCGACTTCCCGGGTGCCATCGGCACGCCGATCCGGGCGGCCGCCGGAGGTATGGTGACGGCCACCGAGATCCACCCCGAGTACGGGAATCTGCTCGAGATCGCTCACGGCAACGGCCTCGTCACGCGTTATGCGCACAACGCCAGCATCGCCGTGCGGCCGGGCGCGCTGGTGCGCCGCGGCCAGGTGGTGGCGCAGATGGGCAACACCGGGCGCTCGACGGGTGCGCACCTGCACTTCGAGGTGCTGGTCGATGGCGTGCCGCAGGACCCGGCACGCTTTCTCGCTGGCGCGCCTGCCGCGCAAGCGGCCGCCAGCACGCCATTGCGCCGACGCTGAGCCGCCGGCCCGGGCGGCCTTGGGCCGGGTGGTAAACTGAAAAGCTCTGTGTGCGACGCCAAGAGGCCGGGCCAAAGTGCACGAACGCACCTGCCCACCGGTGTTGCAGACCGCCACAGCGCCCCCACCTGAGACCCTTCATGCCTGACGATCCCCAAGCCGGGGTCGGCGGGCGCTGCCGATGCGCATGGTCCGTGTACGTGCCGCATCGCCCCTGAACTCCAAGCCCAGACGCCGCATGTTCCCCAAGATCCTGACCCAGCTCTTCGGCAGCCGCAACGAACGCCTGCTGAAGACCTACCGGCGCATCGTGGACCAGGTCAACGCGCTGGAAACACAGTTCGAGAAGCTCAGCGACGAAGAACTGCGCGCCAAGACAGACGAGTTCCGCCAGCGCCTGGCCGCCGGCACCGAGCTCGACTCGCTGCTGCCCGAGGCCTTTGCCGTCGTGCGCGAAGGCGGCAAGCGCACGCTGAAGATGCGCCACTTCGACGTGCAGCTCATCGGTGGCCTGGCGATGCACCAGGGCAAGATCGCCGAGATGCGCACCGGCGAGGGCAAGACGCTGATGGCCACGCTGCCGGTCTACCTCAACGCGCTGACCGGCAAGGGCGTGCACCTGGTCACCGTCAACGATTACCTGGTGCGCCGCGACGCAGAGTGGATGGGCCGCATCTACAACTTCCTGGGCATGACCGTGGGTGTCAACGTGCCCGGCATGTCGCGCGAGGAGAAGCAGGCCGCCTACGCCGCCGACATCACCTACGGCACCAACAACGAGTTCGGCTTCGACTACCTGCGCGACAACATGGTGCTCGAGACGCGCGACCGCGTCGCGCGCGGCCTGAACTACGCCATCGTCGACGAGGTCGACTCGATCCTCATCGACGAGGCGCGCACGCCGCTGATCATCAGCGGCCAGGCCGAAGACCACACCGAGATGTATGTGCGCATCAACGCCATCGTCCCGCAGCTGAAGAAGCAGATCGGCGAGGAAGACATCCGCACCGGCGAAGGTGTCATCGAGGCCGGCGACTTCACGGTCGACGAGAAGACGCACCAGGTCTTCCTGACCGAGTCCGGACACGAGAAGGCCGAGCAGCTGCTGGCCGAGGCCGGCCTGCTGCCCGAGGGCGCGAGCCTGTACGACCCGGCCAACATCGCCTTGATGCACCACGTCTATGCGGCGCTGCGTGCCAACCAGCTCTAC
>PNKD01000248.1 GCA_013822265.1 Leptothrix sp. (in: b-proteobacteria)
GACCGCGGCCCCGTACTGGCCTATCTGCAGCGTCTGAGCGGCTACAGCCGTGCCCAGATCACGCGGCTGGTCTCACGCTGGGACGGCGGCAAGCCGTTGGTCAAGAACTACGGCGCGCCACGTCACCCGTTTGCCCGCCTGTACACGCCCGCCGACGTGGCGCTGCTGGTCGACGTGGACCGCGCCATGGGCACGCTGTCGGGCCCGGCCACGGCCTGCGTGCTGCGCCGCCAACGGGACGTCTTCGGTGATGAACGGTTCGAGCGGCTGGGCTCGATCTCGGTGGGCCACCTGTACAACCTGCGCCATAGCACCGGCTACCGCAACCAGCGTGTGTTGCTGACCAAGACCCGGCCGAGCAAGAACACCCAGATCGGCGTGCGCAAGGCGCCGGCGCCCGAAGGCCGGCCCGGCTTCATCCGCATCGACAGCGTGCACCAGGGCGACCTGGACGGCATCAAGGGCCTGTACCACATCAACGCCGTGGACTGCGTCACCCAGTGGCAGGTGGTGGCCAGCGTGCAGGCGATTTCCGAGGCACACCTGCTCAGCGTCATCGAGGAGATGCTGGCGCAGTTCCCCTTCGAGATACTGGGCTTCCACGCCGACAACGGCAGCGAGTACGTCAACCACAAGGTGGCGCGACTGCTCGACAAGCTGCGCATCGAGTTCACGCGCAGCCGCCCGCGGCACAGCAACGACAACGGCCTGGCCGAGACCAAGAACGGCTCCGTGGTGCGCAAGGAGTTCGGCTACGAGCACATCCACCGCCGTCACGCCAAGCGCTTCGACACCTACTGCCGCGAGTACCTCAACCCGTTCCTGAACTACCACCGGCCGTGCCTGTTCGCCACCGAACTGGCCGACCCCAAGAAGCCCGGGCGCATCAAGCGCGTGTACCGTCCGCGCGATGCGATGACGCCGCTGGACAAGCTGGCCAGCCTGCCCGAGGCGGCGAGCTTCCTGCGGCCTGGTGTCACGCTGCTGGACCTTCAGCAGCTGGCGCGGGCACTGACCGATGTGCAGGCCGCAGAGGAACTCAACGAAGCCCGCCAGGCCCTGTTCAAACGCACGGACACACGCACCGGCTGAGGGGCCCAAGCCGTCAGCGGCGGGGCAGGGCTGTGGACATGTGGACGATGCGCTTGCGCGCACCGGCGCAGCCCGTGGACAACGTGAGTACACGTTGCCCACCGCCCGCGCCTTCGCCCACATGCCCACAGCCCTCGACCACGGTTGATGAACCCAAAAGTCCGGGGCCCAATACACTGACCAGACCTACAACGGATCGACTCGCTTCGCGTCGTCGACCTCAGGGCGCTCCAGGCTCATACCTGGATTGGAAAA
>PNKD01000249.1 GCA_013822265.1 Leptothrix sp. (in: b-proteobacteria)
GTGCACGATGCCGGCTGCGGGCTGGGCCACGGTCTCGCGGCGTTGCGCCAGCTGTGGCCGCAGGCCGCGCACAGCGGCGTCGAGTGGAGCCCCGTGCTGGCCTGGGCGGCGCGCTGGCGCTGTCGCGGCGCACGCGTGCAGCGTGGCGACATGTGGGCCGTGCCCTGGTCCGACTTCGACCTCGTCTATCTCTTCCAGCGCCCCGAGAGCATGGCGCGCGCGCACTCCAAGGCCGCACGCGAGCTGGCCCCCGGAGCCTGGCTGGTGAGCCTGGAGTTCGCCGTGCCCGGCGTGGCGCCCGTGGCCTGCCTGCAGGGCGGCGGCCGCAAGCCGCTGTGGATCTACCAGCCTGCGGGGCCGTCTGCCGGCTCAACCACCGCGCGCGGCGGCCGATAACCCAGGGAATCCCGGCTCGGGTATCCCTGCCGCCGGCCACTACGCGGAAACACTCTCATGTTCGTCATCATCGGCTGGCTCATGGCGCTGGGCTGCGTGTTCGGTGTCTTCATCGTGCACGGCGGCAACATCGCGGTGATCCTGAAGGCCTTGCCGTTCGAGATGATCACCATCTTCGGTGCGGCCATCGGCGCCTTCCTGGCCAACAACCAGATGAAGGTGGTCAAGGCCACGGTGGCCGGCATCGGCCGCTGCTTCAAGGGCAGCAAGTACAGCAAGGCGCGCTACATGGAGCTGCTGGCGCTGCTGTTCGACATCCTGCAG
>PNKD01000250.1 GCA_013822265.1 Leptothrix sp. (in: b-proteobacteria)
GAGCGCCGGCCGCGTCGAGGCCATCGTGATGAACGCCAGCGGCTGCGGCGTGGCGGTGAAGGACTACGGCCACGCGCTGGCCCACGACGCCGACTACGCCGACAAGGCGCGCCGCGTCAGCGAGCTCACGCGCGACATCAGCGAACTGCTGCCCGACATCGTGCCGTTGCTGCAACCGCGTTTGGCTCTCCCCCGCTTGGCGGGGGAGCAGGGAGGGGGTGCCACATCCTCATCCGCCCGGCGGAGGGTACGCCTTGCGTACCATCCGCCGTGCACGCTGCAGCACGGCCAGCAGTTGCGCGGCGGTGTCGAGACCCACCTGAGCGCGCTCGGCTTCGAGGTGCGGCTGGCCGGCGCCGAAAGCCACCTGTGCTGCGGCAGCGCCGGCACCTACAGCGTGCTGCAGCCCGAGCTGGCCACGCAGCTGCGCGACCGCAAGCTCGCGCACCTCGTGTCGCCCAACGCGCCCGACCCGGTGGACGCCATCGTCAGCGCCAACATCGGCTGCATCCAGCATCTGCAAAGCGGCACGTCCACGCCGGTGCGGCACTGGGTGGAGGTGCTGGACGACGCGCTGGCCGGCTGAGAGCGTGAGAGTCTTTCGTTCATGCCCGCTCATCACACCAAAAAGCACCTGCTCGTCGTTGCAAATGCTCGCCATAGCCCGAGCTATGGCTGCGC
>PNKD01000251.1 GCA_013822265.1 Leptothrix sp. (in: b-proteobacteria)
ATCGACGCGTAGCCGCGCGACACGCTCTTGAGCTTGTCGAAGAAGTCCAGCACGATCTCGGCCAGCGGCAGCTCGTAGGTCAGCATCACCTGGCGGCCGTGGTAGGCCATGTTGATCTGCTGGCCTCGTTTCTGGTTGGCCAGCGTCATCACCGGGCCCACGCTGTCCTGCGGCATGTACAGGTGCACGGTGACGATGGGCTCGCGGATCTCCTTGATGCGACCCAGGTCGGGCATCTTGCTCGGGTTCTCGACCTGGATCACCGTGCCGTCGTTGAGCTCGACCTCGTAGACCACGCTGGGCGCGGTGGTGATGAGGTCCTGGTCGAACTCGCGCTCCAGGCGCTCCTGCACGATCTCCATGTGCAGCAGGCCGAGAAAGCCGCAGCGGAAGCCGAAGCCCAGCGCCTGGCTGACCTCGGGCTCGTAGCGCAGGCTGCTGTCGTTGAGCTTGAGCTTCTCGAGCGCATCGCGCAGCTGGTCGTACTCGCTGGCCTCGGTGGGGTAGAGCCCGGCGAAGACCTGCGGCTGGATCTCCTTGAAGCCGGGCAGCGGCTCGCTCGCCGGGCCGGCGTTGTTGGGCAGCTTCTT